>CAZJRM010000291.1:0-5396 GCA_964547975.1 uncultured Vicinamibacterales bacterium | reverse complement strand
TCATCCCGTCGAAGACAGTGCACGAGAACGTCTCGCTCATGCTCCGCGCCCTCGGGGCGCCGAGCGTGCAGCAGCAGCGGCGCACCTTCCAGGTCCTCAAGTGGGTGGGGCTGCAGCACCGCATGAACGCGTATCCGGTCGAACTGTCAGGCGGCGAGCAGCAGCGTGTCGCGATTGCCCGCGCGCTCGTCAACGAACCGGCCCTGGTCCTGGCGGACGAACCGACGGGGAACCTCGATCCGGATCTGGCGCTCGAGATCATGAACCTGTTCCGCGACATCAACGCGGCCGGGACGACCGTGCTGGTGGCGACGCACGATCGCGAACTCATCAACCGTGTCGGACGGAAGACGCTGCGGCTGGACCACGGCCATCTGGCCGCGGGAGCGTGAGACGTCATGGGCACCCTGAAGTTCTGCGTCAAGGAAGCGGCCGTCAGCCTGTGGCGCCAGCGGGGGTCGACGGGGCTCTCTGCGCTGACGATCGCGGTCGCCATCGGGGTGTTGGGCGCGTTCCTGGCCGTGACGGTCAACCTCAACCGCGCGCTCGACGCCTGGAACGCCGCGGCTGAACTCACGGTCTACCTGCGGGACGACATCACGCCGGAACAGCGCGCCGAACTGAACCGGCAGTTGAGCGAGAGCACGCTCGTGGCAGGCCGCACGTACGTCTCGAAGGCGGAGGCCCTCGATCGGTTCAAGCGCGATTTTCCCGACCTTGCACCGGCAGCGACTGCACTCGACGAGAATCCCATGCCCGCGTCGATCGACGTACGCCTCGCGCCAGGGCTGGCGACGAGCGAGGCCGTCGAGGCCCTCGCGACCCGCGTCGGCCTGGCGCCGGGTGTGGCGGACGTCCGTTTCGACCGGCAATGGCTCCTGCGCCTGGCGCAGTTGGCCGCCGCGCTGAGCTGGGCCGGCTGGATCGTCGGCGGCGTGCTCGTCCTGGCCGCCGTCTTCACCGTGACGGCCATCGTCCGGCTGTCGCTGTACGAGCGGCGTGATGCGGTCGACATCATGCAGTTGATGGGCGCGCCCGTGGCGTTGCTGCGAGGCCCGCTCATCGCCGAAGGCGTCATGCACGGCGGTCTCGGATCGCTCGTCGCGGTCGTCGGCCTCTACGCCGGACAGTTCATCCTGCGGGGACGGTTGCCGCAGGTGATGCCCGGCGTCGTCGAGTCGGGGTTCTTCGCCTTCCTCCCGTGGACGACCGCGCTGGGCCTGATCGTCGGCGGCATGGCCGTCGGCTGTCTCGGAGGGCTCGTGGCATCGCGGCACGTGCGCTGACGCATCGGCGCGCGCCGCTGCGTTGACAACGGAAAAGCACGGGCACTACACTGGGAAGGTCTTGCACCACCCTGCGTGAGGAACTCATGGCGCGTCCCTTGAGTCGACCACATCCTGCAAGCGAGATCCCCCTCTCAAGTCCCGTCACCGCTTTCTATCGTGAAGAGTTCCTGAAGCACCTGGAACGGCTCCGGATGCAGCGCGACTGCTACTCGGCCACCGCGCTGGCCAGCGCCGAACAGGCGCTCGACCGGATCCTCCAGCAGCTCGATGCGCTGTGCGCCAGGCAGAACGCGGGCGAGGTGTTCAGTCGTATCCTCGCGAGTCTCGACTGCGTCACGGGTGTGTCGTCGCAACCCGATCGGAAGACGCTCCACTGACTCCCTCGCTCGACTCCCTCCGCCACGACACGCTGAACATCGTCCGGGCGGCGATTGGTGCCGTCGAAGCGGGTCCGTGCGTGCGGCGGTCGCTGCGCCTCGAGGCGCCGGCGATCGTCCAGGGGGCGCGGTGGGCCGTGCTGGCGGCCGGCAAGGCGGCGCCGCCGATGCTGGCTGCAGCCCTGGCCGACGCGCCGACACCGCCGGTGGCGGCGTTGTGCGTCGCTCCCGCGCTCGCATCGGGTCTGCCGACGTTCGTCGAGCAGATCGTCGGCGGCCATCCGGTGCCGACGCCCGGCAGCGTGGACGGCGGACGACGGGCACTGGCGTTCGCGGCCGCGTTGTCCGAATCGGACGTGTTGCTCGTCCTGCTGTCCGGAGGGGCGTCCGCGCTGCTCGCGGTGCCGGCGGCTGGCGTGACGCTCGATGACAAGCGAGCGACCACCGGGCGCCTGCTCCGATCCGGCGCCGACATCCACGCGCTCAACGCCGTCCGCAAACATCTGTCGTGCGTCAAGGGCGGCCGGCTCGCGGCGGCGACGCCGGCCGCGACCGTGTGCCTCGCGATCTCGGATGTGGTCGGCGACGATCGGTCGGTGATCGGATCGGGCCCCACCGTGCCCGATCCCTCCACCTTTGCCGATGCTCTCGCGGTGCTGGACGCCCGCGGCGGCCGTGAGGCATATCCGGCCTCGGTCGTCGCCACGCTCGAGCGGGGCGCCGCCACGGGGGACGGCGAGTCCCCGAAACCCGGCGATCCCGCGCTGGCGCGTGCGCGGACCACGATCATCGCCGGACGCGTCGATGTGATGCGTGGCGCGCGGCGTGAAGCGGAGCGCCTCGGCTACCGCACGGTCGTCATCGACGATCCCGTGATCGGCGAAGCCCGCATCGCGGCGGCCGCCCACGACGCCCTGGTCCGGCGTGCCGTCGAGGGCGTCGGGGCGCCCGTGTGTGTGGTGTCGTCGGGGGAGACCACGGTGACCGTCACCGGCACGGGACTGGGCGGCCGTAACCAGGAATTCGCCGTGGCGAGCCTGCGCTGGCTCGGGCGGTTCGGTCGCCCGGCCGTGCTCGCGAGCGTGGGCACCGACGGGATCGACGGTCCGACCGACGCGGCTGGCGCGCTCGTGGACTCGTCGACGATCGCGCGCGCGCTCGCCGACACGCCCGGCCCTCCCGAAGTCGCGCTGGCCGACAATGCGTCGTATCCCTACCTCGATGCGCTCGGCGCCCTCGTGCGGATCGGTCCGACCGGCACGAATGTCGGCGATGTGCAGGTCGTGCTCGTCGGTGCCGCGTCATGACTCGCAACGAACTGCTGCGCGCCTTCGCGGCGCGGATCCCGCACCCGGTGTCGGCGCGCGAATGCCTGCAGATCCTGAAGGTGCCGCGGGAAGAACGGGTCGGCGTCCGCCGGCAGTTGCGCGCCCTCGCCGGTGACGGGTCGCTCGTCATGGTCCGGGGGCGGCGTTACGCGCTGCCCGGGAAGATGGACGTCGTGGCCGGTCGGCTGATCGTGCATCCCGACGGCTTCGGGTTCGTGCGCCCCGAGGTCGCCGAGACGGGCGACGGCGGAGATGTCTACATCCCGGCGGTCCACCTTGGCGATGCGATGCACGGCGATCGGGTGGCGGCCCGTGTCGAACACCGTCGCCATGACGGCCGTCGCGAAGGACGCCTCGTGCGGATCCTCGATCGCGCGAACGCGACGCTGGTCGGTCGGCTGGCCGTGGACCAGGCCGGCCGGGCCTGGGTCGTTCCACACCAACGCCGGGTGCTCGTGGACGTCGTCATTCCCGATGGTGAACGCGGAGGCGCCGGCGCCGGGGACATGGTGGTGGCCGAGGTGACCCGATGGCCGACGGCCACCCGCGGACCCGTCGGTCGTGTGGTCGAGGTGCTCGGCCCTCCCGAGGCTCCCGGTGTCGATACGCTCGTCGTGATTCGTACCCATGGCATCCCCGACGCGCACGGTCCTGCCGCTTTGGCCGAGGCCGCCCGCCTGGGCTCCGTCGTACGCGAGGCCGACCTTGCCGGCCGCACGGACTTCCGCTCCTGGCCCATCGTGACGATCGATGGCGACAACGCGCGGGACTTCGACGATGCGATATCGCTGGAACGGCTGGCGAACGGGCGGTGGTGGCTGGGTGTGCACATCGCGGACGTCGCGCACTACGTGACGGAGGGTAGCGCGCTCGACGATGAGGCGCGCGAGCGCGGAACGTCGGTCTACTTCCCGGACCGCGCCGTCCACATGTTGCCCGCGGATCTCGCGGCCCACCTGTGCAGTCTCAAACCCGGCGAAGACCGCCTCGTCCAGTCGTGCCTCATGGAGGTGGACGGTCAGGGGACGGTCGTGCGCTACGAGTTCCACGACGGCGTGGTGCGGTCGTCGGCGCGCATGACCTACCACGAGGTCAACGCGATCCTGACCGAGCGGGACCCGGTCGCGTTGGCGAGGTACGATCGCCTGCTGCCGCTCATCGAGGAGATGCAGGCGCTCTTCGAGCGTCTTTCGGCGAGACGCCGCGGGCGCGGCGCCATCGACTTCGACCTGCCGCAGCCCGAGATCGTGCTCGACGCCGCGGGCCTCGTCGAGGCTATTGTGCCGGCCGAGCGGAACGTGGCGCATCGGATGATCGAAGAGTTCATGCTCCTCGCCAACGAGACCGTGGCGGGGCACATGCACCGCGAGAGCCTGCCCTCGATCTACCGTGTGCACGACGCGCCCGATCCGTTCAAGGTCGAGTCCTTCGCGTCGTTTGCCGCGTCACTCGGGTTCCGGTTTGAGGTCTCGCCCGGAGGCGTCAGGCCGCGCGACTTCCAGCGTCTGGTGGAGCAGATCCGGGGGGCGCCGATGGAGAAGCCCGTCGCGTTCCTGCTGCTGCGCACGATGCAGCAGGCGCGCTACGAGGCGGTCAATCGCGGTCACTTCGGCCTGGCGCTCGACACCTACACGCACTTCACGTCGCCGATTCGCCGGTATCCCGACCTGGTCGTGCACCGTCTGTTGCGTGCGGCGCGGCAAGGCCGACACCTCGGGCCGAGGCCCGCGGGCGACGCCGAGGCCCTGGCCGACGTCGCCCGCCACGCGTCCGATCGGGAACGGCGTGCCATGGAGGCCGAGCGCGAACTCGTCCAATGGAAGAAGGCGCGCTTCATGGCCGACAAGATCGGGGAGGAGTTCGATGGCGTGGTGACCGGCGTCGCCGCCTTCGGGCTCTTCGTGGAACTCGCCGAACACTTCGTCGAAGGACTCGTGCACGTCACGACCCTGGCGGACGATGTCTACCGGTTTGCCGAGACGGACCTGCAACTGCGGGGCGAGTACACGCGGCGGGTGTTCCGGATGGGGGATCGGGTCCGCGTGCAACTGGCGCGCGTGGACGCCGACCGCCGGCAAATCGACCTCGCGCTGGTCGACGTGCTCGAGCACATCCGTGTCCGGCGCGTCGCCTCGCCGAAGCGCGGGACGGGCAGAGGGAAGCCGATCCGCGCGAAGGCGGGTCGGCCGGTGCGCGGGGGTGGCCGCGTCCGTTCCCGGCGGAAGCGCTGAACCATGAAACACATCGTCGTCGGAACGGCCGGGCACATCGATCACGGCAAGAGCGCCCTCGTGCTGGCGCTGACGGGGACCGATCCCGACCGGCTCAAGGAAGAGAAGGCCCGAGGCATCACGATCGACCTCGGCTTCGCGCACTGGGAGGCGCCGGGCCTGCGCGTCGCG
>CAZJRM010000290.1:0-5406 GCA_964547975.1 uncultured Vicinamibacterales bacterium | reverse complement strand
CGGCACTCCGTGTAGCGCATGGCCGCCGCCGCGTCACCGTCGAGCGACCCGAAGTTGCCCGAGCCGTCCACCAGCGGGTATCGCAGGGAGAACGGCTGCGCCATGCGGACCAGCGTTTCGTAGATGGCCGAATCGCCGTGGGGGTGGTAGCTCCCCATCACGTCGCCGACGACCTTGGCGCACTTGCGGTGCTTGGTGTCGGCGGTGAGATTCTGCTGCCACATCGTGAAGAGAATGCGGCGCTGGACGGGCTTCAGCCCGTCGCGAACGTCGGGCAGCGCGCGGGACGTGATGACCGACAACGCGTAGTTGAGGTACTTCTCCTGCGCGGCCTCGTGCAGCGCGATGGACTCGTCGCCGGAACGTCCGCCCCGGCCCGAACCGCCAGGCGCGGGAGGCCACTGAGCCGGCGGCCAGTGCCCGCCGTCACCGGCCGCGCCGGTATCCATCACATCGAACAGGGAAGGGTCTGGGTCTTTGGGCCGTGCCGCCAACGTACGCTCCGTTCACGAACAGGTGATGACTCAGGATACAACAAGGCAGGGAAGAGGGATCGGGCGATAGGGAACAGGGAAGAGACTAGGGAACCGGCGCGACGTGGACGCCAAGCACGGCGGCAAACTCGGCCAGCACCATGGCGGTCGCGCCCCAGACCTGTTCGCCGTCGAGGTCGAAGTACGGCATCTCGAACTCGATCCCTTCGCGAACGCTGACCACGCGCCGGTGCCGGCCGGGGTCGAGCAGTTCCGACACGGGCACGTCGATCAGGCGGGACACCTCTCCTGGGGCCGGCACCATCTGCGGCCGGCTCGAGAGCCATCCGACGAGCGGATGCAGGACGAAACCGCTCACCGGGATATGCACGGGCGTCAGTGCGCCGAGCAGGTCGACCGCGCCGGGCGCGATGCCGACTTCTTCGTGGGCCTCGCGCAGCGCGGCCTGCGCCAGGCTCTCTCCCGGGTCAACCGCGCCGCCGGGCAGCGAGACCTGGCCGCGGTGCGTGGGCAGGTCGCTCGACCGTTTCGTCAGGATGAAGTGCGCCCCCCCCGCATCCGGAAACAACGCGAGCAACGCCGCGGCCGGCCTGGCATCGTCCGGCAGCAGTCCGGGCCTCCAGCCCGTTCGCGGCACGGGCGCCATCCTGCGCTGCGCCTCGAGGCCGGGCAACGTCGTCAGCCGAGTCGGAAGTTCGCGGCGCAGGTCGTCGAGCGAAAGCACGGCGGGTCACTTCACCCGTGAAATGGCCCGCGGGCCCAGATGGTCTTTCGCCGGTGCGTGAGGGAGGTTCGCCACCTTCGCCGCCGTGGCCTGGATGAGGCGCGTGATCTGCGCCATCTTCTCCCACTCGATCCGCTCCACGCCATCGGTGTTGGCGTGGTAGTCGGGGTGCATCCCCGTCGTGTAGAAGATGACGGGAATCCCCTTCAGCGCATAGCTGTAGTGATCGGAACGGGTGTAGAGCGCCTCCGGATCGGCCGGATCGTTGAACGAGTAGTCCAGCGTCATCGGTTTCGCCAGACCGCGGTTGGCGTTCTCGCTCAGGGAGTGGAGTTCGCTGCTGATGCGGTCGGAACCGACGAGGTAGACCACGTTGGCTTCGTCGGCTTTGTCGTCCCGGTTCCGGCCGATCATGTCGATGTTGAGCAGGGCGACGATCGACTCGATGGGCACCGTGGGGTAGTCCGCGAAGTACCGAGAGCCCCACAGCCCGCGTTCTTCGCCGGTGTGCCACACGAACAGCAAGGACCGTTTCGGCCGCGCCCCCTGCGCGAACGCCCTGGCGAGCGCCATCAGCGCCACCGTCCCCGACCCGTCGTCATCGGCGCCGTTCCACACGCGGTCGTCGACGGCGGCGGGAGTGACGCGGCCCATCGGCGCGCTGCGCCGCATGCCGGCGATGCCCTGGACGAGGCCGCCCTGTGAATAGCCGACGTGATCGTAGTGGGCGCCGAACCCGACGTACGTCTTCCGCAGGGCCGGGTCCGTCCCCTCGATGATCCCCACCACGTTCCGCGTGTACTGCGTGCGGACGATGTCGTACTTCGGCTGCAGGTCGATCGTGACGGTGACGCCCTCGAGCGAAACGGCGGGCAACGGCTCGCGTTTCCCGGCCGCGTCCTTCAGCGTCGCGTACGAGGTGCCGGATCCGCTGAAGAGGAACTCGAAGAACGTATCGTTCGCCGTGATGACCGGCGGGACCGGCAGGTCGTAGCGCTGAACGGTCGTGAAATCCGGAGACTCGGGCGGCACGCCCTGCGCGAGTGCGATCGGATTCGGGGCGGCAGCCGGCCGGGGCGGCGCGGCGGGAGCGCCAGCCGTCGGCGACGCCGGAGCGCCGAACGCCGCCGAACCCCGGCCCGCGGCCGAGCGCATGTCGGGCGCGAACACGGCGGCAGCGCCCTCCTGGTCGATCGCCGTGCGGGAGCGCCCGTTCAGCACACGCCGATGCTTCGTCAGATCCAGTGACGCCGGCCCTTGCGCGCCGATGTAGACGACGAACCTGCCCTTCGCGGCGCGACCCCGATAGTCGTCGATGCCGGCCTCGGGCAGACTGACGCCGTAGCCGACGAACTCGACCCTGGCGCCGGTCAGCGTCCGGGCGCCTCCCATGTTCTTCGGCAGCTCGATGCCGTCGCCGAGCGTAAACGTCTTCGACTGCCCGTTCACCGTGACCGTGACGGAGGCCGTGCCCTTGTTCTGCACACCGACGACCGCGACACGCTGGAAGTAGGACCCGCGGTCTCCGCCCGGGGTGACGCCCCAGGATCGCAGGTGTTCGGCGATGTAACTCCCGGCCAGCGCCAGGCCTTCGGTCATCGTGGCGCGTCCCTCCAGTTCATCGGACGCGATGTACCCCAGCCACGTCTTGAGGTCCTCGACACTGATGGCGCCGCGCCCCGCCGGCGTCTGCGCCGCGACACCCGCCGTCCACACCAGCGCCGCGACCAGCAGCGCCACGCCCGCCCGACACCGTACCGCCATACCACCTCACGACGGCGGGCCGGGGTCACTCCCCGGCCCGCCCTGGCTCGTTACTTCTTGTCCCTGACCGGCTCTTTCGCCGCGTCCTTCGCCGCGTCCTTCGGCGTGTCCTTCTTCTTGCCCATGCCGGCCCGTTCTTTCAAGTGGTCCTGCATGTCGAGGCGCGGCACGCCGTCGGTGTACCACTTCGGCGCGGGCTTGCCCATCAGGAAGTGGTCGAAGAACTCTTTCATCCGCAGGGTGTAGTCCTGCTGGTTCGCGGGTTTCGCCAGGCCGTGGTTCTCCCCGACGTACTCCAGCATGACGACGTTCTTCCCCATGCGCCGGAGCGTGTTGTAGTACTCGACGCCCTGGGTGAAGTCGACCGCGCCGTCCTTGTCGTTGTGCAGGATGATGAGCGGCGTCGTCACGTTCTTCGCGAAGAACACGGGCGAGTTCCGCACGTACGGTTCCCAGTTCTCGCCCCAGTACCCGCCGCGGAAGCGGCCCTGGCTGCTCTCGAAGATGGCCATGTTCCCGCCACCGCTGTTCTTGTAGATCAACGAATACATGCTGATCATGTTGGTCAGCGGCGCGCCGGCCACGGCCGCCGCGAACGCGTTGGTCTGCGTCACGAGGAACGACGTCTGGTAGCCGCCCCACGAGTGTCCCTGCAGCCCCACTTTCGCGCCGTCGACGATGCCGGTCGCAATCGCAGCCTTCAACGCGGGCAGCACGCACCACACGGCCGACATACCGGGATCGTTGATCGTGTAGGTGATGTCCGGCATCAGCACGGCGTACCCGTTGCTGGTGTACACCGTCGGGTTAAATCCGTTGGCTGAGGGATTCGAGAACCGGTTGAGACCCTGCGACAGCTTCTCGTAGATGTAGACGAGCGTCGGGTACTTCTTGCCCTTCTCGTACCCGGCGGGCAGGAAGAGCGCGGCCTGGAGCTTGGCGCCCTTCGCGCTCTTGTAGTCCACCAACTGCGCGCCGGCCGACCACAGGAACGCCTTCTGCTGGGCGCCGTTGTCGGTCAGCTTCGCGCCGGCCTTGAACGACAGGTCCGAGGCGTAGAGTTCAGGCGCTTCCGTGAACGTCTCGCGTGAGTACACGATCCGGTCCGCGTGCTTCGCCTTGGCCACCCGGCTGTAACCAGCCGCGTCCCAGAGCAGCGATTCGGCGGCCGGCGTCCCGGGTGACACGCGCGCGATGCCGCTCTTCTTGGTCCATTCGCCGTAGATGTTGAAGTACTGCGGCACCGTGAGATCGACACCCTTCTCGTCGGGGTCGAGACGCAGGCGCCCCTGGTAGCGCACGGCGTCCTTCCGCCCGTTCCCCGTCAGGTTGACGGCAGGCCCCGGCGTCACCGGCACCTTCCAGACATCCCAGCCGTCGCTCAGGAGCACGAACGCGCCGGTCTTGTCGAAGCCCATCGGCGACACGGGCGGCTTCACGACGTTGTGGTCGTCGTCGACGTCGACGAACGACACCGGCACCCCGAGGGTGATATTGGCCTTCGTGCCGGCCGCCAGGTCGTAGGTGAAGAAGTGGCCGTCCTCGTAGAAGAGGAAGTGCTGCCCCGTCGGTGACTGACCGAACGCCCACCGGGACTTCTTCACCGCGAGCGTCTTCGCGCCGGTCTTCATGTTCACCGCGTAGAGGTCGCGGTACCGCCGCCCTTCGGTCGACCCGACGAGCTCGTAGTCATCGTCATCGAACCCGACCGCCCACGACCCCGCCTGCGGGAGCGTCACGTCCCGGACGTCGTCGTCACCGAGACGGACGAACGCCTTGTCGGCGACCCGATAGAGCGACAGGTAGCTGAACCGTTTGTCGCGATCCTCTTCCACCTGCTGCTGCGACTGCAGGCGCGGGTCCTTGTGGTGCCAGATGATGAGGTCGGGTTTCTCGTCGGTCGGTTCGTCCGCCTTGTCGGCCTCGGGCGCGCCCGCGGCCGGCTTGTCGCCCGCCGGCTTGTCGTCGGTCTTCTTGCGGACCTTCCGGATGCCAAACGTCAGGTTCGCCAGGTCGTCGGTCCAGCCGGGCGTCCGGTCCGGACTCACGCTCATCTCGGCAGGGAACGTCTTGTCGATCTTCGGATCGAACACGACGGTCTGCGTCGCCTTCGGGTCGAAGCTCGTGAACCCGAGGACCGAGTAGAGCTTGTCCTGGTACGCCTTGTCTTCCGTCGTCTTGAGGACCGCGAGCGCGTCGCCCTTCTCGGTCCACGCGAGTTTTTCGTAGTTGGCCTTGTCGCTGTCGAGGACCGTGACCGACGCGGTGTCCATCCAACGGATCTGGACGCCGTTGCCCGCCTTGTCGGCCGCGTCGATGACGATGGCGAGCAGGCGGCCTGTCTTGTTGAACGCGAACTCGCTGACGTTGCCGATGTTGAGATCGCGGCCCGTGGCCAGTTCGCGCAGGATGAGATCGGTCCCC
>CAZJRM010000289.1:2826-5438 GCA_964547975.1 uncultured Vicinamibacterales bacterium | reverse complement strand
GCGGAGTACGGCCGGAGCGGCGGCGCGACGATCAACGTGGCCTACAAGAGCGGCACGAACCAGTTTCACGGCGCGGCGTGGGAGTTCTTCCGGAACACGGCACTCAACGCAGCCGGGTTCTTCAAGCCCTCGTCGGGCGTCAAGCCCGAGCTCGAACGCAACCAGTTCGGCCTGGCGCTCGGCGGCCCCATCCTGAAAAACAAGGCGTTCTTCTTCGGCGACTGGGAACGGTTCCGGCAGACCAGGACGGTGGTCAGCTTCGCCACGATCGCGAATCCGACGCAGCGTCAGGGCATCCTCTCGGTCGACGTCCGGAACCCGCAGACCGGCGACGTGTACCCCGCCGGAACGGCGATTCCGATGACCGCCTTCGCGCGCAAGGTCCTGAGCGCCCTGCCCGATCCGACCCGCCCGAGTGTGGCGTCGAACAACTACGACATCCTGCAGAACTTCAAGAACGACTCCGACAAGGGCGGGGCCAAGATTGACTACCAGGCCAGCTCGTCATTGTCGTTCTTCGGCCGCTTCGGCTTCCGCAAGGTGGACAACGTCGACGACCCGGTCATCCCGCTGCCGTCGGGCGGCGCGGGCAACGCGTTCACCTACGTCGACACCAAGCAGTTCGTCACGGGGTTCACGTGGGCACGGACCGGCACCTCGCTGCTGGAAGGCCGCTTTGGGTGGTCACGGACCGAAGCCGGCAAGAACCCCTGGGGCCTCGGCACGCCGTCGGCGCAGGAGGCGTACGGGATTTCGGGCCTGCCGACAGACCCGCGCATCACGGGGGGTCTGTACACCCAGCTCATCACCGGCTACTCGGACCTGGGGCGCCAGGCGACCAACCCGCAGTGGCAGTACCCGGAACTCTTCAACGCCAAGCTGAACTACACCTGGATCCTGGGCCGGCACTCGATGAAGACCGGCTACGAGTTCCAGTACGTCCGAACCGAGGTGCAGGACGTCAACCCGCTCTACGGTCGTGACCAATATGCCGGGCAGTTCACCCGGCCGACGGGCGCGACGTCGAACAACCTGTACAACCTCGCCGACTTCATGCTCGGCCTGCGCAGCACGTACGCGCTGAGCAGCCCCCTGACGGCGAATCTGCGCCAGCGCTACCAGTTCGCCTACATCCAGGACGACTGGCGCGTGAACGACAAGCTGACGCTCAACCTCGGCCTGCGCTACGAGTACGCCACGCCGTGGTGGGAGGCCGCCAACCAGATGACGAACTACGACCCGTCCACCAAGACGATGATCCAGGCCAAGGACGGGTCGCTCTACGAACGGACGCTGATCGATCCGGATCGCAACAACTTCGGGCCGCGCCTCGGGTTCGCCTACAGCGCATCGCCGAAGACCGTGCTGCGCGGTGGCTGGGGACTCAGCTACATCCACTTCCACCGGATTGGCGCGGCCAATATCCTCGCGATCAACGGCCCGCAGGTGGTCAACGCCGTCGTGTCGCAGTCGAATCCGACGCTGCCGACCTTCCGGACGACCCAGCAGGGCTATCCGGCCGGGTTCGCCGATCCGTCGCAGTTCAACCCCACGACGGCAAACATCCTCTACATGCCGCGGGACTACCACTCGAGCGAAGTGCAGAGCTGGTACGTGTCGGTGCAGCGCGAAGTGATGAAGGGCATGCTGATTGACGTCGCCTACGTCGGCAACCGCGCCGACGACCTGCTGGCGCTCGCCAACTACAACCAGGCCGTCCCCAACAACGCCGCGGGGTCGCTGTCGCTGCAGGCGAGGCGTCCGATCCAGGAATACGGCGACATCACCTACGCGTTCAACGGCAACAAGTCCCGCTACAACGCGCTCCAGGTGAAGTTCGAGTACCGGGCGCCCGGCAACCTGATGGTGCTGAACGCCTTCACCTACTCCCAGGCGAAGGACAACGGCGCCGGCTCGCTCGAAAACCAGTACGGCAACACGCCGGGACCGCAGGACGTCCGCAACATGGAGGCCGACTACGCGGTCTCGGGGTACGACCAGCCGTACAACAACACCACGAGCGTGGTGTGGGACCTGCCCTTTGGCCGCGGCCGCAAGTGGGCCAGCGAGATCCACCCGGTCATCGACGCGTTCATCGGCGGATGGACGCTGAGCGGCATCAACACGATGACCTCGGGCGCGCCCGTCACGTTGACCTACACGCCGGCGGCCAGCTACCAGGTGTCGGGCATCCAGCAGGACTTCCGCGGCTCGAACAACTACCGCCCCAACGTCACGGGCGACCCGTACGGCAACAAGAACGCAACCACGGGTTACTTCAACCCGGCGAACGTGACGATTCCGACCGACCCGAGCCAGGTGTTCGGCAACGCACCCCGTAACAGCGTCCGGGCTCCATGGTTCTGGCAGCTCGACTTCGTCGCGTCGAAGAACTTCAAGCTCCCGATCGGCTCGCAGACGACCCTGCAGGCCCGCATCGAGGCGTTCAACCTGCTCAACCGCACCAACTTCCTGCCGCCCAACGGCAACCGTAGCTCGGCCGCCTTCGGAACGATCACCGGGGCGTACGACGCGCGGCAGATTCAGCTGGGCGTGAAGCTCATGTTCTAGGGCAGCGCGGGCGGGGCGTTCTTCGGGGCGCCCCGCCCTTC
>CAZJRM010000289.1:0-2726 GCA_964547975.1 uncultured Vicinamibacterales bacterium | reverse complement strand
ACGACCAGTTCACGCGCCATCGTCTTCGATCATGCCGGCCGGATCATCTCGGTCGCCCAGCAGGAGTTCCGGCAGATTTTCCCGCAGGCCGGATGGGTGGAACACGATGCCGACGAGATCTGGGCGACGCAACACGCCGTGGCGCGCAAGGCTCTCGAGCAGATTGGCGTGTCGGCCGGCGAGGTGGCGGCGATCGGCATCACCAACCAGCGTGAGACTACCGTCGTGTGGGATCGCGCCACCGGCCGCCCCATCCACCACGCCATCGTCTGGCAGGATCGACGCACGGCGGGTTTCTGCGACAGCCTGAAGGCCGAGGGACGCGGTCCCGCCATCCAGGCGAAGACGGGGCTCGTCATCGACGCGTACTTCTCCGGCAGCAAGTTGCGCTGGATTCTCGACCACGTGCCGGGCGCCCGCGCCCGCGCCGAGCGCGGCGAACTGGCCTTCGGCACGATCGACACGTGGCTGACGTGGAACCTGACGAACGGCGGCCTGCACGTCACCGATCCCAGCAACGCCTCGCGCACGATGCTCTACAACATCCAGACGGGACGCTGGGACCCGGAACTGCTGGCGTGGCTGGGCGTCCCCGAGGCGGTGCTACCCGACGTCCGCCCCTCGTCGGAGGTGCTCGACCGGACGGCTGCCGGCGTGTTCGAGGCGCGAATCCCCATCGCCGGCATCGCGGGCGACCAGCAGGCCGCCTTGTTCGGCCAGCAGTGTTTCACGCGCGGCCTGGCGAAGAACACGTACGGCACCGGTTGTTTCATGCTGATGAACATCGGGCGGCAGCCGGCGGCCTCGAAGCACAACCTGCTGACGACGGTCGGCTGGCGCATCGGGGCCGACACGGACTATGCGCTCGAGGGCAGCGTCTTCATCGGCGGCGCGGTCGTGCAGTGGCTGCGGGACGGCCTCGGCCTCATCAGTTCGTCCGCGGAGGTCGAGACGCTGGCGGCGACGGTGCCCGATTCGGGCGGCGTGTACCTGGTGCCGGCGTTCGCGGGCCTCGGCGCGCCGCATTGGGATCAGTACGCCAGGGGCGTGATGGCGGGCATCACGCGCGGGACGACGAAGGCGCACGTGGCCCGGGCGGCGCTCGAGGGCATCGCGTTCCAGGTGGCCGACGTCCTCGACGTCATGAAGACCGATTCGGGCGTGGCCCTCGACGGACTGCGCGTCGATGGAGGCGCGGCGGCCAACGGCATGCTGATGCAGTTCCAGGCCGACATCCTCGGCGTGCCCGTGGTGCGGCCGAAAGTCATCGAAACGACCGCGCTCGGCGCCGCGTTCCTGGCGGGGCTCGCCGTGGGCTTCTGGTCCTCGACAGCGAATCTGGCTCACGCGTGGGAAGTCGACCGCCAGTTCGAACCGCGCATGGGGGCGGACGAGGCGGCAACGCGCCGGGCCCGCTGGAGCAAGGCGCTGCAGCGCGCCCGCGAATGGGAGGACGCCTAGCACGTGTCCGTCGTGGAGCAGGACTTCGAACGTGAAGACGTGACGGTCGTGACAGTCGTGGAGCAGGGCTTCCTTCGGCTCGGCTCAGGACGAGCCAGCCCGGCCCGACACGTGTCTTGAGGTACGTCGTATGAATCGCGCAGCAATGCTGGATCGGGTGCGTGACCACCACGCCCCCTGGGATCTCGTGGTCGTCGGAGGCGGGGCGACGGGCGTCGGCGTGGCCGTGGATGCGGCCTCGCGCGGCTACGACGTCCTGCTGCTCGAACAGAACGATTTCGGCAAGGGCACGTCGAGCCGATCGACCAAACTGGTGCACGGCGGCGTCCGCTACCTGCAGCAGGGGAACGTGCCACTCGTCATGGAGGCGCTGCACGAACGCGGATTGCTGCTGCAGAACGCGCCCCACCTCGTCCGCGACCTGGCCTTCGTCGTCCCCAACTACCTGTGGTGGGAAGCCCCGTTCTACGGCATCGGCATGCGGGTCTACGACATGCTGGCGGGCAAACACGGGTTCGGCCGTTCGCACGTGCTCACGACGGAAGAAGTCCTGCAGCGGATTCCCGCGCTCGAACAGGAAGGCCTGCGCGGCGGCGTGTTGTACCACGACGGCCAGTTCGACGACAGCCGCCTGTTGATCGATCTGGCGAGCACGGCGTGCGAGAAGGGCGCGTGCCTCGTCAACTACGCCCGGGTCGTCGGTCTCGAGAAGGACTCGTCCGGGTACGTCGACGGCCTCGTGTTCCTCGATCTCGAGTCCGGCGCCGAGTTCGTGCTGAAGGCGCGCTGCGTCATCAATGCCACGGGCGCGTTCTGCGACGCCGTCCGTCACCTCGACGACCCGACCGTCGCGCCGATGATCGCGCCGAGCCAGGGCGTGCATATCGTGCTCGACAGGAAGTTCCTCGGCGGCGACACCGCCATCATGGTGCCGCGCACCCGCGACGCTCGCGTGATGTTCGCCATCCCCTGGCACGGTCACGCCGTCGTCGGCACCACCGACACGCCCATCACCGAGGTCTCGCTGGAGCCCCGCCCGCTCTCGGAGGAGATCGACTTCATCCTCGAGACGGCCAGCGGCTACCTGGCCGAACAGCCGCAGCGGTCGGACATCCTCAGCGTGTTCGCCGGTATCCGGCCGCTCGTCAAGGCGGGCGACGCGGGCAATACGTCGGCGTTGTCGCGCGAACACACGATTCAGATCAGCAAATCGGGCCTGCTCACGATGGCCGGCGGCAAGTGGACCACGTATCGCCGCATGGCGG
>CAZJRM010000288.1:0-5464 GCA_964547975.1 uncultured Vicinamibacterales bacterium | reverse complement strand
CCGGCGCCGACGCCGCGCCCGAGCGCCACGAACACGAACTGCCCGACACCCCGGGGGACTGAGCTTGGACTGGCGCGCCAGGCGGGCGCGCGAAATGGGGCCGTGCTGCCGCACCGCGTCGAGGATGCGGAGGGCATTCAGGCGGCGCATGGCGGCCAGATCGAGCTTCTCGATCCGCCGCGGGGCCGCGTCTTCGAACTGGAGTGCGGTGTGCTGGTCGGACATGCGCCGGAGCGGAACCACGCACTTAGTTAATAGACATTACTAACAGGCTGTATTATTATCTTTGAGACGTTAGATATCTGTCAAGGGACCGCTCCCGCGCTGAGGTGCACCCATGACCCGTGCCAGTACCCGTGCCTGCCTGGCCTCGTTCGCCCTCGTCCTGTCCGTGTCCGAACCCGCGACCACACGCCTGCACGCCCAGAACCGCGCGCCGGCCCTCGCGTCTCCCCACGCCGGGCGACAGGCCCTCGGCCTGTCCCTTCGACGCCTCGGCACCGTCGGACGGTTCCTCCAGACCGATGCCCACCCCGACGATGAGAACAACGCCCTGCTGGCGTGGCTGACACGTGGCCAGGGAATGCGCGCCGCCGTGCTCACCCTCACCCGCGGCAACGGCGGCCAGAACGAAATCGGCCCCGAGCTCTTCGAAGACCTCGCCGTCGTCAGAACCGAAGAACTGCTGGCCGCACACCGCCTCGACGGCGCAGACCAGCTGTTCGGCCGCGCCGTCGACTTCGGCTTCTCCTTCAGCCCCGACGAGACCTTCCGCAAGTGGGGGCGGGAGGAGATCCTCTCGGACCTGGTTCGCCACCTGCGCACGGTTCGACCGGATGTGGTGCTGGCGATGTGGCAGACCGGCGACGGCGGAGGCCAGCACCATCAGGCGACGGCCCGGCTGACGATCGAGGCGTTCCGTGCCGCCGCGGATCCGGACAGGTTTCCCGAACAACTGGCCGCCGGGCTCCGGCCCTGGCAGGCCGGCAAGCTCTACGTCGGCGGCGGGCCTCCAGCCGGCCTGGTCGGCGCCGTCGCGCCCGCCGGTTCGCGGGAAGCGCCGAAGGCCGGCGTCGACCAGGTCCTGATCGACGCCACGGTGTACGACCCGTGGCTCGGGCGGACCTATTTCGAGATTGGCGCGGAAGCCCGCAGCTACCACAAGGGCCAGGGCACCGGCCAGGTCGTGCCGCTGCCAGTCCCGGCCGCCTCCGTGTACACGCTGGCCGACGCGTCGGATCCGGCCTGGCGCGGACGGACCGGAGGCTGGCTCTTCGACGGCATCGATACCTCGATTCGGGGCCTGGCCCGATTCGCCGGAGCCGCGCCGCCCGAGGCCCTCATCCGGGGACTCGCGCTGGTCGCCGAAGAGGCCGCGGCGGCGAAACGGCAGTTCGAGACGTCTGACGATGCGGCGGCGTTTGCCGCGATCGTCGATGGCCTCGAGGCCGTCCGGTCGCTGCGGTCGACGCTCGGCGCGATGGGCCTGCCGGACTCGGCGCGGTACGACATCGACTTCCGCCTGGCCGACGAAGAGCGCGATTTCGAAGACGCGGCCCTGGCGGCCGCTGGCGTCACCGTGTCGGCCGTTTCCGACGATGGACTGGTGGTCGCCGGCCAGCGGGTCGGCGTCCGGCTGTTCGTGTCGGCCGGCACGGCCGCTGCCGGCGTGCGGGTCAGCGGAGTTGCCCTCCATGGCTTCGACGGAGCCCCGTCGTGCAGCGGCGGTGCCGCGGACGTTCGGAGCCCGTTCGATTGCCGGCTCGACCCCAGCGTGCCGGCCACGGCGGCACTCACGGACATCTACTGGTCGCCCCAGCCCGGCGTGTCGCGGTCGGTGTTCGCGCCCGATGTTCCGTTCGGCGCGCCGTTCCGGCCCACGCCGTTCCGCGCCGAATTCCGGCTCACGCTGGGCCGTACTCCCATCGCCGTGACCGCGCCGGTCATCTACCGCTACCAGGGAGAGGGCCTCACCGGCGAGAAGCAGATGGAGATGAAGGTCGTCCCGGCGTTTTCCGTCAAGGTGGCTCCGGAACGGATGCTCGTACCCCTGCCGCGGCCTCGAACCGCCGCCGGGCGCGAGGTGCAGGTGTCCGTGACGAATGGCCTGAAAGCGGCCGCCGAGACCCACGTGCGGCTGTTGGCCCCGGGAGGCTGGACGGTCGTGCCCGATCGGGGTGTCGTCGCGTTCTCGCGCGAAGACGAGGTCCGCACGCTCCGCTTCGTAATCACGCCGCCGAAAGGGGCGCAGGAAGGCGAAGTGCGGCTGAGGGCCGAGGTGACGTCGCCTGTCGCAGCGGGTACCGTGTTCGACCGTGGGTACCAGGTGGTCGAATACCCCCACATCCAGCGTCGTCACGTCGTGCATCCCGCCGAGGCCCGAGTCAAGCTGCTGGGGGTCCGTGTGGCGCCCGGCGTGCGGGTCGGGTACGTGATGGGTGTGGGCGACCAGGTGCCCTCCGCCCTCGAACAGCTTGGGGCCGCGGTGTCGGCCATCGGCCCGGATGAGCTGGCCTGGGGCGACCTGTCGCGGTACGACGTGATCGTCACGGGCGTGCGGGCCTACGAACGACGCGACGACCTGCGCGCCAACAACCGGCGGCTCCTGGACTATGCGGAGGCCGGCGGGACCGTGCTCGTCCAGTACAACAAGATGGAATTCAATCAGGCCCAGTACGGGCCCCTGCCGGCCAGGGTCAGCAGCGCCAGGGTCACGGACGAGGGCGCTCCCGTGACGGTGCTGCAACCCCGGCACCCGGTGTTCACCTTCCCGAACCCCATCGGCGAACGTGCCTGGGCCGGCTGGGTGCAGGAGCGGGGGTTGTACTTCCTTGGCGAGAAGGACCCGGCGTACCAGGATCTCGTCGAACTGGCGGATCCGTTTCCCTTCAATCCCGGGACGAAACGCGGCGCCCTCGTGGAGGCACGCGTCGGCAAGGGGCGATGGCTCTACATCGGTCTCGGGTTGTGGCGGCAGGTGCCGGCGGCGACCGACGGCGCGTACCTGCTCCTGGCGAATCTGATCAGCCTGCCGAAGGCACCGGTGGAACGGTCCGGGCAGGGACGAACGGCTCAGCGTTGATGACGATCGCGGCGCGAGTGGCGACGCCGCATGGAGGATGACGCGTGGACACGAGGCGATACCTCAAGGCGTGGGTGGGCGCTGGCCTGATGGTAATCCTCGCGGGTGGGATGCTCGCGACGGCCCGTCCATCGGCCCAGGGAGGGACCGGGCAGGGGACCGCGCCAGTGCCGAGGCAGCGCGGGCCCCAGCTGCCGACGGCGACGATTCAGCCCGGCCAGGAGTGCCCGCCGGGGATGACGGAGGTCCGGCCCGGACGCTGCACCGCGCCCGAATTTCCTGCGCCGTCGATCCTCGACTACCGGCCGCGCAACACACTCGTCACCGAGGCGCACCTGGTGCCGAAGGCCAAGTACCCGGTGATCGATATCCACAGCCACACGGGGCCGACGCCCGAGACGATCGAACGCCTGATTGGCGAACTCGACGGCATCGGCGTCCAGGTCCTCGTGAATCTCACGCCCGGCGCGGATCCGGCTGCGGTGAAGCGGCACGTCGACTACATCCGTTCGAGCAAGCACCCGAACCGCTTCCGCGTGTTTGCCAACGTCGTCTGGGAGGGCGCGGGCGGGGCCGGCTGGGCCGAGAAGGCGGTCGCCGATCTCGAAGCGTCCGTCAGGAATGGCGCCATCGGTCTCAAGATCCTCAAGAACCTCGGCCTGGGCGCCAGGAAGGCTGACGGCTCGCGGCTGCGCGTGGACGACCCGGTGCTCAAGCCGGTGTGGGACACGTGCGCGAGGCTGAACATCCCCGTCATCATCCACACGGCAGAGCCGCAGGAGTTCTTCTCGCCCCTCGATTACAGGAACGAGCGATGGCTCGAGCTGGCGCTGTTCCCGGACCGTCGCAACTACATGCCCGGTTCCCCGACCTTCGCCGAACTGCAGGCGGAACGGGATCGGATGTTCGCCGCCAATCCGAAGACCCGTTACATCGGGGCGCACTTCGCGTACTACGGCAACGACCTGAAGTCGGCGGCGGCGCTGCTCGACCGCTGTCCGAACGTCGTGCTCGAGGTGTCGGCGGTGCTGTACGACTTCGGCCGGCAACCCCGGGCCGCGCGCGAGTTCTTCATCAAGTACCAGGACCGGATTCTGTTCGGGAAAGACTCGTATGCGGCCCGGGAGTACCCGTACTACTGGCGCGTGTTCGAAACGGCCGACGAGTATTTCGACTACTACCGTGACTATCATGCGTTCTGGAAGCTGTACGGCATGGACCTGCCGGACGAGGTCCTGAAGAAGGTCTACTACAAGAACGCCTTGCGCGTGGCGCCCGGGTTGCCCCAGGACGGGTTCCCGCGGTAACGGGTATCTGTATGCGATTCGCTCCCGAGTACGTGACGCTCGTCCTCAACGAGAACTTCGAGGACGCCAAGGCGCTCTTTCTCGAGCCGCTGATGGCGATCCACTACGCCCACCTGGTCATGCTGGCCGACCGGGGCATCGTCAGCACCCGTGATGCGGGGGCCATCCGCCGCGCGCTGGATGGCATCGACCTCTCCGGCATCCGCCAGGTTCGCTACGACGGCACGTACGAGGACTTGTTCTTCTACGTGGAGGACCGGCTGGTCGACGCCCTCGGCCGCGACGTGGCCGGCCGGTTGCACACGGCTCGCAGCCGCAACGACATCGACATGACGCTGTACCGGATGCGCCAGCGCGAGTACGTGCTGAGCGTGCTCCGGGCCAGCCTTGCGCTGCGCGACACGCTGCTCGGGCTCGCCGAGGCGCACCGGGAGACGGTGCTGGCGCTGCACACGCACACCCAGCCGGCGCAGCCGTCCACGGTCGCGCACTATCTGCTCGCCGTCATCGAGCAACTCGAACGCGACGCGACCAGGCTGCGGGCCGCGTTCGAGACGACGAACCGCTGCCCGCTCGGCGCCTGCGCCATCACCGGCACGGGATTCCCCATCGATCGGGCACTCACGAGCCGGCTGCTCGGCTTCTCGGCGCCCACGGGCAATACCTACGGCAGCATCGCCACCGTCGACTACCTGCTCGAGAACACGACGACGACGGCGGTCCTGCTGACGGGGCTCGGGCGATTCGTCCAGGACATGCTCCTGTGGTCGACGGTCGAGTTCTCGTACCTGCGTCTGGCCGACGGGTTCGTCCAGGGCAGCAGCATCATGCCGCAGAAGCGCAACCCCGTCGCGCTGGAGCACGCCCGCGCGATCGCCAGCAAAGCGCTCGGACAGGCGTCGGCCATCATGCTGGCCATCCACAACACGCCATTCGGCGACATCGTTGACACCGAAGACGACCTGCAGCCGCTCGTGGATCGGATGTTCCACGACGCGGCCCGCGCGATCACCCTCGTCGGCGCCGCCCTGCGCGAGGCGACCTTCGACGCGGCCTGCCTCGAACGCCGCGCGGG
>CAZJRM010000287.1:0-5473 GCA_964547975.1 uncultured Vicinamibacterales bacterium | reverse complement strand
GCCGGGCAGCACGACGGGCTTGAGCGCGTTGGCGAGCAGGTTGATGTTCAGGACGTCCACGCCGCGCAGCTGCGCCACCTTGTTCAGGTTGAAGTCGTTCGTCACGATCTTCCCCTGCAGCGACCGCGCGAGTTCGATCAGCTTGAGATCCACTTCCCGAACCTCCGGGAAGTCGAGATCGGAAATGGTGACGTCCACGCTCGCCATCTTCTGGATCTTCTGGAGGATGTCGAGGCCGCGGCGTCCGCGGTTGCGCCGCAGGGTGTCGCCCGAGTCCGCAATGGCCTGCAGTTCCTTGAGCACGAACTGCGGCACGACCAGCGTGCCGTCCAGGAACCCTGTTTCGCAGAGGTCCGCGATGCGGCCGTCGATGATGACGCTCGTGTCGAGGATCTTGTACCGGCGCAGCGGGCCGGCCGCCTTGAACAACGTCACGAGGCGGGCGGGCTCGAGCCATTCTCCGTGGCGGCCGCCCAGCACCATCCCGAGGTACGACAGCACCAGCAGGACGAGGCTCTGGATGAACCCGACGGGGTGCCCGGGCCGGTCCAGATAGCCGAGGGCCACGTCCAGCCCGAGGGCCAGGACCAGGCCGATCGTGCCGCCGAGGACCGTCCCGAGGATGCGGGCTGGATTGGTGTGATGCAGGCGCGACTCGAACACGATGCCGACGCCCGCGAGCAGGGCCCCGACCCCGACGTTGACCGGTACGCCGCCCGGGACCGGCTGGAACGTGCCGGCCGCCCACACGACGCCTGCGAAGAAGAGTGCCCGAACGAGTATGAACCAGGCCATGAGGCCTCCGGGGGTATGAAGACTCGAACCGTCTATGGAAGCTTACGCGAGAAGCCGCTCCAATGCCTCCTGAACCGTGCGGACCCCGATCAGGTCGCACGAAATGTTCGCCAGGCCGGGGTCGTCATCATCGACGTTGGCCGCCGGCATGACGCACCGGGCGAACCCCATCTGTGCCGCTTCGCGGACCCGGCGGGCAGCCTGCGTGACGGCCCGTACCTCGCCCGCCAACCCGACTTCGCCGAATACCGCCGTGCGCGCGTCGATCGCGCGGTTCCGGACGCTCGACGCCACCGCGGCGACGATGCCGAGGTCGAGCGCGGGCTCGTCGGCGGTCATCCCGCCCGCGAGGTTGAGAAAGACGTCGTCGCCACCGAGCTGAAGGCCGGACCGCTTCTCGAGGACGGCCAGCAGCAGCGACAGCCTGTTCTGGTCGATGCCGACGGCCGTCCGCCTCGCATACCCGTACGTGGTCGTCGAGACCAGTGCCTGGACCTCGGCCAGGATCGGGCGTGTGCCTTCCATGCAGCACACGACGGCCGAACCGGGGCTGCCGGCGGGACGTTCGGCCAGGAACAGGGCCGACGGATTCTCGACGGGCCGCAGTCCGGCGCCGGTCATCTCGAAGACGCCGAGTTCGCTCACCGCGCCGAACCGGTTCTTGGCCGCCCGCACGATGCGATGCGCGTGATGGCGCTCACCTTCGAAATACAACACGGTGTCGACGATGTGCTCCAGCGCCTTGGGACCGGCGAGGCTGCCTTCCTTGGTGACGTGACCGACCAGGAACACCGGCACGTTCTGCGACTTGGCGGCGAACAGCAACTGCGTGGCGGCCTCGCGGACCTGGCCGATACTACCGGGCGCCGACTGCATCTTCAGCGAGAACACCGTCTGGATCGAATCGACGACCACCAGCGCCGGGCGCAGGCGCGCCATCTCTTCGAGCACGCGTTCGAGGCAGGTTTCGGCGAGGAGGTACAGCGGAGCCCGGCCGACGCCCAGGCGTTCGCCGCGCGACTTCACCTGGTGTTCCGACTCTTCGCCGGAGCTGTAGAGCACCGGCCCCGTCGCCCGCGCCACGTGAGCGGCCGACTGCAGCAGCAGCGTCGACTTGCCGATGCCCGGCTCGCCGCCGAGCAGCACCAGCGACCCTGGTACGATGCCGCCGCCCAGCACGCGGTCGAACTCGTCGATCCCCGAGCCGATCCGGCGGGCCTGTGACGCTTCGATGTCGGAGTAGAGCCGGGCTCCCTGCCCGCTGCCGCCGGCGTACCGGTGTCCCGCGGCGGACGCCGCCGCCGGCGCCGGGTCGACGGCGCGTTCCTCGACGAAGGAGTTCCAGGCCCCGCAGTCCGGACAGCGGCCGAGCCACTTGGGCGACTGCGACCCGCATTCCTGGCACGCAAAGAGAGTCTTGGCCGGCTTCACGATCTCCACACGATTCGGGCAGGCCCCGTGGCGCGGATGCGGGACGGGGACCGGCCGGGTCTCAGGCGGCTCGATTATAGATCCGCTCGACTCGCGCCCCGATGCGGCACAGGACCTCGTAGGCAATCGTCCCGGACCACTCGGCGACGTCCACGATGGAAATGCTCTCGCGCCCCTGCCGCCCCACGAGGACGACGTCGTCACCGACGGCGACCGGGAGGCCGGTCACATCCGCCGTGACCATGTCCATGCATACCGACCCGACGATGGGCGCTCGCCGTCCGGCGACGAGCACCTCGCCCCGGCCTTCGAGCCGGCGATCCAGACCGTCGGCATAGCCCAGCGGGAGGATGGCGACGCGGCGCGGCCCGTCGGCGGTGAACCTGGCCCCATACCCCACGGCCTCACCCGGCGCGAGCGTCTTGACGGCCGCGATCCGGGTGGACCACGACAGCACCGGTTGAAGCTCGAGGCCGCATGCCGCCGGAGGCGTCATCGCGCCATAGAGCGCCAGGCCGGGCCGGACGCTGCCGCCCCACGCGTCGGGACCCGCGCAGAGGGCGGCGCTGTTGGCCGCGTGCGTCCACGAGGGTCGGAGGCCGAGGCCCGACAACGCCGCCAACGCGGCGGCGAATCGACGCTGCTGCGCGGCGAACAGCGCGTGCCCGGGTTCGTCGGCGGTGGCGTAATGGGTGTAGACCGCCTCGATCTCCAGGTGAGGCGACGCGTGCAGCCGCGGCCACACGGCAGCCAGCACGTCATCGCGCAGGCCCATGCGGTTCATCCCGGTGTCGACTTTCAGGTGGCAGACGAGGCGTTCACCCCGGGCCCTGGCCGCCGACTCGAGCGCCGCGGCCCCTTCCGGCGTCGAAATCGAGGGGGTCAGGTTATAGCGGAAGAACGCGTCCGCATCGACGAAGCCGACGAGCGCGCCAAAGACGAGGATGGGTGCGCGGATCCCCGCCTCACGCAGCGCGATCCCTTCATCGACGTCGGCGCAGGCCAGCATCGGCGCGCCCTCGTCGACCAGGGCACGGGCCGCCGGCGCGCTGCCGTGGCCGTACGCGTTGGCTTTGACCACCGCGATGACCCGGCGCCCGCCGTGCGCCGCACCGACGAACCTGGCGATCGCGCGGTAGTTCGCCGCGAGGGCGTCGAGATCGATGCGCGCGATCGACGGGCGACTCACGAGCGTGCCGCTTCGAGGTTTGCGAACCGCGTGAACTGCTTGAGGAACGCCAGCTTGACGGTGCCGGTGGGGCCGTTGCGCTGCTTCGCGACGATCAGTTCGGCGATGCCGTCGTTCTCGTCGGTACGCTCGTAGAAGTCTTCGCGGTAGATCAGGATGACGACGTCGGCGTCCTGTTCGAGGGCGCCCGATTCGCGCAGGTCCGAGAGCTGGGGCCGCTTGCCAGGCCGGGCTTCCGGCGCGCGGCTCAGCTGAGATAGCGCGACCACCGGGACGTTCAGTTCCTTCGCCAGCGCCTTCATGCCGCGGGAGATCGAGGCCAGTTCCAGCACGCGGTTCTCGAATCGGCCCTTGCCCTGCATCAGCTGCAGGTAGTCGACGATCAGGAGGTCGAGGCCGTGTTCGGCCTTCAGCCGGCGGGCCTTGGCGCGCATCTCGAGCACGCCGATCGACGCCGTGTCGTCGATGAAGATCTTCGCCGCGTGCAGGCGCTCCATTGCGGCGGTGATCTTCGGGAAGTCGCGTTCGCCGAGGAAGCCGGTGCGCAGGCGGTGGGCGTCGATCGAGGCCTCCGACGTCAGGAGCCTCATGAAGAGCTGCTCCTTCGACATTTCGAGGCTGAAGAACCCGACGGTCATGTCGGCCTTCGTCCCGACGTGCTGCGCCATGTTCAGCACGAGGCTGGTCTTGCCCATCGACGGCCGGGCCGCGACGATGATGAAGTCCGAGCGCTGGAGGCCGGCCATCATCTCGTCGAGTTCTTCGAAGCCGGTCGGCACGCCGGTCACGAGCTGCTTGCGCTGAACGGCCTGGTCGATGAGGGCGAAGTTCGAGTTCACCAGGTCCGCCATCGACACGAAGCCGCCGTGCACGGCACCTTCGGCAATGGCAAAGATCGACCGCTCCGCGTCGTCGACGATCTCCTCCGCGTCCCGCTCGGCGTCGTACGCGCTGCCGAGGATCTGGTTGGCCGACGCGATGAGCGCGCGCAGCACCGCCTTTTCCTTGACGATACGCGCGTAGTCGCCGACGTTGACGCCGTGCGGCAGTCCGTCCACCAGGGACGCCACGTAGGCGGGTCCGCCGACGTCCTCGAGTTCGCCGGCGCGGCCGAGTTCGTCCTTGACGGTAATGAAGTCGATGGCCTGCCCGTGTTCGAACAGCCGGCGCATCTTCTCGAAGATGCGGCGGTGGGCATCGCGGAAGAACGACCGTTCGTCGATGAACTCGACGGCGTTGTTGATGGCGGAGCCGTCGAGCAGGATGGCGCCGAGCACGGCGCGTTCGGCTTCGAGGTTGTGGGGCAGCGTCCGTTCGACGGTGGGATCGGACATGACAGGTCCGTGACTGCAGCCGGCGGTTGACCACACCTGCTGGGCGCGCCCGCGGCGGTTCCGCGCCCAGACAGAAAACCCGGGGGCGGCGCGGGCCGTCCCCCGGGGTCTTCGCGCGTGCACGGCCCGCGGGCGCGAACGCCCGCGGCCGGGAACCTTACGCCTCGGCCGGCGGAGCGGCCGACTCGTCGGCCAGCGGCACGACCTTGACCGTCAGCTGCGCCACGACGTCACGATGCAGCTTGTAGGGCGCGGTGAACTCGCCCACCTGCTTGATCGGCTCATCGAGCTGGATCTTGCGCTTGTCCACCTCGTACCCCTTGGTCGCGAGGAAGTCGGCGATGTCGGTCGTGGTGACCGATCCGTAGAGGGCCTCGTGTTCGCCCACGCGGCGGGCGATCACGATTTCGACGCGGCTGAGCCGCGCGGCCTGGGCCTCGGCGTCCTGGCGTTCGGCGGCCTCGCGGGCTTCCGCGATCTTCCGCTGGCGCTCGACCACCTTCATGTTGCCGGGCGTGGCGAGCAGCGCGAGCTTGCGCGGCAACAGGTAGTTGCGCGCGTAGCCGTCGGCCACCTTCACCACGTCACCGCGGCGCCCGAGGTTCTCGACATGTTCACGAAGAATCACTTCCATTGGCGTTCCCCTAGTCCGTCAGGTAGGGCACGAGAGCCAGCTGGCGCGCCCGCTTGATGGCCGTCTGCAGCTTGCGCTGGTGCATGGCGC
>CAZJRM010000286.1:0-5625 GCA_964547975.1 uncultured Vicinamibacterales bacterium | reverse complement strand
CCCGCTCGCCTGTCCCCTGTTCCCTGGCCTGGCCTACGCCTGCTTGATGCGGCGCATGAACGCGGGCATGTCGACCGGGGCCTCGAGTCCGGCCTCGAGAGCCACCACGGGATCGTCAGCCGCGGTAATCGCGAGCGGAACGGTCCGCACCGCCCTCGTTTCGCCCTGCAGCACGCCGACGCCGTGGCGGCGCGTGATGTTCAACCGCGGCGTCTCGACGCCGGCCTTCCACGCCGCGTACGCGGTGAGGTCGGACGGGGTGTTGGTCGCCACGCCCGGCACGATGCCCCGCGCGCCTTCGCGGTCGAAGCCGGTCGCGATGACCGTGATCTTCACGCGGCCTTCGAGGCGCGGATCGATCACGGCCCCGAAGATGATGTTCGCATCCTCGTGCGCGGCCTCGTGGATGATCGACGAGGCTTCGCTGACCTCGATGAGCGACAGGTCCGGGCCACCGGTGACGTTGATGATGACGCCTCGGGCGCCTTCAATCGACGCGTCTTCGAGCAGCGGGCTCGAGATGGCGCGCTGCGCCGCCTCGATCGCCCGGTTGCTGCCCTCGGCCATCCCGGTGCCCATGACGGCGACGCCCATGCCGGTCATGATGGTCTTGACGTCGGCGAAGTCGAGGTTGATGAGGCCCGGCACCAGGATGAGGTCGGAGATGCCCTGGATCGCCTGCCGCAGCACGTCATCGGCGGTCGCGAACGCGGACACGAGCGGCGTGGACCGGTCGATGGTCGCGAGCAGGCGCTCGTTGGGAATCGTGATCACGCTGTCGACGCAGTCGCGCAACGCCGCCAGGCCGCGCTCGGCCTGCGCCGCGCGCTTGCGGCCCTCGAAGGTGAACGGCTTGGTCACGACCGCGACCGTCAGGGCGCCGAGTTCGCTCGCCAGGCTGGCGATGACCGGCGCGCCACCGGTGCCCGTGCCGCCGCCGAGGCCGGTTGTCACGAAGATGAGATCGGCACCGTCGAGGACCTGGATGATGCGCTCGGTATCCTCGACCGCGGCCCGCTGGCCGATGTCGGGATCGGCGCCCGCCCCGAGGCCCTTCGTGAGTTTCGCGCCGAGTTGCAGCTTGACCGGCGCGGGGCTCGCGTGGAGCGCCTGCACGTCGGTGTTCGCCACGATGAACTCGACGCCGTCGAGGCCGGCGGCCACCATGCGGTTGACGGCGTTGTTGCCGCCGCCGCCCACGCCAATCACCTTGATGCGCGCACCCTGCTGCACGGCGTCCTCAATGGTCAGCCGCAGCGGGCCCGGCTCCGGGCGCACGAAGGGTGCGGGCGAGTTCTCGGTGACATTCGACATCAGTGGCCTCCATCATCCCTGGAAGAATTCACGAAAGGCGTTCACGAGCCGCGTGGCAAACCGTCCGATGGTGCCCTGCCCTGCCGGCTCGACATCCTGACTACGCTGGCGCGCCGCCCACTCGAGCAGGCCGACGGCCGTCGCAAACGACGGGTTACTGATGTGGTCCGCGAGACCGCCGGTGCCCGACGGCTGACCACAACGGACCGGCAGGTCGAAGATCTGCTCCGCGATCTCCGCCATACCCGCGAGATTGGCACCGCCGCCCGTCAGCACGATGCCCGAGTTGAGGACCTTCTCGTAGCCGGCCCGATGGATCTCGTCCCACACCGCGTGGAAGACCTCCTCGGCCCGGGGCTGCAGCACCTCCGACAACACGCGGCGCGGCATCACGCGCACCGGCCGGCCGCCGACGCTCGGCACGTCCATCTCGTCGTCGTCGTCGACGAGGGCCGACAGCGCGCAGCCGCTCTTCCGCTTCAGCTTCTCGGCTTCGGGAATCGGCACACGCAACCCGACGGCGATGTCGTTGGTGAAGTGCCCGCCGCCGAACCCGACGACCGCGGTGTGCCACAGGCTGCCGCGTTCGTAAATCGCGATGTCCGTGGTGCCGGCCCCGATGTCGAGGAGGGCGACGCCGAGCTGCTTCTCGTCGTCGCTCAGGACGGCTTCCGCGGCCGCCAGCTGCTCGAGCACCGACTCGCGCACGCTGACGCCGGCGCGGTTCACGCACGACACGATGTTCTGGAGCGCCGCCGACCCGCCCGTCACGATGTGGACGTTCACTTCCAGGCGCGATCCCGCCATACCGACGGGATCGCCGATACCATCCTGATCGTCGACCACGAAGTCCTGGGGCAGGACGTGCAGGATCTCGCGGCCCGCCGGCAGGCTGACGGCGCGAGCCGTTTCGATCGCCCGGCGCACGTCGTCGCGGGAGATCTCGCGGTTCTTGCCCGCAACGGCGACGACGCCGCGGCTGTTGAACCCCTTGATCTGCGATCCCGAGAGGCCGAGGTAGGCGTTGTCGATCTCGATGCCGGCCGTCAACTCGGCTTCTTCGATGGCCTTGCGGATGGACACGACGGCGGCTTCGAGGTTCACGACCGATCCGCAGCGAATGCCGCTGGAGTCGGCGACGCCGAGCCCGATGATCTCGACGGGCGCCGCCTCCCTCATCTCGCCGACGATGGCCGCCACCTTCGAGGTGCCGACATCGAGCCCCACCAGCAACCGTTCCTTGCGTCCCACGATGCCTCCGCTCTCCGTCCTACCGCCGGCCCGCCGGGGCCCTGCCGCCGTGCGTCGCGTCCGTCGCGGCGCCGCGCGTCGATGCCTTGGCCAGCACGCCGACGGCCCACCTGTCGTCGACCCGCAGGTCCACATACTCCATGTCGGGGACCCGCTGGCGCAGTTCCCCCACCAGCCCGAGGTACGCCCAGATCCGATCCAGGAACTTCGTATCGCCCAGGCGCAGGACCGTCGGGTCGTCCGCCAGGATGACCCGGACGTCCGACACGTCGGTCACGTCGATCTGCGACACCCGCCTGGCGACGTTCGGATTACGTTTCACGTCCGACAGCATCTCGCCGACGAGTTGCGCCCGCGTGCCATCGACGCGCGAGCCGTTCTTCCCCGCGACCAGCAGCCCGTCGATGATCGGCAGGTCGCAGTCCGCGTAACGGGGGCCGAATTCGTCGATCACGCCTCCGGCAGCATCCACCAGGAACAGCTCGTCCCTGAACCGCGCGATGCCCACCGGCTCACGTTCAATCACGCGAACGACGACGGTGGCCGGAAAACGACGCCGCAGTTCGGCATCAGCGACCCACGAGGACGCCTGCAGGCGCGCCTTCCAGAGATCCAGGTCCACGGTCACGAGGTTCTCGCCCCGGAGTCCGTCGAGCAGGGCGGTCGCTTCGCCCATCGACAGGCGGCGGTTCCCTTCGACGACCACGTGACGGACGTCGAGTTCGGACGCCGACAGCACGAGCGCGCCCGCGCGGTAGCCGCCGTAGGCGAGCACCGCGAGCGCCGCAGCCGACCGGGCGATCCGCCACCAGACGACACGGAGCCGGGCGTGCCGCAGCGGCCGCGTGCCACGACGCCGGAACCGGCGATCGGCCGGGACGGTGACCGCCACGTCAGTGCCCTCCCTCGCGATGCTTCAGCGCCGCCAGGATCCGGTGGCTCGCGCTGCTCACCGAACCGGCGCCCAGCGTCAGCACCAGGTCGCCCCGCCGCACGCAGGCCAGCACCGACGCCACGGCCTCGTCCAGGGTCGGCGCGAAATGCACCTGCCCGTCCATCTGGGACGCCACGCGGGCGGCAAGCGCCTCACCGGTCACGCCGGGAATCGGATCTTCCCCGGCGGCGTAGATGTCGGTCAGCACCACTTCGTCGGCCTTGGCCAGCGCCGGGCCGAATTCGTCGATGAGCCGTTCCGTGCGGGTGAACCGATGCGGCTGGAAGAGCACCAGCAGCCGGCGGTTCAGCGTCGCGCGGGCGGCATCGAGGACCGCGGCAATCTCGGTCGGGTGGTGGCCGTAGTCGTCGACCACCAGCACGTCCCAGGCGTCGCCACGTTTCTGGAACCGGCGGTCGGCGCCTCGGAACTCGGCCAGGGCCGTGGCGATGCCGCGCATCGGCACACCGAGTTCGAGGGCCACGGCGGTGGCCGCCAGGGCGTTGCGCACGTTGTGGCGGCCGGGCACCGCGAGCCGGAGTTCGCCCATCGGCGACACCGGGTCGACGCCCAGCCCCAGGGCATCCTTGAGCCCGGGCCCGGGTTCGACCGTGCAGACCCAGTCGTCGCCGTCGACGCGGACGTTGGTGCCCCTGAGGTCGCAGCCGTCGGTCTCGATGCCGTAGGTCACGGTGCGGCGGGTGAACCGCGGCATCAGGCGGCGCAGGTGCGGATCGTCCGCGCACGCCACGATCGCGCCGTAGAACGGGACCTTGTTGGCGAAATCGACGAAGGCACTGCAGAGGTCGTCGAAGTCGCGGTACGCCTCGAGGTGTTCGTGGTCGATGTTCGTCAGCACGGCGAGCGTGGGCGACAGCCGCAGGAACGAGCGGTCGCTCTCGTCCGCCTCGACCACCATGTACTCGCCCTGGCCGAGCTTGGCATTGCTGCCGAACGCGCTGAGCTTGCCGCCGATGACCGCCGTGGGATCGAGCCCGGCACGTTCGAGGACGAGCGCGACCATCGAGGTGGTCGTCGTCTTGCCGTGCGCGCCCGCCACCGCGATGCCGGATCGCAGGCGCATCAGCTCGGCCAGCATCTCGGCCCGCGGAATGATCGGCACGCGCCGCCGCTGCGCTTCGATCATCTCGGGATTGTCCGGCCGCACGGCGGACGAATACACCACGACGTCGGCCCGCCCGACGTGCTGTGCCTCGTGGCCGGTGTGGATGATCACGCCGAAGGTCTGCAGGCGATCGGTCACATCGGAGCGCTTCAGGTCGGACCCCGACACGGTGTAGCCGAGGTTCGCCAGCAGCTCGGCAATGCCGCTCATGCCGATCCCGCCGATCCCGATGAAGTGCACGCGCTGCGTCCGTCCGAGCATGGCTACTCCAGGACCTCGGCAGACGCGTGCTGCGAGATGTTGAGCAGGATGCCCATGGCGAGCAGGCTGACCGCGAGCGACGACCCGCCGGCGCTGACGAACGGCAGGGCAATCCCCTTGGTCGGCAGCAACGCCAGCACGACGCTGATGTTCAGGAAGGCCTGGGCGCCGAGCATCAGGGTGAGACCCAGCGCGACGAACGCCGCGAACCGGTCGGGCGCGCGCAACGACGTTCGGATGCCGCGCCAGATGATGATGGCGAAACACAGCAGGACGATGGTCGATCCGATGAGCCCGGTTTCTTCGCTGATGATGGCGTAGATGAAGTCGCTGCCTGCCTCGGGGAGGAACCGCTTCTGCACGCTGTCGCCCAGGCCCACGCCCGTCACGCCGCCACTGCCGACGGCCATGATCGACTGCAGGGGCTGGTAGCCCGTCTTGAGCGGATCGCGCTCGGGATACAAGAAGCCCTTGATGCGATCGAGCCGGTAGCTCCAGAGGCTCACGGCCAGCACCAACCCCACGAGTCCGAGGCCCGCCGCCACACCGACGTGCTTCCAGGCCAGCCCGGCGGCAAACACCATCGCCATCACGACCCCAACGATGATCACCGCTGCTCCGAGGTCATCTTCGAGGAAGACGAGACCGGCCACCGCCGCGAGGGCCGTCCCGATCGGCAGAAGCGCGTACTTCGGATCGTCGATCCGATCCATCCGCCGCTCGAGGAAGTACGCGGTGA
>CAZJRM010000285.1:0-5653 GCA_964547975.1 uncultured Vicinamibacterales bacterium | reverse complement strand
GCTCAACAACCCGGACCTCGAGATCCTCCAGGATCGCCTCTGCCTGTGGGATGAAGCCGAATCGGGCCTCGTGTTCTGCTCGGGCATGGCGGCGATCGCGACGACGTTGCTGAGTTTCCTGCGGCCTGGCGACGTCATCCTGTGCAGCGAGCCGGTCTACGGCGGTACCGAGTTCCTCATCGAGAACATCCTGCCGCAGTTCGGCATCGCTCGCGTGTGGTTCGGCGCCGGCGCGAGCGGGCCGACACTCGAACACGCCGCCACGGAGGCGCGCGCGCTCGGCCGCGTCGGGATGATCTACGTCGAGACGCCAGCCAATCCGACCAACGGCCTGGTCGACATCGCCGAATGCGCGCGTGTCGCCGCCTCGCTCCAAGGCGAGGACGGTCGACGGCCGCTGGTGGCCATCGACAACACGTTCCTGGGACCGCTGTGGCAACACCCGCTGCAGCATGGCGCGGACCTCGTGCTGTATTCGCTGACGAAGTACGCCGGCGGGCACAGCGACCTTATCGCCGGCGCGTGCCTGGGGCCCGAGTCCCTCATCGCCACCGTCCGAGGCATGCGCACGATCATGGGGACGATCTCGGACCCGCACACCGGCTGGCTGCTCATGCGCAGCCTCGAGACGCTGAAGCTCCGCATGACGAGCGCCATGAAGAACGCGCGGTACGTCGCCGACTTCCTGGCCGACCATCCCGCGGTGAAGGCGGTGCACTACCTGGGGTTCCTGCCCGAGTCGCATCCGCAACACGAACTCTTCCACCGACAGTGCCAGTCACCGGGGTCGACATTCGCCTTCGAAATCCACGGCGGGGAGACCGAGGCGTTCCAGGTGCTCAACCGGCTGCAGATCGTCAAGCTGGCGGTGAGTCTCGGCGGTACGGAGTCGCTCATCGAACACCCGGCCACGATGACCCACTCCGACATCCCGCGTGACCGGCAGCTGAAGATGGGGATCACGCCATCGATGCTGCGTATTTCGGTCGGCATCGAACACCCGGAGGACGTGATCGCGGATCTGGCGCAAGCGCTCGCGGCGGTGTGAACTCGGACGCCTGGGGTCCGCGTTGCGCCGAGGGATTGCCAACGCCCCTGCATCCGGCGCCGGGATTCCGGCGGCGCCGCCCTGCCCCGCTCGAAATTGGGGGAATTGACGGGGCGACATCGGGATCGATCTTTGCTATGGTAGTGACGAGAGCAAAAGGTTCCGGGCACTCTGATCGCACCGGATCTCTGGAGGACACATCACATGGCACTCTTGATCAATGAAGACTGCATCAGCTGCGGCGCCTGCGAGCCGGAATGCCCGAACGAGGCGATTACCCAGGGCGACTCGATCTACGTGATCGACCCCGACAAGTGCACCGAGTGCGTGGGCGCCCACGACACGTCGAAGTGCGTCGATGTCTGCCCGGTCGACGGCTGCATCATCCCCGATCCGAACAACGTCGAGAATCGCGACCAGCTGATGGCGAAGTACGAGAAGCTGCACGCGTAGTCTCGGGTTTGCCGCGATAGATGCGACGGGGGACCTGGCGGTCCCCCGTTTCTTCGTACGGCCATGAGCGACGTCCTCTCTGCGCCCGCCGCTCCACCCGACCGCGCCGCGGCCGCGCGCGCGGCCCTGCTCGCGACGGCCCTGCTCTTCTCGACCGGCGGTGCCGCCATCAAGGCCGTCAGCTTGTCGAGTTGGGAGATCGTCACGTGGCGCTCGGCGATCGCGGCCGTCCTGCTGTGGCTGTTCGCGGGCCGGCGCGTCCGCATCACCAAAGCCACGTGCATCGTCGGCCTGGCGCAGGCCGCGACCATGGTGTCGTTCGTGGTCGCCAACACACTGACCACGGCGGCAAGCAGCGTGTTCTTCCAGGGCACCGCGCCGCTGTACATCGCGCTCATCGGTCCGTGGTGGCTCGGAGAGCGGCTGCCGCGCAAGGACATCCCCGTGCTCGCCGCCATTGCCGGCGGCATCGTGCTGCTGTTCGCCGGGACACCGGCGGGTGTGGCGACCGCGCCCCATCCGATGCTCGGCAATCTCGTGGGCGCCTTCAGCGGTTTCTGCTGGGCGCTGACCGTGATGGGCCTGCGCTGGATGTCGAAACACGAGGCCGCGGCGTCGAACGCCGCCGCGTCCGCAACGGTGCTGGGCAACGTGTTCGCATGCCTCGCCTGCGCGCCCCTCGCGCTCTCAAGGGCGCACGGGATTCCCACGCACGACCTCGCCATCGTCGTGTATCTCGGCGTGTTCCAGGTGGGGCTGTCGTACCTCCTGCTGGGCCGGTCGCTCGCACGCGTCCCTGCAGTCGATGCCTCGCTGCTGCTCCTCGCGGAGCCAGCCTTCTCGCCCGTCTGGGCGTGGCTGTTCCACGGGGAGGTGCCGGGCCTCTGGCCGCTCGTGGGCGGACTCCTCATCGTCGGATCGACGACGTGGAAGACGTGGCGGGACCGACGATCGTAACGCGGGACGCCAGCCGTGGGGCTGGGTCCCGCGTTCAAGGTTCACGCGAGCGGGCGCAGGTCAGCGCTGGCGGCGCCTGAACCACCGGGCCGATAGAAGGCCGGTCCCGAAGAGTGCCAGCGTGGTCGGCTCCGGGATCGGATTGTCCGGCGGATCCACCGGCGGCGCGCTCGAAATCGCGCCGAGGGCATCGATGTCGGCCCCGACCGTGCTGCCCGTCTGATCACCCTCGTTGGTGTCGTCGGTCAGACGGACGTACGAGAAGAAGTCCAACACGCCGAAGCCGTACGCGTCGATATCGATCCCGCGGGTGCCCCCCGTGACCTTGCCGACGGGACTCCACACGGTGCCGTTCTTGCTGATCTCGACGTACGTGTCCTCGACGTCAGGACCGATCTCGAAGACCCAGAGATCGAACGCCGTGCTCCCGCTGCCGGTCAGCGAGTTGTCCGTGAATCGCAGCGTGATGCTGCCTCCATCGCCCAGCGACACGTAGTTGATGCCGGGGTCGCCCACGTCGGCGACGCCAGTCGCCTGGGTCGCATCCCGGTATGGCTCGGTTGGCTGGCCGGACTTGATGACGGGGTCGTAGGAGACGACCATGTCGGCGAACGACGAGATCCCCTGAGGGAAGAGCACGCCGCCGACGGTAATGGGCCCGGCTGCGACCGGCGAAGCGGCGAGAAGGACGAGGACGCCCAACAGGGCCCAGGAACGTCGCACCCTCATACACACACTCCTTGTCTGGCACGGTTGCCCGTGCCCATGCGCGTCTGGCGGGGGCGTTGGATCGTGTGTAGCACTGCAACCGATATGCCCAAAGAGGCGCTTGCGGGGGATCCCCGGAACCGGCGGGCTAATCAAATGACAGACAAGAACTTGGAGGGTGCCCTAGCGTTCGAGTCGGAGATTGCGGGTGGCGTAACGTGCTGGCGGTAGTCATCAATCGCGGCGACGTTTGTTGCAGAAACGCCCGACTGGCTGGACTTCCAGGTGTCTCCGCGCAACAGGAAACCTGCGGCGTGTACAACGAGAACGCGGAGCCGCTGGACCCGGTCTGGCCCGCGTGCTCCGCGTCTGTCGATCTGGTCGGGATGACTGGATTCGAACCAGCGACCCCCTGAACCCCATTCAGGTGCGCTACCAGGCTGCGCTACATCCCGATCGTACTACCCTTCGTTCGCTGCTCCGCCCCCGACCGTCTTGACCGGCGTCCGCCGTCTCCGGCTCGCCACCTTCGGCGGCGGCCAGGCGGCGGGCGGTTCTTCGTCCAGCAACGACGCCTGACTCTCGGCTGCCCCCTCCGGCCGGACGGCCTCTCCCAGCATATCAAGCAACGAGCGTAACTCGCGCTTGATTTCGTTCAACTTCTCGCGCGCATCGTCTCCGACCAGTGTCGGCAACTCGTCGACGACTTCCGTCGCGCCACCATCGCCTTCGATTCTCCGTCGCGCGCCCGCCAGGGTCAAGCCCTCGCCGAACACGAGTTGCTTGATCCGCAGCACCTGTTCGACGTCGGAGCGACGGTAGAACCTGACGCCTCCCGCCGACCGCGCCACCCCCAGCCCCGGGAATTCCTTCTCCCACGATCGCAGGACGTAGGGTTGGAGTTTCGCGATGTCGCAGACTTCCGATCCCTTGAACACGTCACGGTCGGGAATCTCTGCGAAGGTGTCAGCCACGACTCCTTCGAGTATACCACGCGGGTCGGAACGCGACCGTGCGCCGACGTGTCCTTCGGGTGTCATCCGCGACGCGATCGTTTCGACCGGACCTGGATGCGAACGGGGCTGCCTTCGAACCCGAATGCCTCGCGAAATCGATTCATCAGGAACCGTTCGTACGAGAAGTGCAGCGTCGTGGCCACGTTGGTGAACAACACGAAAGTCGGCGGCGCCACGCCGGCCTGCGTGGCGTACAACACGCGCAGTTCCTTCTTGCTCGGGCTCGCGGGCGGGTGGGCGGCGGTCACGGCTTCGATGAAGCGGTTCAGTTCGCCCGTCGGGATGCGGCGCTTGCGCGCGGCAGCCACCCGGTCGACCGCCTCGAGCAACTTCGGCACTCGCTCGCCGGTCAGCGCCGAGATGTGCAGGATCGGCGCGTACTCGAGGAACTTCATCCGCCGCAGCAAACCCTCGTCGAACACCTGACCGACCGTCGCAGTCCCGTCCTTCTTCAGGTCCCACTTGTTGACGGCCACGATCAGGCCGCGGCCCGCCTTGTCGGCATCGCCCGCGATCGCCGCGTCCTGCTCCGTGGGGCCTTCGACCGCGTCGATGACGAGCACGACGACCTCGGCCGCCTCGATCGCGCGGCGCGACTGCAACACGCTCACGTTTTCGATGAGGCCCGACTGCGCGACTTTCCCGGGACGGCGGATGCCGGCCGTGTCCACGATGCGGAACTGCCGGCGCCGCCAGCGAACGACGACGTCGATCGCGTCACGGGTGGTGCCGGGAATGTCGCTGACGAGGACGCGCTCTTCCTGCAGCAGGCGGTTCACGAGCGAAGACTTCCCGACGTTCGGACGTCCGACGATCGCCACCGCCACATCGGCCGCCCGGACCGCGAACGGTTCAGACTCGTCCGTGGCGTGTTCGGCGCGGTCCTCGTCACCGGCCCCCTCGGCCACACCCGGCTTCCCTGGGCCACCCAGGCGTTCGACGACCAGTTCCAGCAGGTCCTCGATGCCGGTCCCGTGCTCCGCCGAGATCTCGGCCACCGTGTCGAACCCCAGCGCGTGGAACTCGAGCGCACCGGACCGGGACCGGCGGTCGTCGCTCTTGTTCACGACCAGGATCACCGGCGTGTCCGCAACCCGCGCTGCCGCAGCCACTTCGGCATCTCCGGGCAACGCGCCGGCGACGCCGTCCACGAGGAGCAGGATGAGGTCGGCGGACGCAATGGCGGCCTGGCCCTTCTTCGACACCTCCGCGTGCAGCGGATCCTGGCTGGCCCCGAACATGCCACCCGTGTCGATCAGGCGGAACCGGCGCGACTGCCATCCCACGACGTGCGAAATCACATCGCGCGTCGTGCCGGGCACGGGCGCGACGATCGACCGGCGCGTCCGCGCGATCCTGTTGAACAGCGTGGACTTGCCGACATTCGGCCTGCCGACGAGCACGACCGCGGGTAACTTGCGTGGCACTCTGACGCTCCTTCTCTCCATTCTATCCGCTTCCTGCCATGCCT
>CAZJRM010000284.1:0-5843 GCA_964547975.1 uncultured Vicinamibacterales bacterium | reverse complement strand
CCGCAGGCGCCGGCTCGATGAGTCGCACGCCTCGCGGGGCCCAACTCGCCGCCACGGCGTCCAGCACGGCCGCCCGGTTCGGGGCGTCGGGGTGCCCGGGCGGCGGGGTGTGCTCGCCGAACCTCGCCGACGTGAACAGCGCGACGGACACGTCAGGCCCCCGTCCCGGCCGCGTGCTCCGCCATGTGAACGGCGTCGGCAAGCCGTGCCTCGAGCGCCAGCCGGTACTGTTCAATGCCGTCCTCATCGAGGCCCCTCGGCACGTCGAGGGGTTCTGCGAAGGCGATGGTGGCGGTGCTGAACGGCTTGGGCACGAGGCCGCGGTCCCAACTCTTCAGGTGCCACGCCCGATCGACTTCGACGTGGAACGGCAGGATCGGGCTCCCCGTGGCGCTGGCGAGCCACACCGCACCAGCCTTTGCCTGTCGGAAGGGGCCCCGGGGGCCGTCGAGCGTGAACGCCACCTCTCGCCGCGACCGGAGGCAGCGAATCAGTTCCCGCAATGCGCCGCTGGCATTGCGGGAACTCGACCCCCTCGCGGTCCCGAAGCCGAACTTCGTGATGATCCGCGCGATCCATTCGCCGTCGAAATTCTGGCTCGTGATGACGACGATCCCCTGGCCCCGGAAGAAGTACATGCTGGGCAGGATACGTCCGTGCCAGAAGCCCAGGATGGGCGTGCGACCATCCGCCCTCGCCGTCCCCAAGTGCTCCTGCCCGACCACGCGCCACCGGATCGTACGCGCCAGGACCGCCATCAGCGGATAGAAGACGGCAACGATGAGCCAAATCTGGATCCGCTTGGAGCGCGACGCGTGCCAGACGTCCATGGCTGGTATCCCGGACGCTACGGCCTGAGAGTCTTGAGCCGTCCTTCGGCGTAGGCGATGAGGTCCACGAACTCGGTTCGGGCCTCGGCGGGCTGCGCGCCCTTGAGCATGATGCTGCAGAACGGGCACGCGGTCACGACCGTGCGCGCGCCCGTGGCCGCCAGCTGGTCGAAACGTTCCTGGCTGATACGTTTGCCTTCTTCGTGTTCTTCGAAGAGCAGGCCGCCGCCCGCGCCGCAGCAGAACGGGTTGTCTCCGGTCCTCGCCGGCTCGACGACGGACGCGCCCATGCGCCGCAGGAGGTCGCGCGGTTCGTCCACGTGCCCGGCGTACCGGCCGAGGTAGCACGGATCGTGGAACGCCACCGTCTCGGTCATCGACAGCGACACGTCTGCCATCAGGCCGGCGACGAACACCGACGAATGCACCACCTCGGCCTTGAAGCCGAACGCCTGGTAGTCCACGCCGATGGTCCGGAGGCAATGCGGGCATCCGGTGATGATCTTCGTCACCCCCGCCGTCCTGAACTCCTGGATGTTGGCCTGCGCCAGTTCCTGGAACAGGTACTCGTTCCCGGTGCGCTTCGCCACGTCGCCCGTGCAGCGTTCCCTGGCGAGCACGCCGAAGGTCACACCGCGCGCGCGGAGGATCTCGAAGAGCGACCGCAGCGACCGCTGGAAGTCCGCCTCGAACGAGCCCGCGCACCCCAGCCACACGAGGTACTCGTGCTTCGAGGCGTCGAAGGTCTCGAGCCCCGCTGACGCGACGAACTTCTGCCGCTGGTCGACGCCGAGGCCCCAGATGTTGCCACGGCGTTCGAGCTGGTTGTAGACGACGCCCAGGGCGTCGGGCGCCTCACCGTTCGACACCAGGCCGCGCCGCGCGCCGATGATGAGCGGCAGATGTTCCACGCCCACGGGGCACTGGTTCTCGCAGGCGCCGCAGGTCGTGCACTGCCACAGCACGCCCGGGTCGAAGACGTCGGCCAGCTTGACGTCCAGGTTGCCCGCCAGCAGCGCGTCTTCCGTCTTGAGGATGAGCGCCTTCGGGTTCAGCAGCTTCCCCGTCGCGTTGGCCGGACAATTGACCAGGCAGCGCCCGCACTCGACGCACGTGAACGCGTCGAGCACCTGTTTGCGCTCGACGTCCTTCAGCGTTTCGAGCCCGACCTGTTCCTGCTCGAAGTCCAGATTCGGCACGTTCGCCAGCGTGGACGACCGCAGGTACACCGTCACCGGCGAGACGAGCAGGTGGAAGTGTTTCGACCCGGGAATGAGCGTGACGAATCCGAGAATCGTCAGCGCGTGTACCCACCAGTTCACCTTGGCCGCGACGCCCCCTTCGAGCCGGAAGTCGAGCAGGAAGGTCACCATCAGCGTGATGATGAATCCGCCGATGAGCACCGACTCCCACGACAGGTGATCGCCGAGCGCCGGAGGCCGCACGAACACGCGCCGGATGAGCAGGCCGACAATCCCGACGAGGACTGCCAGCGCGAATGGCACGAGCACGAGGGCGTAGGTGTGGAACCACGGCGCGCCGGTCAGATCGACCACACCGAGCCCCCTGGCGAACTCGAGGGTCGTATAGAGCGCGAACGCGCAGAACCCCCAGAAGACGCCGAGGTGCCCGAGGCCGACGAGCGGGCGCTCGCTGATGGTTTTCGACTGGAAGACGACTTCCGACGCGAAACGCAGCAGCCGCGCGCCGGTCTCGTCGTCAGGGACGCTGATGTTGTTGCGCGCCCGCAGGAACAGGCGGAGGCGCGTGACGACCTGCGCCGCGAACACGGCGAGGAACGCCAGGACGAGGATGCGGAAGATCCACGTCTCGACGGCGCCCACTAGCCCTGCAACTCCTTGATGAGCGCGGGCACGACCTCGAAGAGGTCCCCCACGATCCCGTAGTCGGCCGACTCGAAGATGGGCGATTCGGGGTCTTTGTTGATCGCGACGATGGTGCGCGAGCCCTTCATCCCGACGAGGTGCTGGATCGCGCCGGAGATCCCGAGGGCGACGTACAGCTTCGGCGCGACCGTCTGGCCCGAACTGCCGATCTGGCGGTCCATGGGCAGCCATCCGGCGTCGCAGATCGGGCGGGACGCGCCCAGTTCCGCGCCCATGGCCGCCGCCAACTGCTCCGCCAGGACAATCTTGTCCTGCTCCTTGATGCCGCGGCCGACGGCCACGATACGCTCGGCCTGGCTCAGGTCCACGGCCTGCTTCGCTTCGCGGAAGGGCGCTTCGGGTTTCTGGCGAATCGTCCCGACGGCGGCCGCGATGGTGCGAACGGGTGCCGGCGCCGCGCCGCGGACGACGGCGTCGGCGCGGAACGCGCCCGCCTGGAACGTCGCGATCGCCGGGCCGGACGCCTTCACGTCGGCGTAGAGCCGCCCCTGGAATACCGGGCGCACGAACTGCAGCGGGCCGCCGTCGGCCTTGACGCCAACGCAGTCCGTCACCAGCGCCCGGCGCAGGCGCACGGCCAGGGCCGGCGCGAAGTCGCGCGTGCGATAGGTATGCGGCAGGAAGACGGCATCGGGCTGCTCGGCCGTGATGAGGCCGGCCAGCGCCGACACGACGCCGTCCGCGGTGTACACCTCGAGCGCCGTCGATTCCGCCGCGATGACTTCCGCCACCTCGGCACCGGCCAGTTCCGCCGCCACCGCGCCGAGGCCGTCGCCGGCGACGGCCACCTTCACCGGTCCGCCGGCGTGCTGTGCCGCGGCGACGGCTTCCCAGGACGCGCGGTTCAGGGTCCCGTCCTGCTGTTCGGCAACCACGAGGATCATGACAGCACCAGCGCTTCCTCCCGCAGTTTGCGAACGAGCGCCTTGGCGGCGTCGGCAGGCGAACCGCCGAGGAGCTCGGTCTGCTTCTTCTTCTCGGGCGCGTAGAGGTTGACGATCTCCAGCGCCGAGGCGACGGCGCCGGGCTCGACGCGGCGAATCTCTTTCTTTTTCGCCGCCATGATGCCCTTCAGCGTCGCGTACCGCAGCTGGTTGATCCCGCTCTGGATGGTCAGGACCGCCGGCAGCGGCAGGGTGACCCATTGGAACCAGCCGCCCTCGAGTTCGCGTTTCACGCGCACCGACGCGCCGTCCACCGCGACTTCCATGATGATGGTCGCGGCAGGAACCCCCAGCAGTTCGGCCAGTGCCACGCCGGTCTGGGCGAAGCCCTGGTCGTCGGACTGCAGGCCGGTCAGGATCAGGTCGAACGCCTCGTCTCGCATGGCCGCCGCCAGCGCGCCGGCGACCGCGATGGCGTCGGCGGTCACGAGGTCGTCGCTCTCGACGTGAATCGCGCGGTCCGCGCCGCGGGCCAGCGCCTCGCGCAACGCCTGGGCCACGCGCGCCGGGCCGGCCGAACACACGACGACTTCTCCGCCGTGTTTCTCCTTCAGGCGAAGCGCTTCTTCAATCGCGTAGGCGTCGGGCTCGTTGAGCTCGAACGCCGCCTCCGCATCGCGCACCCAGGTGCGCGCGTCGTTGACGCGCGGCTGCCAGTCGCGCGTCGGCACCTGCTTCAGACAGACCGCAATCTTCATGGGGTGGGGTTCCGTCGATCAGCCGTCGTAGCGGCGCAACAACAGGGCGGCGTTCGTGCCGCCGAATCCGAACGAGTTCGACAGAGCGTGGGTGATCGTGGCCTTGCGCGCCGTCAGCGGCACGTAGTCCAAATCGCACTCGGGGTCCGGCGTCTCGTAGTTGATCGTCGGCGGGATGATCTGGTGATAGATCGCCAGCGCCGTGATCCCGGCTTCCACGCCGCCGGCGGCCCCGAGCGTGTGCCCGGTCATCGACTTGGTCGACGACACCGCCAGACCCTCGGGACGGTCACCGAACAGGCGCTTGATGGCGATCGTCTCGAACTTGTCGTTGTACGGCGTCGACGTCCCGTGCGCGTTGATGTACTGCACGTCCGAGGGCGACACGCCCGCGTTGCGCAGCGCCATCGCCATGACCCGCATGCCGCCGTCGCCGTCTTCCGAGGGCGACGTGATGTGGAACGCATCCCCGGTCATGCCGTAGCCGACGATCTCGGCGTAGATACGCGCCCCTCGCGCGACGGCGTGGTCGAGCGCCTCGAGGATCAGGATGCCCGATCCCTCGCCGATGACGAAGCCGTCCCGGTCCTTGTCGAACGGCCGGCTGGCCCGCTCCGGCGCATCGTTCCGGGTGGACAGGGCGCGCATCGAGGCGAAGCCGCCGACGCCGAGCGGTGTGATGGCAGCCTCGGCGCCCCCGGCAATCATCACGTCCGCGTCGCCGCGGCGGATGATGTGGAACGAGTCGCCGACCGCGTGCGCGGACGCGGCACACGCGGTGGCGGTGGCCATGTTCGGCCCCTTGGCGCCGTGCCTGATCGACACGTGCCCGGCGGCGAGGTTGATGATGGCCGACGGAATGAAGAACGGCGAGACCTTGCGCGGGCCGCCCTCCACGAGGGACGAGTGCTCACGCTCGATCGTCGAGAATCCCCCGATCCCCGACGCGATGAAGACGCCGACCTGGGTCGCGTTGTGGGGGCCGATGGTCAGCCCGGAATCCTCGACGGCACACTGGGACGCGGCCATCGCGTACTGGATGAAGCTGTCGACCTTCTTGACTTCTTTCTTCTCGAAGTACTGGAGAGGGTCGAAGCCCTTGATCTCGGCCGCGATCTGCGCGGCGTACGCCGACGCGTCGAACTTGGTGATTCGGCCGACACCACTCCGTCCCTGACAGAGTCCTTCCCACGTCGGGCCGGTCCCGATGCCCAATGAAGACACCAAGCCGACGCCCGTGACGACAACGCGCCTGTTCACGAGGCCTCCGTTCGATGGAACGCGCGACCGGCGGCAGCAGGGTGCGGCCGGCGCGCGCCGTCCTTACTTCTTCTTGGAATGGGCCTCGATGTAATCGACGGCTTCCTTGACGCGGGTGATCTTCTCGGCGTCCTCGTCCGGGATTTCGATCCCGAACTCTTCCTCGAAGGCCATCACGAGTTCGACGGTGTCGAGGGAGTCGGC
>CAZJRM010000283.1:2173-5849 GCA_964547975.1 uncultured Vicinamibacterales bacterium | reverse complement strand
GGCGGTTCCGAGTTGTTCTCGGGCTGAAGCGGCGCCGTGGGCTTGGCCGACTGGATGGTGCCGAGCGCCCCGGCGTCGAGGAGCGTCTTCGTGAGGGCCGGCATGAGCGCGGCGTCGAGGTACTCGGGTGAGCCATCCGGGAGCTTCGAGCCTCGCCGGCCATCGCGGGCGAAACCCGTGCTCGCGCCTGGAATGAGCACCCACGCCCCCTTGTAGGCGGCGGCGTTCGCCTTGACTTCGGCGATCGCGGCGTTCACCGCCGCCTGCTTCTTCGCGACGATGTCTTTGGCGATCGGCTGGCCGCCCTGGGCGCGGCCGGCAATCGAGAACGGGTCGGCCTTCAGGATGACGACGGGGCCTCGCTGGATTCCCTTGGTGCCCGCCGTGAAGCTGGGCGTCCCGAAACGCAGGTGCTTCACCGTCGGCGAGAGCATCTTGCCGAACCACGGACCGCGATCGAAGCCCACCGGCAGTTCGCCAACCTCCTCGAGCTTGGCCTCGAGCCCGAACTGCTTGAATTGCCAGACGGCCCACTGGGTGGCGTCCGTGTACGAGCCTGAGCCGGTTTCGCGGCCGCCAAAACGGTTGCTGGCGTAGTCATTCCAGGTCATGACCTGGTTGTCTCTGGTGCCCAGTTCGAGAATCTTCTTCACGACGGGGTCGCTGCCATCCTGCGCGACCGGCACGGCCTGAAACGTCAGGACCGCCAGCAGCATCAGGCCTGCCGCGAACCACGACCAACGGTGTCTCATGAATCCTCCCGGGAAGAGTGCGACGCGGGGTAGCGGGCCGCCGCCAGCCTGGCGGATGCCGATTCCCGAGAGCATACCCGGCGGCGCCCCTTCGCGCCAGTGCAGCGGTAGGATGGAAGGGTGAATCGCCCTCCAGGCACCGTCGCCCTGGCCCGCGCCCTGTCGAAACTCGGCCTGGCGTCACGTTCCGAGGCCATGGCGCTCATCCGGGCCGGCCGGATCGCCGTCGACGGCCGGGTCGTCTTCGATCCCGGCGCGGTCATCGTTCCCGAACGGGTGCGTATCGTGATCGACGGGCAGGCTCGGAAGCGGGCGGGAGTGTTGACGATTCTCCTGAACAAACCTCGTGGGATCGTGACGACGGTTCGCGACCCGGAAGGACGGCAAACGGTGGCGGATCTCGTCGCAGATGCCCCGGCCAGGGTCATGCCGGTCGGGCGGCTGGACCGGGCGACGAGTGGACTGTTGCTGCTGACGACCGACAGCCGGTTTGGGGACTGGATCACCAATCCCGCGAATGCCATGCCGCGGACCTACGCAGTGTCGGTGCGGGGAGCCTTTCGCGACGAAGACGCGCGAGCGCTCGAGCGGGGCCTGACGGACGACGACGGGCCGCTGGCCGCGTACGCCGTCGCGGTGCGGAAACGATCAACCCGTGAGACCCACCTGCTCGTGACGCTGACCGAGGGCAGGAACCGCGAGGTCCGGCGACTGTTCGCGGCGCTGGGGTACGAGGTCACGAAGCTGTCTCGCGTGTCGTTCGGCGGCCTCGTGTTGGGGAATCTGCAGCCAGGCCGTTGGCGGGTCGTCGAACAGGAAGAACTGCGAAGGGCGTTTCCCGGGGCACCGATTGGCGGCGGACCGGGACGAACCCGGCCCGCCCGCCGTCCCGGGACTACTTCCGAACCGCCGTCACGGTGATCTGCGACGGGTACTGCTTCGAGTGGTGCACGACATTGCGGGCGACGACTCCCGTGGTTTCGTCGTAGTTGTTGCCGCCCGTGTTCATGTTGCGGTCGAAGCGCGGGAAGTTGCTGCTCGACACTTCGATCCGGAGCCGGTGGCCGGGTTTGAAGTAGTTGCTCGTCGTCAGTGGCTGCAGGGTGACTTTGTAGACCTTGCCAGGCTCCATCCACACGAGCGGCTTGTCGTAGCCATCGCGATACCGCATGCGCTGGATCGACTCGTCGAGATTGTAGGCGCGGCCGTCCGGATCGACGTCGATGACCTTGACCGTGAAGTCGGTGTCCTTGGCATCGGACGACACGTACAGCGTCGGCGTGATGGGCCCGCTGAGCTCGACGCCTTCCTTGAACGGCTCCGTGGTGTAGACCAGGATGTCGGGACGTTCCTCCATCTTGCGCTGGTCGAACGATCCCGCCTGGATCGCCGTTCCCGTGCAGCAGACGTTGCCGCCGTACGACGTGACGGGTTTCGCCGGGTCGTAGGTGAACGTGTCGGGTTTGTCGAGGGCCGGCGGCGCGGCGGCAAGGACGCCGTCACCGTTGAGCGTGTTCGCGTTTCCGCCGCTCGCCAGGTAGAACGTGAGGGGCTGTGCGCCGGCCGGCGGCCACGTGTCCGACGTCTGCCACCTGTTGGCGCCCATCGTGAAGTAGGTGACTTTGGCCTGTTTGTCGAGGCGGCCCCCAGGCTCACCCTTGAGGAAGCGGTCGAAGAACCCGTAGGTCAGTTCGTTGTAGTCGAGCCTCGCGTCCCCCATGCTGCGCTCGCCGACGACGGTGTTCTCCGACGCTCGCGTGTAGGAGCAGTGCGCGACCGGCGCGATCACGGCCCACTGCTGGTCGGCAATCTCGGGGCGCGCGGTCTTCCGCACGTGGTTGAAGAGCGCGAGGTTCGGTCCGACCGACACGTCGTACCAGGACATGAACCACAGGCCGGGGACGTTGATGGTCTTGTCGTCGTGCATCAGGCCACCCTTGTACCAGGCGGGGTCGTTGGGCGCCCGCTGAATCATGCGGCCGCCGGTATCCACCGGCATCGCGTCGGCGAAGATGCCCCTGGGGCCGTCGACGCTCTTCATGATGTCCTGCACGGGCAGGTGCCACAGGGCCTTCGACCAGTCGACCTGCGGCTGGCGCGGCGCCAGGTCGAAGTACTTCGACGCCTTGATCAGATCCTCCTGCGACAGGTCCTTCGGGAACATCGGCCGCAGCTGGTTCTGCTCACCGTAGAGCCAGGTGATGAAGAGCATCTGGACCGCGCCGCCGCGGTACCAATTCCCCTGTTCGTAGTACGGTTTCACGCGACCGACGCCGGCGCCGAAGCCCTGCACGTTCATCGCCCCGAACGCCTGGTGCCCCATCGCGGCGATGGCCATCTGGTATTCGGCCGTGGACGAGCACCCCGTGGTGCCGATCTTCCCGTTGGACCACGGCTGGTTCGAGAGCCACTGCAGCGCGTCGTAGCCGTCCGTGATCGGCGGCCCGAGGATGTCGTAGTGCCCTTCGGAGAAGAAGTGGCCGCGTTCGTTCTGGATGACGTAGGCATACCCGCGTTTGACGGCGGCGATGATGGCCGACTGGTCCCGGGGGACGCCGTTCTGGATATCCCAGTAGTTGAAGTTGTAGGGTGTGCGCACGAAGATCGTCGGGACCTTGCCGGCCGCGTTCTTCGGCCGGTAGATGTCGGTCGCGAGACGGATTCCGTCGCGCATGGGCATCATGACCTTGCGGTCGACCACGGCGATCGACTGGAGTTCCTGTTCGGACTGCCAGCGGCGCGCGGCTTGTTCGGGGGTCATCGGGCCGCCGCGCTGGGCGAGGACGGTCGCGGCCGACGCGACGCAGACGGCCAGGAGACAGGCGGACGAAAGGCGACGGACGGTGCGCATGGAGGACTCCTGTTGGGTGGAGTAACGATACTACAGGCTTGCGGTTTGCGGCTCGCGGCCCTCGGCTTCCGCC
>CAZJRM010000283.1:0-2073 GCA_964547975.1 uncultured Vicinamibacterales bacterium | reverse complement strand
GGAGTAACGATACTACAGGCTTGCGGTTTGCGGCTCGCGGCCCTCGGCTTCCGCCCTCCGGCCGAGAACGATCCTTGACAGTGTGTGTGATAACACGTATTATCGGGGTGTGGCGAAGGACCTGCTGGCCGAACTGAAACAGACGAAGCCGTACAAGAGCGTGGCCCAGGAAGCCCATATCAGCATCGCCCGTACGGCCGCCGTCCTCAGCCACGCGTTCGAAGAGACGTTGAAGCCGTTCGGCATCACCGCCACCCAGTACAACGTGCTGCGCATCCTGCGCGGCGCGGGACCGGACGGCCTCTGCCGGAACGAGATCCGCGATCGGATGGTGACCCCGGTACCGGACGTCACGCGGCTGCTGGACCGGCTCGAGGACATGGGGCTCATCACCCGCGCGCGCGGCGTCGACGATCGCCGGCACATGACGGCGAGGATCACGAAAGACGGGCTGCGGCTGCTCGACAAGGTCGATCAGCCCGTTGTCGAGAGCCACGAACGGCTCCTGGGCCACGTGAGCGAACGCGACCTGCGCACGCTGCTCACGGTGCTCGCGAAGGTCCGCCAGGCCGGCTGACGCGCCGGCACGTCTTTTTTTGACTTAATGCGTGTTTGAACACTCAATAACCACCTGACGCCCGAAGGAGAACCCCCATGAGCACCCGCACCCTGCAGATCGACAAGGCCCACTCTGAAGCCACGTTCCAGGTCCGCCACCTCCTGACGAAGGTCCGCGGCCGCTTCGCCGACTTCGCCGGCACCATCGCCTTCGACGAACAGTCTCCCGCCTCGTCGTCCGCGTCGCTGACGATCCAGGCCGCGAGCATCGACACGAACGAGCCGCAGCGGGACCAGCACCTCCGCTCGGCCGACTTCTTCGAGGTCGAGAAGTACCCGACGCTGACCTTCACCAGCACGTCCATCACGCCCAGGGGCGGCAGCGACTATTCGGTCGTCGGCGACCTCACCATCCACGGCGTGACGAAGTCGGTGACGCTGGCGGTGACCTACGCCGGCGCGGCGAAGGACCCGTGGGGCAACACGAAGTACGGCTTCGAGGCCGAGACAACGATCAACCGGAAGGACTTCGGCCTGATGTGGAACGCGGCCCTCGAGACCGGCGGCTTCCTCGTGGGAGACGAGGTCAAGATCGCCGTGTCGGTCCAGGCCGCGTAGTCACTGCGGGTAATTGTCGAAGACGCGAGCCACGGGCTTGCCGAACAGGACTCTGTCGGCGAAATCGATGAGCGCCGCCCAGTCCTCTTCGGCCAGCGCGTGGCGGTGCGGCGCGTAATGCACCGCCAGGCGGTCCCGCGCGTTCAACAACGCGTACGCCGGTTCGGCGCCCGCCACCGCCTGCCGCAGCGCGTTGACGACGCAGTTCTGGTCGTCGGTGCCTTCGAGCGACAGGAACGCGCGCGGCGCGGCGAGCGCGATGTACCAGTGCTGGTCGAACGGCAGCCTGTCGACGTCCTTCGCGAACGCGTAGAGGTTCGGGGAGAACCAGTTCGGGTATTTCCGCATCATGTCGGCGAGCCCTTCGCGGCCCCCGCCACGCGCCCCATTGAACCGGTACGCGCCCGTCCCGCCGGCCCCGCTCCCCGCCGGCGCGACGAGCGCGATGCGCTCGTCGAACGCGCCCGCCACCAGGACCGCCTTGCCAATCCGCGAATGGCCGATCGCGATGAACCGGCCGCGATCGGCGAACGGCTGCCCTTCGAGGTAGTCGATCACTCTCGACACGCCCCACGCCCACGCCGTGGCGAGTCCCCAGTCGTAGTCCGCATACGGCGTGAAGATCCTCGTCGTTCTGAAGGCCCAACTGCCGTCGACCGTGCGGCCGATCGTGTCTTCGCCCACGTCCTGGTAGTGATACGTCGCGAGGGCGTAGCCGCGTTCGAGCAGCGCCGCGTGCACGCGGGCGACCGACTCGGGGTCGCTCGGCGGGGCCGCGGGCACGGGCGCTCCCGGCGCGGCCGGTGGGGCTGCGGCCTTCGCCGCCTCGGCCCGCGCCGCCTGGTCCCCGAGCGGCACGTGCATCGTATCCCCGCCCCTCCCCTGCTCCGGCGGCCG
>CAZJRM010000282.1:0-5902 GCA_964547975.1 uncultured Vicinamibacterales bacterium | reverse complement strand
GGCGACCGCGTTCGTCGAACACCTCTTCGATGGCGACGATGCCCGCGCGCGCGTTGAGCGTGTCGAAGATGGTCTCGAGCAGGAGGACGTCGACGCCGCCGTCGAGCAGGCCGCGGACCTGTTCGGCGTACCCGGCCTTGATCTCGTCGAACGTGACGGCGCGGAACGCCGGGTTGTTGACGTCCGGCGACAGCGAGAGCGTCTTGTTGGTCGGGCCCATCGAGCCTGCGACGAACCGTGGCCGGTCCGGCGTCTTCGCGGTCCACGCGTCGGCAGCCCGGCGCGCGACCCGCGCCGCCGCGACGTTCAGCTCGTAGACGAGCGACTCGAGGCCGTAGTCGGCCTGGGCGACCGGCGTCGCGGTGAACGTGTTGGTCTCGACCAGGTCGGCGCCGGCCTCGAAGTAGGCGTGGTGCACGCCTTCGACGATGTCGGGTCGCGTGAGGACGAGCAGGTCGCTGTTGCCCTTGAGATCGCGAGGGTGGCTGGCAAACCGTTCGCCGCGGAAGTCCGCCTCGGTCAGCCCGTGGCGTTGGAGCATCGTGCCCATGCCGCCGTCGAGGACGAGCACGCGCTGGCGCAGGATCTGGTCGAGCATGAATCCCTCAGGCCCGCGTGCGGGCGCTGCGCGAGGGTTTGCGGCCGCTCGCGATGATGACGGTGAACGGGCCGCCCGCGCGGCGGGCGCCGACCTGCGCGCGCACGCCGGTCAGGCCGGCGGCGGTGAGCAGGCGGGCCACGTGGTCGTCCGTGAAGCCGAGCCACTGATCGCCCAGGCGATCCTTGACCCAGGCCTGGTCGTGCGGCCGCAGGTCGAGGACCAGGACGATCCCGCCCGGACGGACGACGCGGGCGGCTTCGGCGACGGCCAGGTCGGGGTGTTGCGCGTGGTGCAGCGCCTGCGACAGGAGGGCGACGTCCACGGAGGCGTCGGGCAGGGGCGCGCGTTCGATGTCCCCGCGTTTCCAGGTGACGTTGGTGACGCGACGTTTGTGCGCGAGGTCGCGCGCCTTGCGCAGGACGGCGGCGGAGCGGTCGACGGCGATGACGTGCCGCGCCCAGGCGGCCGCTTCGATGGTGAGGTAGCCTTCGCCGCAGCCGAGGTCGGCGACGTCGAGTGCCGGCAGCAGGTGGCCGAGGGCGCGGGCCCAGGCGGCCCAGCTGCGGCCAGGGACGAGCTGGCCCTGTTCGGTCGCGTGGGCGTCGAAGTTCTCCTTGCGCAGCCGCCGCACCTCCTGCAGGCGCGCATCGTCCGCGCGGGCGACGTCGCCGGACGCCATCGCCGCGAACTGGGTCTGCAGCACGGCCCAGAGACCGCCGAGGGCGCCGCCGTCGAGCGCGGGGCTGATGCGGTAGTAGGTGAAACCGCCCGCCGGTTCTTCGGCGACGAGGCCGGCGTCCTTGAGCAGGCCGAGGTGGCGCGAGACGCCCGACTGGGCCAGGCCCAGCACGGCCGTGAGCTCGGTGACGTTGAGGCGTTCGTCGCCGAGCACGCGGAGCATGCGGAGGCGGGCGTCCTCGCCCAGCAGCCGGTAGAGGCTGGCGGTCTGGTCCATATCTATAAATCTACATAATTAGATGTAGAAGCGCAAGATGCGCGCCTGCGAGACCGCGGACGTCGGACGGCACGGTCCGCGAATACACGACCGTCCCGAGGCGGGGGCGGAGGGCGGTGTGGTCTGATGGCCGGCACCGCCCGGGGCGGGGCATCGGGTAGAATGCCCGCATGATTCGTATTCTCGTCACCGGCGGCACGTTCGACAAGCAGTACGACGAGATCAACGGCCGCCTGGCGTTCACCGACAGCCAGTTGCCCGAGATGCTGCGTCTCGGCCGCTGCAAGGTCGATGTCGTCGTCCGGACCGTGATGCTGGTCGACAGCCTGGAGATGTCCGATGCCGACCGTGATCTGATCGTGCAGAACTGCCGGCAGGCCCCCGAGTCGCGGATCGTGATTACCCACGGCACCGATACGATGGTTGAGACCGCCAAGGTGATCGCCGCCGCGGTGGCTGACAAGACCGTGGTGCTGACCGGCGCGATGGTGCCCTACGCGTTTGGCAGTTCGGACGGGCTGTTCAACCTGGGCAGCGCGATTTCGTTCGCGCAGGTGCTCCCGCCCGGCGTGTACGTGGCGATGAACGGCCGGTGTTTCACCCACGACCACGTGCGGAAGAACCGGAAGACCGGCGTGTTCGAAGAAGTCTGACCTAAAAGGGGGCCAGGCCCCCTTTTCCACGGCGATTGGTCCGACCTAAAAGGGGGCCTGGCCCCCTTTTCGGCGGCGGCAGCGGGAGGGACCTCGATGTTCAACTCACGTTTCGTCTTGCCGGTGCTCGCGTGCGGCGTGCTCTGGGCCGCCCCGCTCGCCGCGCAGCCCGCCCCGGCCGCCGCCGCTCCCGCCATTACCGCCGATGCGCTCATCCGCCACGTGAAGGTGCTCGCGTCCGACGACTTCGAAGGGCGCGCCCCGGGGACGCGGGGAGAAGACAAGACCGTCGCCTACATCGCGGATCAGTTCGCGAAGGCCGGACTGAAGCCCGGGAACACGGACGGCACTTACGTCCAGCCGGTGCCGATGGTCGGCATCACCGCGTCGCCCTCATCGTCGTTCGTGTTCCGCTCGGGCACCCAGACCCGAACGCTGGCTTACAAGGACGACATCGTGGCGTGGACCAAACGGGTCCGGGAACGTGTCGATGTCGCCGACAGTGACGTCGTGTTCGTCGGCTACGGCATTCAGGCGCCCGAATTCCAGTGGGACGACTTCAAAGGGGTCGACGTCGCTGGCAAGACGGTGATCGTGCTCGTCAACGATCCGCCGGTGCCCGACGCGAACGACTCGAAGTCGCTCGACCCGAAGACGTTTGGCGGGCGAGCGATGACCTACTACGGGCGGTGGACCTACAAGTACGAGAAGGGCGCCGAGAAGAAGGCGGCGGCCGTGCTCATCGTGCACGAGACCGGCCCGGCCGCCTATCCGTTCTCCGTCGTGCAGAGCAAGGTGACCGAGCAGGTGGACCAGGCGGCGGCCGACGACAACATGAGCCGGGTGGCGGTGGAGGGCTGGATTACGCTCGACCAGGCGAAAGCCCTGTTCGCCATGGCGGGCCAGGACTTCGACACGTTGAAGGCGCGGGCCGCGACCCGGGCGTTCGCGCCTGTGCCGCTGGGCATCAAGGCGTCCATGACGGTGAACAGCACGCTGCGACGGTTCACGTCGCGCAACGTGGTCGGCAAGTTCGAGGGGGCGGATCCCTCGCGCAAGGACGAGTACGTCCTCTACACGTCCCACTGGGATCACTACGGCATCGGGCCCGAGATCAACGGGGATCGGATCTACAACGGCGCGTTGGACAACGCGACCGGCATCGCGGGCCTGATCGAACTGGCCCGCGCGTTCGCACGCGAGCCCGTCAAGCCGAGACGTTCGATCCTGTTCCTGGCGGTGACCGCCGAAGAGCAGGGCCTGGTCGGGTCCGACTACTACGCCCGGCACCCGATCTACCCGTTGGCGAAGACGGCGGCCGTCATCAACATGGACGCGCTCAATATCTATGGCCGTACGCGGGATCTCACCGTGGTCGGGCTCGGGAACTCGGAACTGGACGACTACGCCGCCGCCGCGGCTCAGGCACAAGGGCGTGTGCTGCGGCCGGACCCGATGCCGGAACACGGCGGGTACTTCCGGTCGGATCACTTCCCGTTCGCCAAACGTGGCGTGCCGGCGATCAACGCCGGGGGGGGCGCCGACTTCATCGACCGTCCGTCGGCCGAGGTCCGGTCGCTGCAGGCGGCCTACACGGCGAAGCACTACCACCAGCCGTCAGATGAATACCGGCCCGATTGGGACTTGAGCGGCGCGGTGCAGGACCTGCAGATCTACTTCCTGATGGCTCACCGGATCGCGCAGGCCGATCGGTTTCCCGCGTGGAGCCCGTCGAGCTCCTTCCAGCGGCGGTGAGCCGCCCGCCGCGCCCGTACACACGCAGGGCCGCCTGATACCGGCGGCCCTCGTGTGGCTTACTTCTTGGTGGCCTTCTTGGCCGTCTTCTTCGTCGCCGTCTTCGCCTTGGCCATTCCGGCCTTCCCCGATCCGCAACACGCCATGTGAACCTCCAGGACCGCGGGGGCAGTGCGGGAGGATTCTACCAGAATCGAATCCAGGGCCGGGCGTTGGCCATGAACGGCCACGGCGTGCTGGCCAGGATCAACAGCAGCGCGACACCCATGTGCACGAGCATCTGTCTGTGCGAAAGCGTTGCATTCGTCCGTTTCGCTCGCGCCAGGCCCAGATGCGCCAACCCGAGTGCGACGAACATCGGCAGCGGGTGTTCGACCAGCCAGTAGCGGAGCGCGGGCGACTTCATCGCCGCGCCCGCGTCGGACATGGCGGCCGTGACGAGCGGGCTCAGCAAGCCGTAGAGCACGATCCCCAGTAGAAACTGGACGTCGAGCGTGATCACGAAGAGGCGGCCGGCCTGGAGGTCGGCCGGCGCCCACGGCTTCTTCTGCAGAAGTCCGATCAGGGCGCGCGCGGCGGCGTACACCCCGAGCAGGACAACGGCCCACCTGAGGAGGGAGTGGAGGACGACAGCAGTCTGGTACATGAAAACAGATTACCCCAATCCCCAATCCCCAATCCCCAATCCCCAATCCCCACCCTGATCCCCAATCCGATCTACTTGGCCGGCGCCGCCTGCTGAATCAGCTCGAGATCGATCGTCACCGTGACCTCGTCGCCCACCACGAGGCCGCCTCCGTCCATCGTCCGGCTGAATTTCACGCCGAAGTCCTGGCGGTTGATCTTCGTCGTGGCCGTCGTGCCGGTGCGGCTGCTGTTGCCCATCTTGATCGCCGGGCGGAGCGCTTCGACGTCCAGGGTGACTTCCTTGGTCACGCCGCGCATCGTGAGGTCGCCCACGAGCTTGAACGCGCCGTCGGCACCCGGCACGACTCTCTTCGACTTGAAGGTCATCGTGGGGTAGCTAGCGACGTCGAAGAAATCGGGGCTCTTGAGGTGGGCATCCCGTTTCTCGTCGCGAGTGCTGATCGCGGTCACGTCGATCGTGGCCTCGACCGACGCCGCGGCGAGGTTCTTGCTGTCGTACACCACCGAGCCGGTGACCTTGCCCATGTCGCCGCGGACGGTCGAGACCATCATGTGGCGAACCGCGAAGTGGGCGCCGGAGTGGCCGGTGTCGATGGTCCAGGTCTGCGCCTGCGCGGGAGTGGCGACGGCGACGGCGAGGGCGACAGCGGCGACGAACAGGGTCTTGCGCATTCGGGGACTCCTTCGAAGAAATGTGTTGTAACGCGTAATCTATCACGGATGAAGCGTGTGATCACGCGTAATCTCTGTGACGCGGCTTCCCGCCCCGCGGATCCCGAAAAAGGGGCCTGGCCCCCTTTCCCGCGGCGAGTGGTCCGACCTAAAAGGGGGCCTGGCCCCCTTTTCACTGGCCAGTGGCTTGACCTAAAAGGGGGCCTGGCCCCCTTTTCGGCTGGCCCCCGTGGTCCGCGGCGGCATTTTGCAATCGGAAGGGCAGGCAGACTACGCTCAGGCGGTGGACCTCAGGACGCTCGGCTGGGACGACACCGTGGCGCAACACTTCGCGCCGCACGCCGACAAGGGGCTCGTGCCCGCACGCGTCGTCCTCGAACATCAGCATATCTACCGCGTTCAGACGGCTGACGCCGACACGCTCGCCCACGTCGCGGGCGGCCTGCGGCACCGCGCCGCCGGCCGACACGAGTTCCCGGCCGTCGGCGACTGGGTCGCGCTGACGCCGCCGTCGCCCGGGCACCGCGCCGTCATCCAGGCCGTGCTGCCGCGCAAGAGCAAGTTCTCCCGCAAGGTCGCCGGCGACACGACCGTCGAACAGGTCGTCGCCGCCAACAT
>CAZJRM010000281.1:0-5911 GCA_964547975.1 uncultured Vicinamibacterales bacterium | reverse complement strand
TTCCCACGAGTGCTGATCCACTGTACGCACACGGCGTTCCATGTGCAATCGACCTCGAAATCGACGCCAGCCGGCAGGGCTGTGGCTTCGAGAGACGCCGGGTGTGTATAATTTACATTCCGTCGGGCGTGTCTGAGTCAGATCGTCCCCTGCAATCCTGTCGACGAGCCCCATGTCTGACCGATTTCGGCCAGATCACCACGGTGGAAGGCTTGGCAAGCCCTTTGATATCTCATCAGGCAGCCTCGTCGTTCCGATATCCCGACGAGCGCTATCAACGAGGAGCCGAGGTTCGAACGTCATGAAAAAGCAACTGACTCTGGTCGCCGTGCTCATCGCCGCCATCGCCGCTCTGCCGGCGTGCGCCACGAAATCGTATGTCAAGAAGAGCGTGGCTGACGTGGATACCCAGGTTGACGCCCTGTCGCGTCAGGTCGACGAGAACCGCGAGAAGACTCGCGTGATGGACGGGCGGTTGACAGAGGTCGACAAGACCGCGCAGGCCGCGCAGGCCTCCGCGGATCGCGCCGGCACCGCTGCGACGGCCGCGGAAGCCAAGGCCGACGCCGCGGCGCTGAAGGCCGACGCCGTGGACAAGGCGTCGAAGCGTCTGGTGTACACCGTGGTGCTCAGCGAGGATCAGGGCAACTTCGCGTTCGGCAAGGCGACGTTGCCGGACAGCGCCAAGGCCCGCCTCGATGAACTGGCTGCGAAGATCAAGGCCGACCCCCAGGGGGCCTTCTTCGAGATCGAAGGGCACACCGATGCGGTTGGGTCCAAGGCGTACAACGAGAAACTCGGCATGCAGCGCGCCGAAGTGGTGAAGCGGTACCTCTACGAAGCGCACCAGATTCCGCTGCACCGGATGAACGTGATCTCGTTCGGCTCCGAGAAGCCCGTGGCGCCGAACAACACCAGGGACGGCCGCGCGCAGAACCGCCGCGTAGTCATCAAGGTGCTGGTCTAGAGTTCCTCGTCTTCCCTCTCGAGGAAGCGGACGGCAGGCGCCGGGGCAGCTATTGCTTCGGCGCCTGTTTCTGCGTCATCTGATCGAGAATGGCGCTGAGCTTCCTCAGTTCCTCCCCGTAGCGCGCCCAGTCACCCTCCCGCTGCGCTTTCGTCGCGGCCTCGAAGCGCTGTCGGGCCAGCCCCGCCAGCGTCTCGAGCGACTCGCTGCCGGTGGTGCCGGGTGCGTCGACCGCCGGCTGCGGAGGCGCGTCTTCGAAGGTCAGCACCGGTTTCTGCGCGAAGATCCTGGCGATGGCCTTGTCCAGGGTCTCTTCCATCGCGATCTGGTTCTGGTAGGCCACGATCACGCGTTTGAGTTCCGGGATCTTGCCGCCGGCCGCCTTGAGATAGAGCGGCCGGACGTAGAGCAGCGACTCTTCGATGGGGATGACGAGCAAGGTGCCCTGGATCACTTCCGACCCCTGCTGATTCCACAACGTAATCTGCGGCGAGATCACCTGGTCCTGGTTGACCCGAGCGACGATTTGACGCGGTCCGAAGACCACCTTCTGCTTGGGAAACTGGAACACGAGCATGCGTCCGTAGTGCTCGCCATCGCTGCGCGCGACCATCCAGGCCGCCAGGTTGTCCTTCCGGCGGGGCGTGAACGGCAACATCTGGATGAACTCCGCCGAGCCCTCCCCGGGGAGCCGCATGATGGTGTAGTAGGGGTCGAGGGGGCGTGCCGCGCCGGCCACATCGATCGTCGGCACCTCCCACTGATCTTCCTTGTTGTAGAACACCGCCGGGTTCGTCATGTGGTACGTCGCGAACATGCTGCTCTGGATGCTGAAGATGTCCTCGGGGTACCTGACGTGACTTCGCAGCGAGTCGGGCATGCGCGAGTAGGGCGTGAAGAGGCCCGGGAAGATCCTGGACAACGTGGCCGCGATCGGGTCCTTCGCGTCGGCCTGGTAGAAGGTCGTGGTCCCGTGGTAGGCGTCGATGACCACCTTCACCGAGTTACGGATGTAGTTCAGCCCGCCGGCGGTGCGTGTCGAGTAGGGGTAGTACTTCGACCAGGTGTACGCGTCGAGCATCCAGTAGAGCCGCCCGTCGGCGATGACGAGGTACGGGTCGCGGTCGTACGAGAGGAACGGCGCGATGGTCGTCACCCGGTCGATGATGTTCCGGTGGTACAACACGCGACTCTCGGGGGTGAGGTCCTCGCTCAGCACGACCTTGAACGACCGGAAGCGGCTGGCGAACATGAGCTGGCGCAGCATGGACCCCACGGGCACGCCGCCCTTGCCCGCGTACGCCTGGTAGACGTTGTCTTCGCCTTTCGGGTAGTGGAACTCCTTCGCTCGCGTCCCGACGAACACATGGTCGTTCGACAACTCCCCGTAGTAGATCGAGGGTTCCTTGATCTCGAGGCCCTGGTCCGACTCCGGCGGGATGTTCTTGACGAAGAGCACCGGCAGTCCCTCGGGCGCGACCTCGTTGACCGGCCCCAGCGTGACGCCGTAGCCGTGCGTGAAGGTCAGCCGCTCGTTGATCCAGGACTTCGACGGCAGGCTCTCGGAGTTCAGTTCGCGCGCCGACAGCATCACCTGGCGGTACTTGCCGCCGATGACGTACCGATCGTTGTCCACCGAGGTGAAGTCGTAGTACGTCCGGATCTCCTGGATTTGCCCGAAGGTATCCAGCAGCGGCTGCTGATCCCACAGCCGGATGTTCTCGATCGTGGCGGCGTTGGCTTCGATCGCGGCCTTCGTCAGCGTGGCGTCGCCCGACAGGCTGCGCTCGTCGACATCGTCGATGGCGTAAGCCTTCCGCGTCGCGGCGATGTTGTAGGAGATGTACGGCGTCTCCTTGACCTGCTCGTTCGGCGTCACGACCAGGCGCTGCACGGCGGTCGCCGCCAGTTCTCCGCCGAACCACGTCGCGACGTACACCGCGAAGGCGCCGGCGAGCAGCCACGTCCGGCGCACGAACGCGTGGGCGAGGGCCATGAGCGCACCGACGACCGACACCACCATCAGGACGTCCAGCGCCGGCCGGCGAATCGTCACGTCCGCGTAGGTGGCGCCCTGAATGATGCCTTCGGGCGAGACCGCCAGCGACACCTTGTCCAGGTACGCGCCGACGGCGAGCAGCAACAGCACGATGGCCGACAGGATGGACAGGTGCCGGCGGGCGGCGCCGGACGAAGCGAACGGGCCCATCCGCGGCGGACCGGCATCGCGCCCGGGCAGCAGGTAAATGACCGCCGAACCCACGAGGCTCAGGACGACGGCCATCATCGCCGTGTTGCGCACGGTGTTGATCCACGGCATCACGAACACGTAGAACGAGACGTCGTGGCCGAAAATCGGATCTCTGGCGCCGAACGGTGTCGCATGAAGGAACTGCAGCCACTCCATCCAGTGACTCGAGATGACGGCGGCCAGCACGAGGGCGACGACGGCGGGAACGATCGTCGCGAGGAGGACGACGCCCTTCCGCTGGACGACCAGCGGCCGGCCGTCGGCCGGCGACACGCCGATGACCAGGTACGGGTCCGCGAACACCCGCAGCGCGATCCGGAAGTTCAGGGCAATCCACGCGAACGCCAGCAGGGCCGCGGACGTGCCGAGCCCGGCCTTGGTCGCGAGGCTGACGCTGAAGACCTGCGTGTACCCGACCTCGACGAACCACAACCAGTCGGTGTAGAACGCGGCCACCGATGGCCATCCGACGGCCACGGTGAGGACGATGAAGAGGATCGTCAGCTGGATTCGGCCGTCTCGCGTCATGATGAACTCCGGGACATGCTCGAATCCTAACGCAAGCGGGGCGTCGCGCGGTGAGGAAACGGTGTCCGGATCAGGACGGGAGGGCCACGCGGCCGAGGGCCGCCAGGCCATCGACCAGGCGCTCGAGGTCGCCGACGGTCGTGCGGGGATTCATGATCGTCACCCGCAACACCCTGCGTCCCTGGAGGACCGTCGTCGTGATCCAGCCGTCGCCGCCCCGGTTGAACACTTCGCGCATCCGCTGATTCCGTTCGTCGAGCGACCCGGGGCTCGCGCCCTCGTCCACGAACCGGAAACACAGGATGTTCGACTCCGGCTCGTGCAGCGTTTCGAAGTCGGGCCGGGCCGCCAGCAGGTCGTGCAGCGTCCGAGCCGTCTCGCACAGGTGGTCGTACAACTGGCCGATGGCCGCCGCGCCGTAACGCTGGAGCGCGATCCAGACCTTGAAGGCGTCGATGCGGCGCGAACACTGGAAGGTCCGCAGCCCCTGGTCCCAGTTCCGTGACCCGTCCCTCGCGTGGAACAGGTACGGCGCGCGCTGGCTGAACGCCGCCTCGAGGTCGTGCTCGTCGCGTACGAGGATCACGCTCGCCGACAGCGGCATCAGCATCATCTTGTGCGGATCCCACGCGAGCGACCGGGCGCGGCTGAGACCCGCCAGCCGGTGGCGGTGCCGATCGGAGAAGAGCGCCGACGCCCCGTGCGCACCATCGACGTGCAGCCACAGGCCCCGCTGTTCGCAGAGTCGACCGATCTCGTCGACGTCATCGAACGTGCCGGTGGCGGTGCTGCCCGCCGTGGCCACGACGGCCATCACGGGCCGCCCATCGTCCGCCAGCCGGCTCAGTTCCCGTTCGAAGGCGGCGACGTCCATGCGGTAGTTCGCCGACGGCACCGACACGATGTGGTCGGTGCCGATGCCGAGCTCACCAACGGCCCGCGCCACGCCGTAGTGGGCGTGTTCGCCGCAGACGACGGCGGGCGGTGAATCTCCCAGCCCTTTGCGCCAGGCGTCGGGGCAGCGGGCGTGGCGGGCGGCCAGCAGGCCCGCGAACGTCGCCTCGGTTCCGCCCGACGTGAAGGTCCCCCCGGCGGCGTCACCGAATTCGGCGAGTTGCGCCAGCCAGCGGATGACCTGCGTCTCGATAATCGTGCCGACCGGCGACATCTCCCAGACGGCACCCGACTGGTTGAGCGCCGCCGTGAGCGCTTCGGCCCAGACGGCTGCCGGAAGCGGCGCCGACACCTGGTGCCCCATGTAACGGGGATCCATGAGCCGGTTGCAGTCGGGGAGGACATCGCGAGCGACCTGCGCCAGCACGTCATCGATCGGCCGTCCGGCCACTGGGAGCGGTTCGTCGAACCGGGCGGCCAGGTCCGCGGCGCTGTGCGGCGTGAACACGGAGCCATTCCTGGCGGCCGTCGAGGCGAAGTAGTCGGCAATGAGGCGGACGAACGCGGCGCCGGTGTCGGCGCGAAGATCCTCGTCGATGGCACTGAACACGGGAGGGAGGGTCATCGTGGTATTCTCGGTCCGCCGTTGGAGGCACACATGCTGGCAGTCATCTTAGCAGCCCCGGCGTCCCGTGGATGACCCGCGCGCAAGGCTCGGTCTTCGGGCCGCTGCCCTGGCCGTCGATCTGGCCGTGATGGCCACGGCGGCGCTCGTGGCGGGAGGTGTGCTCGGGACCGTGATGGCGGCCGGTTCCTCGGGAGGCGACGGCTCGGACCCGCTTTCCGGCGCCCTGGGGTTCGCCGGCGGGGCGCTGGCGGGCGGGTTGGCGGCGTGGCTGTCGTACAGCCTGATCGAAGCCGTGTCAGGGACGTCACCGGGGAAACGTGTCGTCCGCCTGCACGTGGCGATGGCCGACGGCACGAAGGCGCCGTTGCCCAGGTGCCTGCTGCGCTGGGCCGCGAAGTACGCGGCGCCGCTCGTCCTCGCCGCCGGTGTGCTGTCCGGATCCGAAGCCGTGGCCATCGTCGGGCGCGTCACGGGCGTCGTGACGATTGCCGGCTGCGCGCTGGCGCTGGGGGTCCACGCCCGCGCGCTCCACGACTTCGTCGCCGGAACCGTGGTCGTCAGATCCGGTCGAATGCCTGCTGCAGGTCGGCAATGAGATCGTCGGGATGCTCGATGCCGACCGAGTAGCGCACGAGGCCGTCCG
>CAZJRM010000280.1:0-5977 GCA_964547975.1 uncultured Vicinamibacterales bacterium | reverse complement strand
CGGGTTCGCCCAGTTTCAGGATCTGCGCGGCGAGGGCGTTCCGCTGTGCGCTGTCTTCGGCGGGAAACCTGGCAACAATCGCGGCGGCGCTGGCCGGCGCCGGCGCGGCGGCCTGCCGGGCGGCGGCGGAACCCGTCGTCGCCAGGAAAGCCAGGACAATGGACGCGGTCAGGGTCGTGCGGACCCGTGTGAGTCGATCGGCGGTCATGGTCGTGGTCCTCGCTGCTCGCTAGATGACATACGGGGCGCGCATGGGCTGATCGATCAGCCGGTTGGCGGCTTCGTCATCGCGGAAACGTTGCGCCACGGGGTCGTAGTGCAACGTGCGGCCGAGACGCACGGCGATCACGCCGAGGTTGACGAGCGTCGCGGAACGATGGGCGTTGGTTTCGTTCAGCGCGAACTTCTTGCGCGTGCGCACGCTGTCCGAGAACGTGCCGACCTGCGGCTCCGGATCGGGCATGGTGGCGATCAGGTCCTGCACGTTGGGGATGTCCGACTTGAAGCCGCGGAAGATCTTGCCCTTCGGGCCTGCGATGTACGCCGCTTCGGTATCGCGGTTCTCGCCATCGAGGATGATCTTGCAGCCGTCGGCGTAGGTGTACTCGATGCGGCGCCACGACCCGGCAGCGTCGTAGTGCTGCTGCGGCGCGTCCACATCGACACGGATCGGGCTCGTCTGGTCCTTGCCGAGGATGTACTGGATCGGGTCCAGGTAGTGCTGGCCCATGTCGCCGAGCCCGCCGCCGTCGTAGTCCCAGTAGCCGCGGAAGTTCTGGTGCACGCGGGCGACGTTGTATTCCTTGTACGGCGCCGGGCCCAGCCAGAGGTCGTAATCCAGTTCCGGCGGGACGGGCTGCGGTTTCAGGTCCGTGCGCCCGCTCCAGTAGAACTTCCAGTCGAAGCCCGTGATGCCGCTGACGGTGACCGTGAGGGGCCAGCCGAGCGCCCCGCTCTGCACGATCTTCCTGAGCGGCTTCACCTCGGTCCCCATGCCGTAGAACGGGTCCTTGAACCGGAACCACGTGTTCACGCGGAACATCCGGCCGTACCGGTTCACTTCCTCGACGACGCGGATGCCCTCGCCGATGGTGCGGGTCATCGGCTTCTCGCACCAGATATCCTTGCCGGCGCGCGCGGCCTCGATCGACATCAGGCCGTGCCAGTGCGGCGGCGTCGCGATATGCACGACGTCGATGTCCTTGCGCTGGAGCACCTCGCGGTAGTCGCGGTACGGGGTAACGTCCTTGCCGGCAAACGCCAGCACCTCGTCGAGATGGCCCTTGTCGACGTCGCAGATCGCGAGCAGTTTCGTGCCTTCGTAGTTGAGATGGCCGCGGCCCATGCCGCCCACGCCGATGATGGCCTTGGTCAGCTGGTCGCTTGGAGCGGTGAACCCCGTGCCCCCGAGCACGTGCCGGGGCACGATCATGAACCCGGCCGTGGCGGCGGCCGCGTGCTTCAGGAAACGCCTGCGGTTGGTGGTGTGCATAAGTCCTCGACTGGCGAACGACGCGGCGCGTCGGATGACGCCGACGGCCGCATGACGATCAGGACGACTATACCCGGAAACGGCGGCGACGGGAGGGCTCAGCCCTCGGCGCGCGACGAGGGTTCGCCGCCGGTGGGCCGCGCGCGTTCCACGGCGAGGATCCCCTTGACGCCGCGCAGCGACTTCATGACTTTCTCGAGATGCTTGACGTCGCTGATCTGCACGGTAACGCGGATCGTCGCGCGGCCCGTCACGTCGGTGCGGGCCTCGATGTCGAGGATGTTGGTGTTGACGGCCGCAATCCGCGCGCTGACGTCGGCCAGGATCCCCTTGCGATCGTCGGCCTCGAGCGTCAGGCGCTGGGTGTAGACGGCCGGGGCGTCGCCCTTCGCCCACTCGACTTCGATGCGGCGCTCGGGGTCGAACAGCAGGTTCGTGACATTCGGGCAGTTCACCGAGTGCACCGAGACCCCTTTGCCGCGGGTGATGTAGCCGACGATGCGCTCGCCCTGAATGGGGCTGCAGCAGCGCGCGCGGAACACGAGCATGTCATCGGCGCCGCGCACCTTGATGCTGTCGGGGCCGAGGCCGATGGCGCGTTTCACCGCCGAGGTGACCGGCGACTCTTTCTTCTCTTCCTGCAACTGCCCGCCGGGCACCGCTTTCGTCAGCACCTGCCGCGCGCCCACCTTGCCGTACGCCAGCGCGGCCAGCAGGTCGGTGGCCGTCGGCACGCCCCACTCGGGCGCGAGACGGTCGAGCAGGTCGGTTTCGAACAGCGTCTTGATGTTGACGTCGAAGCGGCGGGCTTCCTTCTCGAGGATCTTCCGCCCCAGCTCGACCGCGCCGTTCTTCTCCTCGTTGTGGAGGAACTGCTTGATCCGGTTGCGCGCCCGCGTCGTGACGACGAAGTTGAGCCAGTCGCGGCTCGGCTTGTGTTTCGCGCTGGTGACGATTTCGACGACGTCGCCGTTCTGGAGCAGCGTACGCAGCGGCATCATCTTGCCGTTGATCCGCGCGCCGACGCACTGGTGGCCCACGGCCGTGTGGATGGCGTAGGCGAAGTCGATGACCGTCGCGTGGCGCGGCAGCGACTTGACCTCGCCGGTCGGCGTGAACGTGTAGACCTCGTCGGGGTAGAGATCGACCTTCAGGTTCTGGATGAATTCCTGCGGGTCACGGACTTCCTGCTGCCACTCGAGCATCTGGCGCAGCCACTGGAAGTACCGTTCGTCGTTGGCGGCGCCGACCCGCCCTTCCTTGTACTTCCAGTGCGACGCAATGCCTTCTTCCGCCTGGAGGTGCATTTCCTCGGTCCGGATCTGCACCTCGATGGGCACGCCCTTCTCGGTCATCACCGATGTGTGGAGCGACTGGTACCCGTTCGGCCGGGGCGTGGCGATGAAGTCCTTGATGCGGCCGGGCACCGGCGGCCACGCGTGGTGGATGACGCCGAGGCTCGCGTAGCAGTCCTTGACGCTGCGCGTGATGATCCGGACGGCGAGGAAGTCGTAGACCTGCTCGAGGTCGATCTTCTGGCGCCGCAGCTTGAGGTGGATGCTGTAGAGGCGCTTGATGCGGCCGTCGATCACGAGGACCGGCACCTGCGCCTCGTCCAAGGCGGTGCGGACGGATCGTTTGAAGTCGTCGATCAGGCCCTCGGTGGCCTTCCGGCGCCGGTCGACCCGCGTGCGCAGCGTGTCGTAGACCTCGGGCTCGAGGTGCCGGAACGACAGGTCCTCGAGTTCGTTCTTGATCCGGCTCATCCCGAGGCGGTTGGCGATGGGCGCGTAGATGTCCAGCGTCTCCTGCGCGGTGCGCTGCCGCTGGTCCTCGGTCATGGCGGACAACGTCCGCATGTTGTGCAGGCGGTCGGCGAGTTTCACCAGGATGACCCGGATGTCGTCGACCATGGCGAGGAGCATCTTGCGGAAGTTCTCCGCCTGGCGCTCGGCGCTGGACGAAAACGGGATGGCGCTGATCTTGGTGACCCCCTCGACCAGGTGCGCGGCCTCCTTGCCGAAGAGCTCTTCGATGCGGTCGACGGTGGTCAGGGTGTCCTCGACGACGTCGTGCAAAAGCCCGGCGACGATGGCGGCGGGGTCGAGACGGAGGTCGGCCAGGATCGACGCCACCTCGAGGGGATGGACGAGGTAGGCTTCGCCGGACTGCCTGATCTGGCCCTTGTGGGCGAAGGCCGAGAAGACGTACGCCCGCCGCAGCGTCTCGACGTCGTCGGGCGGCATGTAGGTCTCGGCCTTGGCGACCAGGTCTTCGAATCGAATCATCGGGTCCGGTGTCTAACGCTCCGTGGTGAACCGCGGCGGTGTCCTGATCATAGGGACCGGCCGGGATGAGGGTCAAGGCAAGGGGGTCCGGCCGCCCGAAATTTGGATGGGCGACCGGCTTGACTGGCCCTTTTTCGGTTCAATATACTGGCACGGCTTGGGAAGAGGTCTTCCCACTCGCCGGAAGGGCGCGACCCTGACGGTTACGTCTTCTTTCGATACTCGCTCTTGTTTTACCGAAGGCCGCTTCCGGCCGCAGATACCGCGCGTCGCGCGTAAGGGGGATACAATGCAGAGGCGTTTCTGGCGGGGCGCAACGCTGGCGATCCTGATGGGCACAGCCCTGTCGCTGGTCGCCTGCGGCCAGGTGGGCAAGCTCCAGGGGAAGAAGGCCTTCAAGGAAGCCAACGTTTTCTACCAGCAGCAGGAATACAAGAAGGCTGCGGATCGGTACGAAGAAGCGATCGCGGCTGACCCCGAGCTGTCGGTGGCGTACTTCTACCTGGCCAACAGCTACGACAACCTGTACAAGCCGAGCCGGAAGGGCGAAGCCGACAACGACGGGTTCCTGAACAAGGCCATCGAGAACTACAAGAAGGCCGCGGACAAGGAAACCGACCCGAAGATGCGGCGCCTGGCGCTCGAATATCTCGTGGCGGCCTACGGTCCCGACAAGATCAACGACCCGACGCTGGCGGAACCGATCGTGCAGCGCATGATCGAGCTCGACCCGCAGGAAACCTCGAACTACTTCGCCCTGGCGAAGATCGCCGAAGACGCCGGCGACTACGAGAAGGCCGAGTCGATGCTGATGAAGGCCAAGGAAGCGAAGCCGAACGACCCGGTGGTCTACCTGCAGCTCGCGGGCTACTACAACCGCCAGGAAGAGTTCGAGAAGACGATCGAGGCCTTCGTGCAGCGCGCCACCCTCGAGCCGAACAATCCCGAGGCGTTCTACACGATCGCCAACTACTACTGGGACAAGGCCTACCGCGACTTCCGCCTGAAGGAACCCGAGAAGAAGGAAATGGTGACCAAGGGCCTCGAGTACGTCGAGAAGGCGCTCGCGCTCAAGGCGGACTACATGGAAGCCATCACCTACAAGGGCCTCCTGCTCCGTATGCAGGCGAACCTCGAGAAGGATCCGGCCAAGCAGCAGGCGCTCATCAAGGAAGCCACGAAGCTCCAGGACGACGCCATTGCGCTGAAGAAGAAGAAGGTCGCGGGGATGTAGGATCGGGCTCCAGCCCGGCTCCAGAGACGTCTGAGGGCCGCTTCCCGCGAGGGGAGCGGCCCTTTGTCTTTGGCTCGCGGCTTTCGGCCGACGGCCTCGCACGTGGGCCGGCTTCAGCCGGCCCTGCGGAAGCGCGAGCGCGCCGGGGACTCCCACGCGGTCCCGGCTCGACACTCCGGCAAACGTCACCTTGCCGGGGTTCGTCCCTCGAAGGCTCGGGGGCCCCATCCCCAAGCGTGTCACCCCCTCACGGTGACGTTTGCGAACGACCCGACGGAGTGCTCGCAGGGACCGCACATGGGAGCCCCCGGCACGCTCGCTGGAACCCAGGCTCGACAGCCGCATCATCACCAGTGGGGGTTCACGGCGACAGTCACACATGCTGGCACCGTCACCCCATTCACAACGGGCTGCGCGGTAGCCGGGACTAGCACGAGAGCCACGGCGATCCATGGTGAGTGGTACCTTCGGATCAGCCAGACCGCCATCAACACAGCGACCGCGGCGCCGATCATGGGACCGCTGAGCTCAAAGAGGCCGAGAATGAGCACTGGCCAGGTCCACCAGACGAGCTCGCGAGTATTCTCGGAAATCGCTTCCGCAGCGTCTCCCATGCGGCAGACGAGGTCCGCATCGTCTGATTGAGCGCTACTCGTCTCCATGCTGAGGTCCAGCGTACAGGTCCATCCGCACACGTTCGCCGAGGACTCCCGGAGGTCCGGCTGCGACCGATCCTAACACCGCTCAGGCACGATTCGACTCGCCCGGACACACGCTCCAGGCTCCAGGAGCCAGGAGCGCTGGCCTTCCCCTCTGGCCCGCGACCACACGCCAGGGCCCTTCGGCCCGGTTGATTGGATGCTCGCTCAGGGTCCCCACGGGCCAGGCCGTGAGCCGCGAGCCGCGGGCCGCAAGCCCCCGAAAACACCAACGGCCGGCCCGCTCCGTGAGGAGCGAGCCGGC
>CAZJRM010000279.1:0-5999 GCA_964547975.1 uncultured Vicinamibacterales bacterium | reverse complement strand
GGTGTCACTGCGATTCCCGCCGAAGCCCTGTTGGCATCCCCGGCCGAGATTCGACGACTGTAGCCGGTTGACCCTCCGCCCGTTCCCTGACAATATCCCGCACGTCGGCCCCCGCAGGAGTGTCCCATGCGAACCCGTCGTGTCAGCATCCTCGCCCTTCTCGCGATCATGCTTCTCCCCGTTCTCGCTGTCGCCCAGCCCGCCCCCAAAGACTCGCGCGGTTGCACGGATCCCCAGCTGTTCCCCAAGCGGATGGCGGGCTACCAGATCGGCGACTGCTTCGACAAAGCCTACGACCTGTTCACGTTCCGCACGAAGGTCGGCGCGAAGCCCGACAACCCCGTCGAGGGACGTCACATCGCATTGACGTACTACCGCATCACGGGCGTCACCGACACCAGCAACCTGGCCACCGTCCGGAACTACGAGACCGCCATCAAGAGCGCCGGCGGCACGATCGTCGTCATCGACCCGCAGAACTTCGTCGTCGGGAAGTTCGTGCAGGACGGCCGCGAGATCTGGACCGAGATCAGCGGGTACCCCGGCGGCGCGCGTATCTACGTGCACATCGTCGAGAAGAAGGCGATGGAGCAGCAGGTCGTGGCCGACGCGATGGCCTTCAAGAACGACATCATGAAGACCGGCCATGCCGCGGTCTACGGCATCCTGTTCGATACCAACAAGTCCACGATCAAGCCTGAATCCGACGCCGCGATTGCGGAAGTCGCCAAGCTCCTGACGGGGAATCCAACGCTCAAGCTCTACGTTGTCGGCCACACGGATTCGGTGGGTGCCTTCGACGCGAACATGGTGCTGTCCAGGGACCGCGCCGACGCGGTCGTCAAGGCGCTGACCACGACGCACGGCATTGCCGCGGCGCGGTTGAAGGCCGTCGGATGCGGCCAGGCGGCGCCGGTCGCGTCGAACAAGACGGAAGACGGTCGGGCCAAGAACCGTCGTGTGGAGCTGGTCGAGCAGTAGGCCGGACGAGTCCTAGCGCGCGGGGACGGCTGGCTGCTCGTGGCTCAGACAGTGCAGCGTCCCGAATCCCCACACCAGGTCGACGGCGTGGATGCCGACGACCGGGCGGTCGGTGAAGAGTTCCGAGAGAATCCCCAGCGCCGTGCGATCGGCCGGGTCGTTGAACGTCGGCACGAGCACGCAGGCGTTGCCGATGTAGAAATTCGCGTAGCTGGCCGGCAGCCGCACGCCGTCGAACACGAGCGGGCGCGGCATCGGGAGTTCGACCACGTCGAGCTTCGACCCGTTCTCGATCGTCGCGCCCTGCAGCCGCTCGCGGTTCTCCTGCAGCGGCCCGTAGTTCACGTCGCTCGCGTCGTATTCCATCGCCAGCGTCACGGTCGTCGGATTGACGAACCGGCAGAGATCGTCGACGTGGCCGTGCGTGTCGTCACCGGCGATCCCCTTGCCGAGCCAGATCGTGTGACGCGCGCCGAGCCACTGCTTGAAGATGGCTTCCATGTCGGCGCGCGTGAAGCCGGGATTCCGTACCTGGCGTTCCTGGTCCAGCACGCACTCTTCGGTCGTCAGGATCGAGCCGCGGCCATTCATGTCGATCGCGCCGCCCTCGAGCACGACGCGCCGGCCCCTGTGCTCGGGCGTGACGAGCGGCAGGCCCAGCGCCTTCGCCACCCGCGCGTGCGTGAGCGTGTCCTTCTTCCAGTTGTCGTACTTGGCCCAGCCGTTGAACCGGAAGTTCAGGATCGCGGCCTGGCGTTCCTTCCGGTTGACCGTGAACATCGGCCCCATGTCGCGGGTCCAGCCGCGGTCGGTGGGAAGGCGGAAGAACTCGACGTTCGCGAGGTTCGCGGCAGCCTTGCGGAGCACCGCGGTGGCAGCCTTCTCCGCCGCGGCATCCGGCACGATGATGCGGACGATCTCGTCCTCGGCCAGCTTGCGCACGATCTCGGCGTAGACCCACGGAATCGGCGCGAGCTTGCCGGGCCAGTCCTTCGGATTGACCGGCCAGCCGAGCCACGTCGCCTCGTGGCGCTCCCACTCGGCGGGATGCCTGAAGCCCTTCACGCCCAGTCCTCCGGCTTAAGGTACCGCTTCGTGATGTCGCCGTACGCGTCGATGCGTCGGTCGCGCAGGAACGGCCAGTTCCGGCGGACGTCTTCCATGTGCGCGAGATCGACCTCGCCCACAAGCACCTCTTCCTTGTCCACCGAGCCTTCGACGATGACCTGGCCTTGGGGGTCGCAGAGGAACGACGAACCCCAGAACTCGATGCCGGGCGTCCCGGGATTGATGACTTCGTGGCCGACGCGGTTCACCGCGGCGACGTAGATGCCGTTGGCCACGGCATGGCCACGCTGCACCGTGCGCCACGCGTCTCGCTGCGCCACGCCGTACTGTGCCTTCTCGAGGGGATGCCAGCCGATGGCCGTGGGATAGAAGAGAATCGACGCACCCTGGAGCGCCGTCAGCCGAGCGCCTTCGGGGAACCACTGGTCCCAGCAGATGAGCGTGCCGATGGTCGCGCCGTTCACCTCGAACGCCTTGAATCCCAGGTCGCCGGGCGTGAAGTAGAACTTCTCGTAGTACGCCGGATCGTCGGGGATGTGCATCTTGCGGTACACGCCCGCGATCGCGCCCGCCTCGTTCACGACCGCGAGGCTGTTGTGGTACATCCCCGTCCCGCGGCGCTCGAAGATCGGCACGACGACCGACACGTTCAGTTCGCCGGCCAACGCCTGCATCGCCTGGATCGACGGCCCGGGAATGGGCTCGGCGAGTTCGTAGAACGCCACGTCTTCGCGCTGGCAGAAATACTGCGACGCGAACATCTCGGGCAGACACACGATGTGTGCGCCCTTCGCGGCCGCCTCGCGGACGAAGCCGGCGGCCTTCGCGATGTTGTCGGCGGGCCGCGCGCCCATGGCCATCTGCACGAGGCCGACGGTGTACCTGGTTCTGCTCACAGTGCTGTCCTCGACCTGAGCCTAGTGCCGAGGCGCGGGGGTGTCAACCCGCGTGCCGCATTGAGGTATGCTGACCCGTCCGCCACAACCCAGCGAGGTTTCCATGAGCCGATTCCGGATGGCTGCTCTGACCCTGTGTCTGCTGTTCCTGGCCGGTCCGGCCTTCGCGCAGACGCCCTCCATCAGCGGGCCTGGCTACAGGGCCCTGGGGGCGTTCCTCTCCGCCGCGGTCTCGAACGGCGACGTTCCCGGCATTGTCGTGCTCGTGACCGGGCCTGGCGGCGTCATCTATCACCAGGCGTTCGGGAAACTCGATGTCGCCGGCAACGTGCCGATGCGCAAGGACGCGATCTTCCGCATCGCGTCGATGACGAAGGCGCTGACGTCCACCGCCGTCATGATGCTCGTGGAAGAGGGGAAGGTCGGCCTGGACGATCCGATCGCGAAGTACCTCCCGGCGCTCGCGCATCCCCAGGTGCTGAGCCGCGTCGATCTGGCCGCCGGGACGTACGAGACGGTGCCCGCGAAGCGGCCCATCACGATCCGGCACTTATTGACGCACACGTCCGGCATTGGGTACTCGTGGTCCGATCCGGGCCTGGCGCTCGTCGAGAAGAAGGTCGGCGAAACGAGCGAAACGGCGCTGCCGCTCGTGCACGAACCCGGCGAGCGATGGACCTACGGCGCGAGCACGAAGGTGCTGGGCGATCTCATCGAGAAGGTCAGTCGTGAGCCCGTTGCGGCCTTCATGCGCCGCCGCGTCTTCACTCCGCTTGGCATGCGCGACACCGGCTGGTCCGTCCCCGCCAGCGAACGGGCGCGCGTGGCCACCTCGCATCGGAAGGTCAACGGGAAGCTCACCGAGACCCCGAACCCCTCCGAACTCGTCGCCGAGCCCCGTGGCGACGGCCGGCTGTTCTCGACAGCCGCCGACTACGCGAAGTTCATGCGGATGATCCTCAATCGTGGAGGGATGGATTCGAAGTGGTTGCTGAAGGCCGAGACCGTCGATCTGATGAGCCGCCCGCAGACTGGTGACGTGAAGGTCCGGTTACAGCCTGTCGTGCTGACGGACCTCGCGAAGCCGTTTCCTCTCGGTGCCGGCGAAGACGTCTGGGGACTCGGTTTCCAGTTGGCCGCTCCGGCGAAGCGTGTGCCCCTTCACCGTTACCTTGGCAGCATGAGCTGGGCCGGTATCAACAACACCTTCTTCTGGATTGATCCCCGCGCGCGGATCGGCGTCGTAGTACTGATGCAGGTGTTGCCGTTCTACGACGAGACGGCGCTGCGCGTGCTCGACGGCGTCGAGACTCGGGTGTACGAGGGTCTGAGATTGACGGCGGATTCTCTCTATTGAACCCCGGCCTGGACCGCCTCACCGTTTCTGAATCGCGATCGCGTACAGGTCCGTCCGCGTCATGACGTAGAGCACGCCGTTGGCCGCGACCGGTGTGCCGAGCACCGCGTTGTCCATCGCGACCTCGGCCAGCTTCTTCATCGCCGGCGCCGCCTGGAACACCGCCACGTCGCCGTCTTCGTCACCGAGGTAGACCCTGCCGTCGGCGACGAGCGGCGAGCCCCAGACCGGTGCCAGCATGTCGTACGTCCACAGCGGCTTTCCCGTGGCGGCCTCGACGCAGTGGAGCACGCCCTGGAGATCCGCCACGAACGCCAGCCCGTCGCTCACGGCCGCCGTCGAGATCGACCGCCTGAGCTTGTCGTACTGCCAGACACGTCCCGTCGTCGTGATGTCGCCGCGGCCGTCCGGATTGATCGCGTAGAAACGGCCGGGGCCGTTGCTGTGATCCGGGTCCTGGCCCGCCGCGACGAACACGCGGCCGTCCGCGAACACGGGGGTAGCGACGCCGTAGTTGCGCGTCTTCGGCCAGACGGCGTCCTTGGGGTTCATATCGAACGACCACAGTCGCTCGCCCGTCTTCGTGTTGAACGAGTACAGCCAGCCGTCGCCGCCGGGGAAGACGGCCTGCTCCACGCCGTTGACCACGGCAACGGCCGGCGAACTCCACTGCCCGTGCAGGATCCCCTCACCGGGCGACGCGTCCTGCCACGCCACCGTGCCCGTCGCCTTGTTCACCGCGATGAAGCTCGGGGCCTTCGGCGCGGGCACCTTCTCGTCGTTGACATCCCGGCCGTTCGACGTGGCGACCAGCACGAGATCGCCCGACACGACCGGCGACGAACTCGCCATGAACAGCTGTCGCACGCCGAGGTCGCGGCGCATGTCGAGCACCCAGACGATGTCGGCGTCCGTGGGGCCCTTGCGCCCTTCTTCGGTGAACGGGCCGTCATTCTCGTTGTCGCCGAACCCCTCGGTGTCCAGGCACACGAGCTCGCCGCGGTTCGTGACGTAGTAGACGCGGCTTCCCTCGACGGCCGGCGACGAACAGACGCCCTCTCCCTGCCAGTCGGCATCGTCGCCCGCGGCAAGTTTGTCCGACACCGCCTGCCAGAGCAGCGAGCCATCCGACTCGCGCAGGCACAGAAGTACGCCCTTGTCGCCAGTGAGGGCCGGGTTGCGAGGATTCCCGTTGTTGGTCCCGAGGAAGATCTTCCCGCCCGAGACGACGGGGTTGCCGTTCGAGGTGGTGCCGAGCGAAACCTTCCACTTGATGTTCGTCGAGGCCGCGACGTCCCACGATTCCGGAAGGCCCGTCACGGTCGAGACCATGTTGCGCGCCGGGGTGCCGCCCCACATGGGCCAGTCCTGCGCGCCAACCGGCACCGCTACCGATCCGAGTAACACCGCAAACGCGAAGGGCCACGCGATCCGCATGCAGAAATCCTACTTCGCCGGCTGGCCGACGACGAGCACCTTCAGCTGCTTCTGGTCGCGGATGATCAGCTTGCCGTCGACGAGCGCGAGCGGCGCCCAGTTGTCGCCGGCCTGGAGCAGCGTCGCGTTCGCGACTGGCTTGAACGCCGTCGGGTCGGGGTCGATGAGATACAGCTTCGTGCTGCCGTCCGTCACCAGGAAGAGACCGTCGGCGACGACCGTTCCGCCCCGCACGAACGGCGGGGCTTCAGCCGTCCGCC
>CAZJRM010000278.1:0-6014 GCA_964547975.1 uncultured Vicinamibacterales bacterium | reverse complement strand
CGGCCGAGAGCCGCGAGCGGCGAGTCGTCAGCCGTGAGCCTTGACCATCAGGAGTCTGCAATGGGTGAGATGGGAGCCGGGCATTTTCTGTACAGCCCCGGCACGATTGTCGTCGGGATCGTGATTGGCTGGATTCTCGGGTCGCGGGCCGCCCGCGACGCGTTTGCCGCCGAACTGCGGAAGCGAGAGGACGCGGAAGCCCGAAAGGCCGCGAAAGCCGCGAAACACTGAAGCCCTGCGCCACGAGTCAGCGGCCGGCCGCCAGTCTCCTGGCGAGGCTCTCCGGCAGGCCCGCGAGCCGGATTCGTTCCTGGGCCGCCGAGACGTCGTAGGACGTCCGGTGGAATTCCACGCGCCGTGTCGCCGTGTCGATCACGGCCCATGCCGCCCGCGGATCCCCGTCGCGGGGCTGACCCACCGAACCCGCGTTGATCATGTAGTGCGCGCCGGGTTCCAGCCGCAGTGACGTTCCCGCCTCCGCATCCAGATACTGGAAATCCCGACCGACCAGCGCCATCGCCATCGGCAGGTGGGTGTGTCCGTACACGCACACCGGCCGCGTGGCGTCCGTGATCGACTTCAGCGCGTCCAGGCTGTCGACGACGTACGCATCTTCGTCGAACGGGGCGCCGTGACAGATCTCGATCAGATCGTCGACCGCAATGGGACCGACCGGCAGCGACGCCAGGAACGCCCGGTTGTCGGCGTCGACGGCCCTCATGGTCCACTGCGCCGCCTCTTTCGCCATGGGGTTGAAGTCCTGCGTATCCGCCACGCCCGCGGCCACCTTGTCGTGATTGCCGCGTACGGCAGTGAGCGGCCCCAGGCCGCGAACGCGAGTGACCACGGCGTTCGGCTCAGCGCCGTACCCGACCAGATCGCCCAGGATCAGGACGTGGTCGAAACTCGTGGCCGCGGCTTCACGCAACACCGCCTCCAGTGCGTCGATGTTCGCGTGGATGTCGGCGAGCACAAGGTAGCGCACAGGTCTAGGCCTCCAGCCACGCGGTGATCGCGTCGACAAGCGCGCCCGGCGCCTGGTGCGACGCGTCGAGGCGCACGTGCGCTTCCTCGTACGCCGCGCGGCGCAGGAGGTACAAATGTTCGAGTTGCGCGATTGATCCGGCCAGCGGCCGGCTGCCGTCGCGCGGCATGCGGTCGATGAGTTCGATGAGCGGGACGTCGAGCCAGAAGACCGCGCCGTCGCTCTTGATGAGCGCCCGGCTCTCGGGATCGAGAAACGTGCCGCCTCCCGTCGCCACGACGGTGTGGCGCAACGGGATGAGTTCGGCGACGGCGGCGCGTTCGAGCGCACGGAAGTACGCCTCGCCGCTGGCCGCGAAGATGTCCGCGATGCTCCGGCGCTCCTTCGCCTCGATCCGCGCATCGATATCTTCGACACGCCAATCCAGGCGACGCCCCAGGTCCTGGGCCACCGTGGACTTGCCCGCGGCCATGAAGCCGACCAGGTAGATCTTGTCCGCCTTCACGCGCGCAGCCCTTCGAGATCCGCGAAGAAACGCGGGTAGGACACCGAGACGACCTCGGCGCCGAGAATCTGCGACGGCGCCTGCGCGCCGAGCGCGGCTATCGAGAACGCCATGGCCAGACGATGATCGTCGGCGGCGTCGGCCGTGCCGCCCGTGAGCGGGCGGGTGCCGTCCACCACGAACCCGTCGGGCCGCTCGTCGGCTGTGGCACCGAGCGCGCGCAGCCCGCGCACGAGTTCGGTGATGCGGTCACTTTCCTTGACACGCAATTCCTGCGCGCCCGACACGCTGATGGCGCCGCCGAAGGTGGCCATCGCGGCGAGCACGGGGAGTTCGTCGATGAGGCCCGGCACTTCGTCGGGCGTGATGACAATCGGCCGCAGACCGTTGTGGCGGACCCGCATGCTTCCCACGGGCTCGGGCGCATCGCCGTCGGGCGTGAGCGTGATGTCCGCCCCGGCGCGCCGCAGCGCGTCCAGGAAGCCCAGCCGCGTCGGATTCAGGCTGACACCGTCGATGGTGACATCCGCGCCGGGCATGGCCGTGGCCGCCGCAGCCCAGAAGGCCGCGGAAGAGGGATCGCCGGGGACTCGCAGCGTTACCGGGCGCAGCCGCTGGCCGCCGGCGACGTGGACCGCGCCGTCAGCGTCCACGACCACGTCGGCGCCATACTGCCTCAGCGCCCGTTCCGTGTGGTCGCGCGTCGGCGCGGGTTCGCGCACGATGGTCGTGCCCTCGGCGTGCAGCCCCGCCAGCATCACGCAACTCTTCACCTGGGCGCTCGCGACCGGCGTCGTGTGGTCGATGGCCTGCAGGCGGCCGCCGTGGATCGCCAACGGCAGGCAGCCGTCGGTCGACGTCAGCGTCGCGCCCATCCGGGTGAGCGGTTCGATGACGCGTCGCATCGGCCGCCGGCTGAGGGACGCGTCCCCGCTGACCCGAACTTCCCAGGGGTGCCCGGCCAGAATCCCGAGGAGCAGTCTCGTGGTTGTCCCCGAATTGCCGGCGTCGAGCCCGGATTCGGGCGATTTCAGCCCTCCAATGCCTCGTCCTTCGATTCGCAGGGAACCCGGGACCGTCCCCTCGTCGTCAATGCGTACACCGAGGCGCGCCAGGCAGCCCCGGGTGGATCGGCAGTCGTCGCCGGGTCCGAGGTTCGAGAGGTGCGATGTTCCGTCGGCCAGGGCCGACAGCAGGAGGGCCCGATGCGAGATCGACTTGTCGCCGGGAACGGTCACGCGCCCGGACAACGACCGGGCCGGAGCGATGGTCATGGCTGCTGGCGATGGCACCTCCCGACTATAGCACCGGCTGCGGGCCTTCCGGACAAAGCGGGTCGCGAAACGCCCGGACTTGGGCTATGTTAGGGGAACGTGATGGATACCCAGCCCAACGGTTCCGCCATCAGGTTGCAATTCAGCAGCGCCTTCGAGATGCTCGATCTCGTCCAGGTGGTGGCGGATCACGTCGGCAAGCTCCTGCATTTCGGTGAAGACGCGATGGTGTGGATGGAAGTGGCCATCCGCGAGTGCGTCATCAACGCGATCAAACACGGGAACCGTCACGACCCCGCGAAACAGGTCCGCGTCGAGTTCATCATGTCTCCCGCGGAGACCCCCAGCGAACTGCTCATCACCGTGCGCGACGAAGGCGAGGGCTTCGATCCCGAAGAACTGCCCGATCCGCTCGCGCCCGAGAACCTCCTGAAATCGAGCGGCCGGGGCATCTTCTTCATGCGGAGCTTCATGGACGACGTCCGGATTGCGCGGCATCCGGAAGGCGGGATGGAAGTGCGGCTCCTGAAGAAGCTGCCTGCCGACCAGGCCTGAAGGCTCATGTCCATCGATCCGCGTTATCTGGCCACCGCCATCGACATCGTCTTGCGCGCCGGCGAGATCCAGCTGAAAGGTCTGTCGCGTGACGTTCACGTGCGGAAGAAGGGGACGATCGATCTCGTGACCGAGATCGACCTCGCGTGCGAGCAGATGTGCCGCGAGGTGATCGGCCAGCGGTTTCCAGGGCACGCGATTCTCGCGGAAGAACTGGGCGCCACGCAGGGGAGCGACGGGTCGAGAGCCGAAGGCGGCGGCCACTGCTGGATCTTCGATCCCCTCGACGGCACGACGAACTACGCGCACGGGCTGCCGATCTTCTGTTCGGCTCTCGCGCTCGAGATCGAGGGCCGCGTGGCCGTCGGCGCCGTCTACGACGCGTCGCGCAAGGAACTCTTCACGGCGGAACGCGGCCAGGGTGCGTATCTGAACGGCACGCGGATGCGTGTGTCCCCGCAGGCGTCGGTGCTCGACTCCCTGCTCGTGACCGGGTTCCCCTACGACATCCAGACCGACCCCGGCGAGATCCTCGAGATGTTTGGCGCGTTCATCGGACGCGCCAGGGCGGTTCGCCGCCTCGGCTCGGCAGCGCTCGACCTCTGTTACGTGGCGGCCGGCCGCTTCGAAGGATTCTGGGAACAGCGCCTCAAGCCGTGGGACATTGCCGGTGCCAGCCTGATGGTGGAAGAGGCGGGCGGCACCGTGACCGGTATGGACGGAGGCGCCTTCGACGTGCGCGGCGGCCACGTACTCGCGACGAACGGTCCGATCCACGCCGAGATGCTCCAGATCATTGCCGACGTCCGCTCCAAGCGAAGCCAGCGGTGACATCTATTCAGGACATCGGACTCGACCCACCCGATTTCCTTCGGGAATCCGGCGGGTTTCCGACTGGCAAGGCTTGTGCAATTACCGGCGACAGGGACAGAGTTCCCGGGGAGTGAGCCCATGAAGCATCGATTTCTCGTCGCCGGTCTTGTTCTCGCACTCGTCATCGCCGCGGTGCCCGCGTCCGCGCAGCAGTCGTTCGATGTCAATCTCGGCATGTTCTCGCCATGGGGTGAAGACGCGCGCGTGGAGCGCGACGTGCTCGTCGTCAATCGTGCCTACCTGTGGTTCGACTTCGACGACTTCAAGGGCTTCCAGGGCGAAGCGGCCCTGACGACCGAACTCGGGAAGTTCTTCGAGGTGTCGTTCGGCGCGGGCGGTTACCAGCGCACGGTCCCGGCCGTGTACGCGGACCAGGTGCACAGCAACGGCGACGAGATCTACCAGGACCTGAAGTTGCGTGTGCTGCCGGTCACCGGCATCCTGCGCATGTTCCCGATGGGGCATCGGCGAGTCTTCCAGCCGTACGTTGGCGTTGGAGGGGCCGCGAACTTCTGGCGGTACTCGGAGACGGGAGAGTTCGTCGACGGCACTGACGACTCCATCTACCGCGCGGTGTATGTCGGAAAGGGGACGGCGTTCGGACCGGTGGGCGTCTTCGGCGCCAGGGCTCGGGTGTCCAACTCCGGCGACTTCGGCGTGGAGTTCCGGTACAGCTGGGCCGAGGGCGACCTCAACGAAGACTTCCTCAGCGACAAGATCGACGTCGGCGGCTGGTCGATCCTCTCAACGATCAAGCTGCGGTTCTGAGGCCGGTCCGGGGCGGTGGTAGAGTGCGACGCCGCCGCCTTCCGCCACGCGTTCGAATCCATCGAGATACCGGGGGCGTGAACGTGCGCGTTGCGCGATCACGTCCCCGCCTTCCGACTGCTCTTCAGTCAGCACCCACCTCACGTGATCGCCGGGACGCTCGACCGCCGCATCCCAGATGAACCCGTTGCCCTCGTGCACGAAGTCGCGGATTTCGAAACCGATCGCCGACAACTCCTGCATGAAGTGCGCGAGCGATCCCATGCTCGCCAGGACCATCTCGCCATCCCAACGCTCCCGCAGGTACGCGGAAACCGCCGCGCGCGCGTGCCGGTTGGGCACGTCCCATTGGGCTTCCAGCACCATCGGCGCCGTGGTGGACAAGGGCCGTGGCCCCAGGATGATGGCCGCCCAGGCGGCAATCGCGACCAGGATTCGCCAGCGGCCGCGGCTGAGCCCGACGAGCATGCCGATCCCCAGCCCCACGACGGGCACGAGCGGCACCATGTAGCGGATGCGGAAGGGATGGCCCGAGTAGAACGCGTAGGCCGGCAATGCCGCAGCGGCCGCCAGCGCCAGCGGCAGCACGACCAGGCTGCGCCGCCGGTTCGACAGCCCCGTGGCGACCGCCAGGAGCAGTCCCGCCAGCCCCAGGGATGCCAGCGCGTAACTCGTCAACTCGTGGGCCCCCCACCACGCCGAGAGCAGCGCCTTCAGCGGGCGGCCGGTTGCGATGTTCTCCGGCACGAAGAAGCCCGACGTCGTGAACCACACCCCAGTGGAGGCCCGCGACAGGACCAGGAAGGCCGCGATGGCCCACGCGGGGTAGATGGCTATCGCCCTCACACGAGCCCACGCGTCCCGGAACGGCGTGCCCTGGTACCAGGGCGCGATGACCGCCAGCGTCAGCAGCGCCGCTGACACGGGCCAGGCTTCGTAGCGCGTCATACACGCGCTCGCCACCGACAGCCCGGCCCATCGGGCCGCGTTCGCAGGCGGTTCGGGCCCGACCGCGCGTGTGACCGTCCAGACGCTGGTCGTCACGAGCAGCAGC
>CAZJRM010000277.1:0-6147 GCA_964547975.1 uncultured Vicinamibacterales bacterium | reverse complement strand
CGCTGACGTTGCCGATGTTGAGCTCGCGGCCCGTCGCCAGCACACGCAGGATGAGGTCCGTCCCCGTCGGGCGATCGCCCGCGCCGCCGGAGGCGCCGGGACCGCCGGGACCGGCAGCCGGCGGGCCCGAAGGCGCGCCGCCGGGCGCGTCCGCCGGATCCTTCTGGATGGCGATCCATCCGCCGCGCTCGCCGGCAAACGCAAAGCGCCTCACATTCTCGATGGTAACGTCCTTGCCCGTCGCGAGGTCCATCAGCCGCAGCTTGTTGTGTGGCGCCTTGCGCTGCTTCTTCAGCCGGGCCGCCTCGGCGCGCGTCGGCGCCACCGTCACGGCGACCCACTTCGCGTCGTCCGAGAACGGCGAGGCCATTCCCATGAAGCCGCCGCCGGACGCCTCCCCCACCGGGAACCGGTGCTCCTTGTCGCTCGTCAGCGACCGGACGATGAACTCGCTGTCTCCCTCGAGCGGGGTCACGCGGTAGGCCACCCAGTTCCCGTCGTTCGACAGCGTCCCCGCGCCGAGTTGTTTCCACGCCAGGATGTCGCCGAGTTCCATGGCTTTCTTCGCCGCCGGAACGGCGGGCGCTGCCTGGGACGCGGCCGGGGCCGCCGGCGCAGGTTGCTGGGCGGCCATGGGCGCGAACGCCAGGCCCAGACAGACGATCAGGCTGAAGACCAGCCACTTCGCTCGCATGCGGAACTCCTTGGAAAAGACGAAGACACTCCCCCAGCGGGATATTACGCGAAACGCGCCTCGGACGTTTCCGGTTCCAGCCCCTCGAACAGATCGGCCGCCGGCCGGGTCCGCAGCGCGGGCCCCCAGGCCTGGCGGAACAACTCGGTCGCGAGAAGCCGCTCGTACCCGGGCTTCGAGAAGAAGAGACGATCGAGGTTGAGGTGCTGCGTCCGGTGCGCGCGTAGCGCGCTCGCCTTCCGGTCGACCCACGCCGAGACGTCCACCGCGAAGTCGACGCCGGGTTCGCGTTCGGGCACGGCCGTCGACAACAGTCGCCACGGCCGGACCGGCAGCGTCCAGATTAGGCGCTGGACCAGCCAGGCGGGTCCCAGATCGTCGAACCAGCGCGGGTCCCCGGCCGCCGCCACGGCGTCACCCGCGAACCGGCTGATTGCCACGTGGTCGGGGTGCAGGTTCGAGCCGTTCGGATCGAAGGTCACGACCACCTGCGGCCGGAACGCCCTGATGACCTCGACGAGCTGGCGCCGAATCGTGTCGGCGGGCGCGACGGACAGCGCCCGGTCTCCGTACCCGAGCACACGAAGGGTGGACACGCCCATGATGCCGGCGGAGTCCAGGAGTTCCATCTGTCGCACACGCGCAAGGTCGGCCGGCGCGCACACAGCAGGTTGGCCGACCTTACCACGATCCCCCAGCGTGGCGGTACACAATCCGACCCGGCCGCCCGCCGCCACCACGCGGCAGGCGGTGCCGGCGGCAAACACGGCTTCATCGTCGGGGTGGGCGAAGATGAGAAGCAGGCGGTTCATACCCGGCTCACGACTCTCGGCTTTCGGCTCACGGCTCGCGGCCGTCGCTGCCGGAGCATACCACGCCAGCCGGAACCTGCCGGCGCGGTTCGCCGTCTACGCCCCATATGGTGCGCCTGGCCGGTGTCGCGATTGTGCTGTCCGCCGTCCTGGCCTCATGCGCCGCGCCGGCGAGGCCGCCGTCGCGCGAATCCGAGTGGGTCGCCGGGCGCGCCGCGCCGCTGCGCAGCACCGACCCCGGGGACCGGCAGTTCGACGATCTCGAGCCGGTGGGCGCGGCCATCGGCTCGGCCCGCCTCGTGCTCCTCGGCGAGCAGACCCACGGTGAAGGATCGACGTTCCTCGCGAAGACCCGGCTCGTCTCCTACCTGCACGAACGCCTGGGCTTCGACGTCCTGGCGATGGAAAGCGGCCTCTACGCGTGCGAGCGCGCTGGCGACGCCATCGTGTCCGGTCGCCCGGCGCGCGAGATGTTCGAGGCGTCGGTCTTCGATGTGTGGACACGAAGCGCCGATTTCGCTCCGCTCATCGACTACGTCGAACGAACGCGCACGACGGCATCTCCCCTCGAACTGACGGGCTTCGACCTCCAGCTGACGGGCAGCCTCAGCCGGGAACAGCTCGTCCCCGACCTCCGGGGCGCCCTGCCTGACTCCGCCGCAGCACGCCGGCTGACCGACGTCGTCACGACCATGACGACGTCGATGGCGCGGTTCTCAAAGATCCCGAAGGCGGAGCGCGAGGCGTTCTACGCGGCAGCCGCAACCGCCCAGGCGGCACTCGACACCCGGACGGATACCGAAGGCCGTCTGCTGGCCCAGGTGGTCCGCAGCACGGTCCGCAACGCGCGTTTCTGGTGGGAAGCCGACCTCACCCACCCCGTGCCCGCGGTGATGAACATCCGTGACGCGCAGATGGCGGAGAATCTCCTCTGGCTGGCGCGGGACCGTTACGCCGGCCGCAAGATCATCGTGTGGGCGGCGACCTCTCACGCATCGCGCAACAGGCAGGCGATCCGGCCGCCCATCGCCGATGCCGGTATGGTCCCGATGGGACACCATCTCTGGCAGGCCATCGGACCCGATGCGTACGTGATCGCGTTCACCTCATCTCGCGGGCGGTTCGGTTCGTGGCGCGGCAGCGCGAGCGATCTCGCGCTGCCCAGGCCGGGCAGCCTCGAAGACGCCTTCGACCGGACCGGCATGGGCGCGGCCTTCCTGGACCTGCGGTCGATCGGCCGCGGTGACTGGCTGAACGCGCCGGTGATGGCGCGGCTCATGGGTCACGCGCGCATGGTCGCGCGGTGGCCGGACATCGTGGACGGGGTCGTGTTCGTCAGGACGGCACGCCCCAGCAGGCCCCTGGAGTAGTCATGGAACCAGTCCTGGTGACACGCGGGCTCTCGTTCGCCTACGGGAAGGCGCCGGCGGTGTCCGACCTCGACCTCGTGCTCGAGCGCGGCGACGTGTTCGGCTTCGTCGGTCCGAACGGCGCGGGCAAGACGACGACCATCAAGCTGCTGCTGGGGCTGCTCACCCCGACGGCGGGCGAGATCACGGCCTTCGGCCGCCCGATGGCCGCCGACCGCGCGGGCGCGCTGGCGCGAATCGGCGCGCTGGTGGAAACACCGGCCCTCTACGGACACCTGACCGCGCGGGAGAACCTCGAGATCCAGCGCCTGGCCCATCGCGTGGCACCGGCGCGCATCGCCTCCGTGCTGGCCCTCGTGGGGCTGCAGGACACCCGCGCGAAACGCGTGCGGCACTTCTCGCTCGGGATGAAACAGCGGCTCGGCATCGCCATGGCCTTGCTCCACGATCCCGAGTGGCTCGTGCTCGACGAACCGGCCAACGGCCTCGACCCGGAAGGCATCCAGGACCTCCGCCACCTGCTGAGGCGACTCGCGGCCGAACGGCGGATGACGGTACTCATCTCGAGCCACATCCTCGCGGAACTGGAACAGACGGCCACGACGGTCGGGATCATCACGGGCGGTCGCCTCCGGTATCAGGGCACGATCGACGCGCTCAAAGCCGGACGACGGGGCCGGCTCGTCGTCAGCGTGGACCGGCCGGCGGCCGCGTGCGACGTCCTCGAGCGGGGCGGCCTTCGTGCCGCCCTCGAGGGGACGGACGCGGTCGCGCTCGAGGCGGCGGGCCGGGACGACTGCGCGTCCGTGACCGCGATGCTCGTGCATGCCGGGCTGCGGGTGTACCAGGTCGTCACGGAACAGCCCAACCTGGAGGACATCTTCCTGGATCTCGTCAGGCGCCATGAGGGGAGGAACGCGGCATGAACGCCTTCCTCACGATGTGCCGGGTCGAATCGCTCAAGCTGCGCCGGACGCTGGCGCTCTGGATGGTCCTCATCGCGCCAGCCGTCGTCGTCTCGCTGCAGTTGTTCATCTGGATCCGGAACAAGGACGCGTTCGACGTCGACGTCGACCTGTGGCTGGCGTTCCAGAAGAACATCCTGGCGATGTGGGCCATCTTCATGCAGCCGCTCTTCGCGGCGCTCGTCGTGGCCCTCGTCTACCATCTCGATCACGCGTCGCACGGGTGGCTGCGCCTGTTCGTGCTGCCCGTGCCGCGATGGACGGTGCCGGCGGCGAAACTCGCGGTGGTCCTCGCGATGGTGACCGGCGCGGCCGTGGTGCTGTTCGGCCTCACCATCGCGGGCACGATGCTGGCCGAGCGGTTGAACGCGCGCATCACGCTGCCCGCCGAGATGCCGTGGGGCGTGCTGTTCGAACGCGCGGGCCGCGTCTACCTGGCGTCGCTCGTGGTCGTCGCGATACAGAACCTGGTGAGCCTCCGATTCTCGTCGGTGCCGGTGTCGCTGGGCGTCGGCATCACCGGCACGTTCATCGCGCTCTTCGCGGCCAGCTGGGACAAGGGGCCGTACTACCCGTGGCTGATGCCCCTGCACGTGTTGTCGGAGAAGCCGGACGTGGCCGCGCGGGTGCTCTGGCTGAGTCCGCTCCTGGCGGCGCTGATCGCCGCCGGAACGCTGGTGTACGCGAGCCGGCGCGACCCCGGCACGTACCAGTAGCACTCACTCCGATTCGAGTTCGAGTACCACCGATCCGACCGGGAGCTTGAACGAGGAGCGGTACGGCAGTGCGCGGCCGTCGTTGGAGAACCACGTCGACGACGAGCCGGACACACCGGCGGCGCCCCGATAGCGGGCGGAAATGTCGACGCGGACCGCGTCCACCTCACGGCCTCGCCAGCGGAGGCGTTCCACGCCGGCCACCCGCAGGTCCGTCCCCTTCCACGTGCCGCTGACCGCCGTCAGCACGGAGGCGGGGCGCCCGGTCCTGGCGACCTCGCGCGCCAGCACCAGGGTCGAGACACCGTCCTGGGCCATCGGCGCCAGCGGGAGCCGTTCGACGCCCAGGAGCCCATCGTCGACGTACCGCCAGACGCAGACGCCCCGCTCGTAGTCCATCTCGTAGGTGTTCATCGTCGGCCTGGCGGTCGAGTCGTCCGAGACGTTGCTATGGCGGAGCACGGCGCCGAAGTCCGTGACGGCGCTGCGGTACTCGTTCCGAACTCGGTAGAAGAAGATGGCCGGACGCGATCGAGCGGACAGGATCAGGCCGTGCGCCTGCCGGCCGCCAACATCCTGCGGCCCGAGATTCGCCAGCACCACGCGGCCGAGTCCGATGGCGAGGTAACTGACGCTGAAGCGGAGCACTTCCCCGGCACGGAGCGTCCCAGCCGGCACGCGGCCGTGGCGGGCGGCATCGGGCTGGAACTCGGTTCCGGGCGCGAGCCTGGCGGCTTCGTGTTCGAATCGCTCGCCGTCGGGCGCTGCGATCGCCTCGATCAACAACCTCGTGCCTTCCGGCTGTCGGCCGCTCTCGAATGCGGTACGCGCAAGCCGCATCAGGACGTCCCCGGTGGCGCAGAGATCGGCCGCGCGCCGCCAGGCAACGGTCGCGTCGCCGGGACGCCCCGCCGACAGGAGCGCGTCCCCGAGGGCGAGCCAGCCGAGGTAGAAGTCGGGTTCGCGTCGGACGGCAGCGGAAAAGCCGGCGATCGCATCGGGAAGCCGTCCGGCATTCAACTGAACGTCGCCGGCCCAGAAGAAGTCCCGGCTCGTGGCTCCGGAGTGCCTGAGGAGGCGCTCCACCGTCGCGCCGAGTTCGCCCCGGCCGAGCACGCGCTGGGTTCTCGCGAGACCGCGAAGCGCGGGCAACCAGTTCGGCTGACTCGCGCCGAGCGCCTGGAACAATCGCTCGGCGGCTTCCGGCTGGCCCTGCTCGAGCAGGGCCGTCGCACGGTTGAACTGCGCTTCCCTGCTCGCGCCCCGCGCGGCCAACTCGCCGACCACCTGGTCGACGTCTCCGTTGACCCACGCCGTGAAGACGTCCCGGGCCGACGCCCTGGCGAAGAGCGCCGAGCAGGACACCGGGGCGGAGGACGCCGCCACCGCGACGACGCCGCAGAGGACCGCCGCGACGACATGCCGTCCCTGGAAGCCCGCCATTCGCACCTCCGCAGCCGACTCTACGCTCCTGGTCCGTGACAAGTCGTGAGGGCGGGGTGATGCTGCGGTGAATTCTACAGTACGCTGGGATTCACCATGCCGATTCGTCTCGTCGCCATCGACATCGACGGTACCCTGCTCGACTCG
>CAZJRM010000276.1:3792-6204 GCA_964547975.1 uncultured Vicinamibacterales bacterium | reverse complement strand
AGGCGTTTGCCCATGTACACGTCGGCGACCCAGGCGGCCACGCTGAGGAAGTCCGGCTGCCCGTTGAGCGACATGCCCTCGGGCCGCTGCAGCCCTTCAGGCGACGAGTAGTACTTGTCGAGACGTTCGAGGACCGCCAGTAGCTCCGTGCGGTCGAACGGCAGCGCGTTCCCGATGGCAAACGGCGCGGCCGGCGCGAGGCCCGGGTGCTTGAAACGCCACTCCTCGCTCTGCGTGATGTTGGCCATCACGTTGTACCGGGCCTCGATCAGGTCGTACCCCGCGAAGCGCGTGTTCACGTAGACGTCGAAGAACCACGCGGCGAGGCCGAGGAAGTCGGGCTTGGCGTTGAGCGACAGGCCGTTGGAACGGTTCAGGCCGCCGGGTGCGATGTAGTACGCGTTGATGGCGGCCATGGCGCCGAGGGCTTCATCGCGCCCCAACTGGAACTGCCGCGGCCGCGCGGTGTACGTGCGGTAGATCGCCGGCGGCAGGTTGTAGATCGACGTCATCGTCAGCATGTCGCTGGCGCTGATGGCCGACCGTTGTCCCATGGTGGCGGTGGTGTATCCCGGCTTCGGCGAGATGGTCTCGGCTCCGTTGACCTTGGCGAACGCCGACTTCCCGTAGTGCATGATCGACCCGAAGTCGTACTCGGTCCACAGCCGGGAGGTGACGATCTTCGTGAAGTTGTGCGCTTCGCCGTCCTGGATCTGGTCGTAGTTGATCGTGACGTACGTGTCGCGATCCGATCGCTGGTGTTCGTGGATGAGGCCGAAGGCGTGGCCGAGTTCGTGGGCAATGGTGCCCTTGCCCCAGCACCCCGTGCCCAGATTGAGCGCCTGGCCGGCCCACGTCATCATGCCGACGTAGCTGTAACAGCCGTCGTCCCACTTCTGCACCCGCACGTAGAGCGGCTCGTTGGTGCGTTCGACGCAGGTCACGCCGGCGGACTCCCACCACCGGCAGGCCTCGAAGAACACGGTCTTCTGATCGGGGATGATCTCGGCATCGAAGACGATCGGCACGATGCCGAACTCCCAGGGCCTCGCGGAGTACGAAGCGTTGTTGGCGCCGGCGGGCCCCGGCATCGTGCCGAAGCGGGCGCCGTCGAAGATCATGTCGTCGATGAGCACGTCTCCGGGGCGCAGCGGCGGATTCACGCGCTGGTGTTCGAGCGGCGACGGCGGCGCCGTGATCGTACCCGCCGCGCCGGTCACGACCTGGGCGAACAGCGGTGCGGCGACGAACCCCGCGAGGATGGCGGCGGCCAGCGTTCTGAACGTGGTCACGGACGGGCTCCTTTGAGGCGGCGCACGCCCAGTATCGCACGTTCAGCTGACGGCGCTCTCCAGCATGGTGATCGTGCCGGCGTCGGCGTCGAGTTCGACCTGGACGCCGAGCGGGAGCGTGAACTGGCGGTCGACGTGGCCAATCATGGCGCCCGAGAAGACCGGCACGCCGAGCGGTTTCAGGTGGTCGTTCAGGATGTCGAGGATGGTGAGCGACCCGTATCCTGAGCCGGGCGTACACTTGTCGCACGTGCCCCAGACGACGCCCCTCGCGGACTTGAGGATGCCGGCCAGCCGCAACTGCGTGAACATCCGATCGACGCTGTAGGGCTGCTCCTCGACGTCTTCGAGGAAGAGGACGCAGTCCTTGAAGTCGGGCAGGTACCCCGACCCGATGATGGTCGTGAGGACCGTGAGGTTGCCGCCGAGCAGGCGGCCGCGGGCCTTGCCTGGCGTGATGGTCCGCGTGCGATTGAGGACGGGCACGAGCGTGTCGTCGGTCTCCTTCTGGTTCGCGAAAACGGCCGCCTCGCCGTTCCAGAGCACCCGTTTCATCCAGTCGAGATTGAAGGCGTTCCACGTCGAGCCGCTCATGGGCCCGTGGAACGTCACGAAGCCGGCCTTCGCGTAGAACGACAGGAGGAGCGCCGTGATGTCGCTGTACCCGAGGAGGATCTTCGGGTGTTTCGCGATCATCGCCCAGTCGAGGAGGGGAAGCAGGCGCGCCGCGCCCCACCCGCCGCGAACGCAGTGCACGGCGTTGACCGCGGGGTCGGCAAACATGGCGTTGAGGTCGGCCGCGCGATCTTCATCGCGGCCGGCGAAGTAGCCGCGCCGGTCGAAGACGTGCGCGCCGAGTTTGCCCTTCAGGCCGAGCACGGACAGGGATTCCATGAGCACGTCGATGCCGGTGGGATCCCACTGCGCAGACGAGGGGATCACGAGGCCGACGGTGTCGCCGGCCTTCAGTCGCGGCGGCTTGACCGGCGTGGCCGGGACCGGACCGGCCTGAACCGTTCGCGTCCGGGCCGAGGCGGGATCTGCGAGCAGGGGCGCGAAGGTGGCGAGGGTGGCGCACTTGAGCAGGTCGCGTCGGGTCGGCATGGAGGGAATGCTACTA
>CAZJRM010000276.1:0-3692 GCA_964547975.1 uncultured Vicinamibacterales bacterium | reverse complement strand
TAGAACCGGCTCCACAAGTACTGGTTGGTGACCTCGTGGTGGAACTGCACCTCGGCGGTCTTGATCTGCGCGCCGAGGGCCTTGGGGCACCGGTCGGCGGACATCTGCTTGACCTCGGCGAACTTGGCCTGGACGCTCTCGCCCAACAGCGAGCCGACGAATTCGCTGCCCTTGAAGTGGCGGATGGCGTCGTAGATGTTGTCGGGCAGGAACTTGGTCCGCGGCCGCTTGCTGTCGGACTCGGCCTCTTCGGGCAGCGCGCCTTCGATGCCCGTGCGCAACAGCGCGTAGATGGCCATGTACGGATTCGCGTCCGGCGCGATCGAGCGGACCTCGATGCGGGCCGACTTCTCGTTGCCGAGAGGAATCCGCACCATTGAGCCGCGGTCGATGGCCGATACCTTGATCTGGTTCGGTGCTTCGAAGTGCGGGTCGAGCCGGCGGTACGAGTTCACGCTCGAGTTCAGGATCAGGCAGATGTCGTTGGCGCTTGCCAGAATGCGGTTGATGAAGCTCCAGCCGGCCGCCGAAATCCGGTCCTTGCCGTTGGCGTCCCAGAAGAGGTTCACTCCGCCGCGCGTGAGCGACAGGTTGGTGTGCATGCCGCTCCCGTTCACGCCGGTGACGGGCTTCGGCAGGAAACTCGCCGTCATGTCGAGCTGCGCGGCCACCTGTCGGCAGATGAGCTTGTAGAGCTGCACCTGGTCGGCGGCAATACACGCCTCGGTGTACGAGTAGTTCATTTCGAACTGTGACGGCGCCACCTCGGGGTGGTCCTTCTCGTTCGCGAATCCGAGGGCACGCTGCGTCTCCGCGGCGGCGTCGATGAAACGCCGGAGGGCATCGCCGGGCAGCGAGTGGTAGTACCCGCCGGTCGAGATGAACTCGAACCGCCCCACGTCCGCGTACTGACGCTCGACGTCCTTGCCCCTGAAGAGGAATCCTTCGATCTCGTTCGACGCCTGGGCGATGGTCCCGTCCTTCGCGAACAACTCTTCGCTGAACAGCTTCAGACGGCTCCGCATGTCGGCGTGGTACGGCGTCCCGTCACGCTCTTCGACCTCGCCGAACACCAGCACCTTGCCCGGCCCGAAGACGTCGGCCGGCAGCCAGTAGAACGCCGACCAGTCGATGCCGAGGCGCAGATCGGATTCGGCCTGCTGGGAGAACCCCCGGATCGACGACCCGTCGAACGTCAGGTTGTCCGCCGACTTCAACAGGAACTTCTTGTCGTAGTCGAGCATGTGCATCCGGCCTTCGAGGTCCGTGAAGCACACCGTTACCGCCTTGATCCGCTTCTCGTCAGCCAGGTACTTCTGACGCTCTTCCCGGATGACATCGGCGGATACCCGATCGAGACGCTGCTTCTTCGCTCTCAGATTGAGCTCTTCCAACTGGTCGTAGGGGATCTCGAGGAAGTCACGAAGCGGCGTCTTGTCCATCTGCGATTCTCCTTACAAGTGCGTCACATAAAACTAATTCTCAAGATATTAACATCAAAACGCGAGATGCATAAGCTAAATCTCAATTCACTTATGTGTATGGTCGAAGATTAGACCTTCTCGCCTCTCTCCACGTTCTGGACGTATCCCGGCCCTTTCCGTCAGAATAGGGGCCACACCGAGGAGGGTCTACGCGTATCCAGACGGTCGGCGAAGAAATCGCGAACAGCATCACCCATGGCGTCGGCCTCGCGCTGAGCATCGCCGGCCTCGTGGTGCTGCTGGTGGCCGCCGCCACCGGCGGCGATCCCTGGATCGTGGTGTCGTGCGCCGTCTACGGCTCCACGCTCGTCGCGTTGTACCTCGCGTCGACCCTGTACCACGCCCTCGCCCGCACGCGTGCCGTCACCGTGCTGCGCCGGCTCGACCACGCCGCGATCTACCTGCTGATTGCCGGCACGTACACACCGTTCGTGCTGGTGTCGCTTCGCGGGCCGTGGGGCTGGTCGCTGTTCGGCGTGACCTGGGGGCTGGCCATCGTGGGCATCACGGCCAAGGCCGTCCTCGGCCCGCGCTGGCCCATCGTGTCGACGACGATCTACATCCTGATGGGATGGCTGGTGCTGGTCGCCGTCGGGCCGCTCGTGCGGGATGTACCGGCCGGCGCCATCCGCTGGCTGGTCGCGGGTGGCCTGGCCTACACGGCGGGCGTCATCTTCTTCTCGTGGGAACGCCTGCGGTTCAGCCACGCCATCTGGCACCTGTTCGTGCTGGCGGGCAGCGTCTGCCATTACATCGCGGTGCTGGGGTACGTCGCGTGAAGCCGCGGTTCGCCTGGTCGGCCCTGCGCGGCCGGTGCCGGCGCAGCCTCATCGGCGGCATCATTCTCGTCTCTGTGTCGACCGGCTACGTCATCTACTCGGGACGGCAGTTCGGCCGGCGCGGCAGCGACGCCCACGTCTTCGACCAGCCGCTCGTGCGGGCCGCGCGCGCGATGACGCCGGCGCCGCGGCATCTCAGCACGATCACGCCCGAGAACACCCGCGAACTCTACCTGGTCACGGTCATCTCGGATCAGCAGGACGTGACCTTCGGCCTCACGCTGCTCATCCTGCGTTCGATTCTCGTGCTGACGCTGGGCGGGCTGGGAATGGTGCTGCTGACGGCGGGATCGACGGAGTGGGAGATCCGGAGCGAGACCGCCCTGCGCGGTCCCGCCCCGGAAGTCGAATAACGGCTACTGCTCGATCTCGGCGGTGATGTCGCCGGCTTCCTGCTTGCTCTTCCACACGGCCCAGCCGATGGCCGCCGCGCAGACCAGCACCACGAACGCCCCGACAAGCTTGCCGCCGACTTCGACGCCCGCCGGATGCGCGCCGGCCAGGTTGTACTGCAGCACCAGGCCGAGCGTCAGCAACGACACCATGTTCATGACCTTGATGAGCGGGTTGACCGCCGGGCCCGCCGTGTCCTTCAGCGGGTCGCCGACCGTGTCACCCGTCACCGCGGCCTTGTGCGCCTCGGATCCCTTGCCGCCGTAGATGCCGTCTTCGACGAGCTTCTTGGCGTTGTCCCACGCACCGCCGGCGTTCGACATGAACACCGCGAGCAGCTGGCCGACGAGGATCGTCCCCGCGAGGAACCCGCCGAGGGCGTACGGCCCGAGCAGGAAGCCGACGAGGATCGGCATGCCGATGGCCAGGAATCCCGGCCCGATCAGTTCCTTCTGCGCGGTCGCGGTGCAGATGTCCACGACGCGGCCGTAGTCCGGCTTCTTGGTGCCCTGCCAGATCTCCATGTCGCGGAACTGGATGCGGCATTCCTTCACGATGTAGAACGCCGCGCGGCTGACCGCGCGGAGCAGCATGCTCGAGAAGAGGAACGGCACGGCGCCGCCGATCAGGAAGCCGACGAACACGACAGGTTCGGCCACGGTGATCCGGCCGGCTTCCGTCGTGAACTGCGCCACGGTCATCTGGCCGATCTTGTCTTCGCTGCCGACCGCGATGACGGCAATGAAGCTCGAGAACAGCGAGACGGCCGCGATGACCGCCGACCCGATCGCGATGCCCTTCGTCTCGGCCTTCGTCGTGTTGCCGACGGCGTCGAGGTCCGCGAGGATCTGGCGGGCGCGTTTGTAGCTGCCCTTCTTGGTCGCTTCCATGGCCTCGGGGTCGTACCCCATCTCACCGATACCGTTGGCGTTGTCGGCCACGGGGCCGAACACGTCCATCGAGATCGTGTTGCCGG
>CAZJRM010000275.1:0-6211 GCA_964547975.1 uncultured Vicinamibacterales bacterium | reverse complement strand
CGCTGGCGGAACGGTGGCTGCGCGAGGCGGTCCGGCGCGCGCCGGACTTCGGCGTCGCCCACGAACACCTTGGCGTCATCTTCGGGCGGCAGGGCCGAGGGGCCGAGGCCCTTGCCGCCTTCGAAACGGCCGTACGCCTCGACCCGTCCCGGTCCAGCGCGCACCTCCACCTGGCGGTCGCACTCGCGGATGCGGGCCGCCTCGATGCGGCGCGCGCCGAAGCGGAGCAGGCGCTCCGGCTGCGGCCCGACGATCGCGCGGCCCGCACCCTCTGGGAACAGCTGACTAGACGGTGATCACCGCGGCCGCCCACGCCGCGCCCTGTTGATCGGAACGAATCGGAGACGACGGGTCCACGACGATCGTCGTTCCGTCCCTGCGGACCGGCAGGCGGTCCATGTGGCGCGTGGCGCGGCCCGACAGCCGCGTGCCGTCCGGCTGAAACTTCGACTCGTGGCGGGGACACTGGAAACGTCCGTCCGCGTCCCGCCAGCGCAGGTCCGCCTGCTCGTGAGGGCAGGCTCGCGCGAACGCGAAGACCTGGCCGCCGCGCCGCACCAGGATGATCGCGCTGTCGCGATCCACGAGCACCGCATCGCCGGCGGGAATGGGGAACGCCCGTTCACCGGCCGGCAGCGCGGCGGCATCGACCACCGTCGCCGCCAGGGCGTCGAGCGGACGCCCGGACCACGCCAAGCCGGCGGCCGCCAGCAGCGTCGGCACCGCGCGCGTGACGAACGCGCGCCGGCCGGGTTCCCGCGGTCCTGCTTCGAATCTCGTACACGTCGAACACCCGGGACAATCGGACATCGAACCACTCCCCGCGAAGGCACGCCGTCAGGCGGCGAACGACAACCACACTCCCAGCAGCAGCGCGATCAGCCAGGCGGCCGAACTCACCCACGCGGTGAAGACGAGTACCCGCCACGCCCGTTCCGATCCGGTCAGGCGGATCGCCTTCTCGGCCTGCTGCAACGCGCCGCCGTTGGCGAACAGGACCCCGACCGTGACCATCTTGGCCGCGTAGGTCGACGAGGCCATGAACGTCTCGACGTCCGCGGCGAAGAGGAGCACGCCGGTGACCCCGATGAGCGCCAGGCAGGGGAGCACGACGCGGTGCGCCTCGGCCAGCACGGTGAGAAGCCGCTGCCGTCCTTCGGCCGTTCCGCGTGCCGCGAGGACCAGGCGATCGGCGGCCAGCGCGGTGCCGCCGCCAATCATGAGTCCGGCCAGGTGCAGGAACCGGATGGCTCCCGCGACGCTGGAGTGGGTGCCGTAGAAGGCCGACCACCCCGCGCACAGGTCAGCGAGCCAGGTTGTCATGTCAGTAGAACTTTCGAACGAGGTTGAAGCCCATCACCCAGTGGTTACCGTCCGGGCCGCCGCGCGCCATCTGCCCCCACGTCGTTCCCGTGCTGTTGGAGAACGTCAACTGGAAGAGATGGCCGCCGGCGCGTTTCTCGATGCCGAAGGAGGCCTGCGTGGTGCCCGGCCCGTACCCGCTCACGCGCGGGAGGAGTTCGGCGACGAGATACGTCGAGTCGAGCACGCGAAGGCGCGCGCCCACGCCGAGCAGCCACGTCGAGTTGTCGTCAACGAGCGCCTTGGGCGCCGGGTTGCTGTTGTTCACCCAGACCGGCTCGACGTAGAGCGCCGCGCGCGTGCCCACCTCGCGGGAGAACACCGCGCCGACAGCCGGGGTGTAGCTCTCCTGGAAGTTGTCGGTGCCCTCCGTGCTCGCGAAGGCCGCGATGCCGATGGGCAGGCGGCCCTGCTTGACGAGGTCGTATTGCGTCGAGAGCTGAATGGTCTTGTCGCTCGTGCGGTAGAACGAGGCCTGCCATCCCGTCCACAGCCCCACGCGCATCTCGAGGCCGACCATCGCGCCCGAGTCGAGACCGAAGACCCCGCCCAGCCCCGCGTCCTTCACCGGTTCGTAGAAGCGGTGCGTCATGCGGTAGACCATCTTGAACTTCGGCAGCCGCAGCGTCGTCGGGAGCGTGGACAGGGCGAAGTCGGGCTGCGCGAGATTGACGTCGAGATCCGGATCGTCGTCGGGCGCGGTGGCTTGCGCGGCGACCGGTGCCGCCGACTGCGCCACGGCGGCCGAGGCGCCCGCGAGGGCCAGAAGGAACACGAACGCGGAAGCGAGAGTGCGAGACGTCACGGTGAACTCCTAGTCGTTCCTGGCGCCGAGTTCGATCCAGCGCCTGATGATGCGAATCTGCCCGTCGGTCAGGTAGGGCCCGTTGAGGGGCATGCGGTTGCCGACCAGACCGGCGCCGCCCGTGAGCTTGTCCATGAGGAAACTCGCGTTCGGGTCTCCCGCGGTCACACGCGTCGCCCCGGGCTTGCGCGTCGACGCCACGCCGACCAGCGCGCCGTACGCGCGGCCCTCCAGCAGGACGAGGCCGGCCGCGGGCGTACGCCCCTGGTCCGTGTGGCAGGTCACGCACGAGGTGCGACCCGATGAATCGGTGGCGCTGAAGATGTCGCGCTGAATACTGGCGAAGGTCGGTTCGAGGTTCGGTGTCGGTCCGCCGATGTCGGACAGCTTCTGGTCGCACCCCGCCGTCGCCAGCGTCGCCGCCAGCAGCAGGGCCACCGTTGCAAGTGCACGTCGAGTCATGCGTCCTCCCGTCAAACGAACGTCCGGCGAGGCGCGTGCCCGTGTGCCGATGCGTTCATTGGTGATACCCGGGGACGAGAGAGCAACTTGCGTACCGGCTGGGACACGGGCGCAGGGGACAGGGAAAGGGAAAGGGAACAGGGAATAGGCGATAGGGGCTAGGGAAAGGGGACAGGGAATAGCGTACGATCCGCGAAACGAATTACGCGCCGCGTAAGCGCAGGCGCGGCGTGTCAGTCGATGCGGTACTTCGCGAGGTAGTAACTGAGCGCGCGCTGGCTGATGCCCATGAGTTCCGCCGCGTCCTTCTTGACGCCGCGCGCCCCTTCGAGCGCACGTTTCACGGTCGTCTGCTCCGCCCATTCGACGTTCGCGTGGAGGTTCAGCGAGGGCAGCCCCTGGCCCGCCGCTGGCACCGGAGCCAGACCGGTAATCGTCTCGGCGGTGATGACCGGGCCCGTCGACAACACGACGGCCCGTTCGATCGTGTTCTCGAGTTCGCGGACGTTGCCGGGCCAGTGATACTGCTTCAGGACCGTCATCGCCCCATCCGCGATCCGGTCGATGTGCCGCCCGATCCGCTGGGCGTGCTTGCGGACGAAGTGTTCCGCCAGCAGCCCGATGTCGTCGGGCCGCTCGCGCAGCGGCGGGATGGCGATCGGGATGACGTTGAGGCGGTAGAACAGGTCTTCCTGAAACGTGCCTGCCGCGGCCATCTGCCGAAGGTCCCGATTGGTCGCGGCGACGACCCGCACGTCGACCTTGACGGACCGTTCGGATCCGAGCGGTTCGAATTCCCGTTCCTGAAGCACGCGGAGCAGTTTGGCCTGGACGGCCTGGCCCAGCGTGGCGATTTCGTCGAGGAAGATGGTGCCGCCGTCGGCGAGGGCGAACTTGCCCTTCTTGTTGGCGGCCGCACCGGTGAAGGCCCCGCGCGTGTGACCGAAGAGTTCCGATTCGATGAGCGTGTCGGGAATCGCCGCGCAGTTCACCTTGATGAGCGGCATGTCGCGCTGGGCGCTGCGGTCGTGGATGGCCCTCGCGACCAGTTCTTTCCCCGTGCCCGTTTCCCCGGTGACGAGCACCGTGCTGCGGCTTCTCGCCACCATTTCGGCCGTCTTGATGACCTGCTGGATCGCCTGGCTGCGCCCGACGATGCCGTAGTGGTTGAAGTCTTCGTCGCGTTCGGCGAGCAGGTAGCGGTGCTGCGTCCGCAGGCGCTGCAACTCGGCGGCCCTCTGGACGACGACCAGCAGTTCGTCGATTTCGAACGGCTTCTGCAGGTAATCCACGGCCCCGAGTTTCATGGCCTCGATGGCGCTCTCGACCGTGGCGTGGGCCGTCATCATGATCATCTGCGGCCGTTCGCCCTCCGGCGTCGAGGCGACCAGTTCGCGAATGAGTTCGAGCCCTGTCATCTCGGGCATCACGTTGTCGACCACCAGTACGTCGAACGGGCGCGATCCCAGCATGCGCAGCGCCGTACGCCCGCACGGCGTGTCTGCGACGTCGTGGCCCTCCGCGCGCAGCGCGCGCCCGAGTGTCTTGAGAATCTTCTCTTCGTCGTCGACGAGCAGCACCGAACCGTGTGTGGTCATCATTCCGTCCCCTGAGGTCGGAGGCGTACTTCCACCTCCGCGCCGCCGTCGGGCCGGTTCCGAAGCGAAATGGTCCCGCCCAGCCCTTCCACCACGTTCTTCGCAATCGCCAGGCCAAGTCCGGTGCCGCCCCGCCGCGTCGTCACGAAGGGGTCGAACACTCTCGGGAGCAGGATGGGATCGATTCCCACGCCGCGGTCCCGGACGAACACGCGGACCCCGCCGTCGCCCGCGGGTTCGGTCGTCAGCACCACCGGGGGGGGCTCGGCGTCGTCAGCCGGCTCATTCCCCCTGGCCCTCCTGACGGACTGGCAGGCGTTGGTCAGCGCGTTGACCAGCACGGCCCGCAGGCGTTCGCCGTCAGTGATGATCGGCGGCAGATCGGGCGCCAGCGCGACGCCAACCGGCATTCCCGGTTCGGTCACGCGCACCGCGGCCGCCGCCTGGTTGCACAGCGTGTTGATGTCGGTCGGCTGCCATTCGAAGCGGATGGGTTTCGCGAAGTCGAGCACGTCGTCCACGAGCCGGTTGAGGCGCTGGACTTCGCCGTCGATGTCCGCGGCGGCTTCGGAGACGAGGGCGGGTGCCGCTGCGGGATTCCGAAGCGCGCGGACCGACGCCTTGATGATCATGAGGGGGTTTCTGATTTCGTGCGCGATGACGCTCGACAGCCGGCCCAGGGCCGAGAGGCGCTCGCGCTGCGTCGCTTCTCGTTCGAAGCGCGCAATCGACTCGATGAGGGTGTTGAACGTGCCGGCGAGGACGGTGGCGTCTTCGTCGTCCCAGGCGCCGGAGCGGACCGGAACGGTGCGTGTCAGGTCGCCGGTGGCGGCGACGTCACGCATGCCCCGTGTCAGGGCCGCCAGTGGGCGGGTGACCGTTCGCGCCACGGCGTAGCTGAGGACCGTGGCGGCCAGCACCGCGGCGAGGACGGTGATGAGCGTCACCGTCTGGATGGTCCGGAGGAAGCGCAGGCGTTCGGTGCGGGACCGCGCCACGACGACGGCCGGAGCCATGCCGGCGGTCGCGGCGCCGCCGGGAGGGCGAACCGGCTGCGCGAGAGCCAGGTACTCGTTGCCGTCAATCGCGAAGCTGGCGGTGCCGCCAGCCGACAGGCTCGCGTCGAGTGACGCCCAGTGGGAGGCGGGCAGCGTCGACGCGCTGATCCGTCCGGCGAGACCGAAGGAGATCTCACTGCCCGTCAGCGCCTTGAACTCGGCCGCCAGCTCGGTGTCGAGCAGGAAGCCGACGCTCAACGATCCCGCGAGCTCCGGGGCCTCGCGTCCCAGGGTGACCGGGACGCTGACAATCTGCAGGATGCCCGAGGCGTGCGATTCGTAGGTGACGCCGACCGTGCCCGAGATCGCCGCGGCTACCGCGGGCCAGCGGGCCGCGTCGGTCCCCGGGCCGGCGCCGGGCCCGGCGATGGCCAGCATCCGCCCTGTCGTATCGGTGACGGCCACGAGCGAGGCCTGGTGCAGTGCGTCCAGGTACTCCTCCGCGACCGGCTGGACCGTGGGGGCATCCCCGGTGGCCATCGCGGCTTTGAGGCGGGGCAGATCGGCGACCAGGCGCGCGAGCAGGACGTACGTGTCGGACAGCGTCTCAGCCCGCCGCTCGACGGCACCGGCAGACTCCGACAGGCCGCGCCGGACTTCCGCTTCAGCTTCGGCGGTCACGCGGTCGGTGACGAACACCGCGGTGAACCCGACGGCGAACACCACCAGCAGGGCCGTGGCCGCGAAGATCCGGTTGGTCAGCGAACGGAGGGGCATGAGGCGCGGCACGGCAGCTTATCGGACCACGAAGTCGGCGTCCGCGGGGTCGCCGGGAGAGACCGTCACCGTGCGTGTCTCTCGCGTGTTGCCTTCGAACCACAGGACCAGCGTGTACGTGCCCGGCGGGATCCGGTCGATCCGGTAGGCCCCATCGTCTCCCGTGACGGCGAAGTACCGGTGGCCGAAGACGAGGATGTAGGCGCTCA
>CAZJRM010000274.1:0-6239 GCA_964547975.1 uncultured Vicinamibacterales bacterium | reverse complement strand
CGGTGCGGTTCGGAGTGTCGACACAGCTGTATCACGGCGAGCGCCTGACGAAGGCGCACCTGGAGACGTTCGTCTCGGCCGGGTTCGACACCATTGAACTCGTCGCCACCCGCACGCACCTCGACTACCACGACGGGAACGCGCTCGACGAGTTCGCCGCCTGGCTCGGCGACACTGGCCTGCGCCTGCACTCGATTCACGCGCCGGTAACCGAGGCCGTCGTCAACGGCAAGTGGGGCGCGCCGTTCTCGAACGCATCGCCCGACCGGGCCATGCGGCAACGGGCGGTGGACGAAGCGACACGGGCTCTCGCCCTCGCGGCGAGGACGCCGGTCCAGGTGCTGGTCGTGCATCTCGGGCTGCCCGACGTCCTGCTGACGTCGCCGACCGGCAACAGCCGGGATGCCTTGCGGCGCAGCCTCACGGAGATTGCCGAGGCCGCCGACGCCGTGGGCGTGCGGGTGGCGCTGGAAAACATCCCGGCGGCGATGTCGACGCCCGAGTCCATCATGGCGCTGCTCGACGACGAACTGGATCTGCCGACGCTCGGCGCCTGCCTGGACTTCGGCCACGCGCACCTGATGGACGGCGTCGGTGACGCGATCGACACCATGGGCGACGCGCTGATCGCGACGCACGTGCACGACAACCACGGCGCGAGCGACGAACACCTGGCGCCGTTCGACGGCACGATCGACTGGCCGGCCGCCCTGACGGGCCTGCAGAAGGTGGGCTACGAAGGCGTCCTGATGCTCGAAGTGGCGGCGCGCGGCGGGCCCGCGCCGGCGATGCTCGAACGGGCGCGCCAGGCCCGGATGCGGTTCGAAGCGGATGAACGGAGTGGGTCATGACACATCAAGGCACCATCGTCTACATCGAAGACATCTCCCGGCACGAAGGGCAGCGCGTCATCCTCCGGGGATGGCTGCACAATCGCCGTTCGAGCGGGAAGATCCACTTCCTCACCATCCGTGACGGCAGCGGGTTCATCCAGGCGGTCATGTCGAAGTCGGCGGTCAGCGAAGACGTCTTCAAGGCGGCCGATCACCTGACGCAGGAATCGGCACTGATCGTGTCGGGCACGGTGCGCGCCGACACGCGGGCGCCTGGCGGCTACGAAGTCGACGCCGACACGCTCGAGATTGTCAGCGTGGCCGAGGACTACCCCATCACGCCGAAAGAACACGGCGTCGACTACCTGATGGACCGCCGGCACCTCTGGATTCGCACCGAGCGGCAGCACGCCATCCTGCGCGTGCGCGCGGAGGTCATCGCGGCCGTCCGCGCGTTCTTCGACGACCGCGGCTTCACGCTGGCCGACGGCCCGATCTTCACGCCGGCGGCCTGCGAAGGCACGACCACGCTCTTCCCGGTGAAGTACTTCGACGACGAGACGGCCTACCTCACGCAGAGCGGCCAGCTGTACAACGAAGCCAACGCCATGGCGCTCGGCCGCGTGTACTGCTTCGGCCCGACGTTCCGCGCCGAGAAGTCGAAGACGCGCCGGCACCTGACCGAGTTCTGGATGGTCGAACCCGAAGTCGCCTGGGCGACGCTGGACGACGTCATGGAACTCGCGGAAGACCTGGTCGTGTCGGTCGTCGAACGGGTGCTGGCCAAGCGCCGCCTCGAGCTGACGAAACTCTCGCGCGACCTCTCGAAACTCGAACAGGTGAAGAAGCCCTTCCCCCGCATCAGCTACGACGATGCGGTCAAGATGCTGAACGAAAAGGGCCAGCCGTTCGAGTGGGGCGGCGATTTCGGCGCGCCGGACGAGACGTTGATCTCATCGTCGTTCGATCGTCCGGTGTGCGTGCACCGCTACCCGTCGCAGGTGAAGGCGTTCTACATGGAGCCCGATCCCGGCCGGCCGGACGTGGCGCTGTGCGTGGACGTGCTCGCGCCGGAAGGTTACGGCGAAATCATCGGCGGCAGCCAGCGGATTGCGAGCTACGCGCTGCTCATGAAGCGCATCAAGGAACACGACCTTCCGCCAGAGGCATTCGAGTGGTATCTCGACCTCCGGAAGTTCGGCGGCGTGCCGCACGGCGGCTTCGGGATGGGCATCGAGCGCGTGGTCAGCTGGATCTGCGGACTCGACCACCTGCGCGAGGCGATTCCGTACGCGCGTATGTTGTATCGGCTGTATCCGTAGGGACTAGGGATTGGGGATTGGGGATTGGGGATTGGGGATTGGGGATTGGGGATTGGCGACAGCCAATCCCCGCATCCGGTCTCTCGACCAATCCCGAATCCCCAACCCCCAACCCCCATGAAGATCGGATTCGTCTCTCTCGGATGCCCCAAGAACCTGGTCGATTCCGAGGTCATGATCGGCCTCGTCGAGCAGGCCGGGCACGTCATCACGCCGGACGCCGCCGACGCTGACGTCCTCGTGGTGAACACGTGTGCCTTCATCGACTCGGCCAAGCAGGAGTCGGTGGACGCCATCCTGGAGATGGCCGAACTGAAGAAACACGGCGCCTGCAAGCGCCTGGTCGTGACCGGGTGCCTCGCCCAACGCTATCGGGACGACCTCCGGGCCCAGATTGGAGAGATTGACGCCGTGCTGGGGACGGGCGAGGTCCCGGCGATTGTCAGCGCGATTTCGGGCGCGGCACCGGCGGCCTCTGCCGCCGTGCCGGTCACGCTCTTCCGGTCCCGCGTCGAGGCCGGCGTGGAACAGGCGCCTCTGCCCGAGTATCTGTACGACGCCGACACGCCACGCACGCTGGTCACCCCGAAACACTTCGCGTACGTCAAAGTGGCGGAGGGGTGCGACTACACGTGCGCGTTCTGCATCATCCCGACGCTGCGCGGGCACTACCGCAGCCGCACGGCCGACTCCATCGTGGCGGAAGCCAGGGCGCTGGCCTCCCGCGGCGTCAAGGAACTCCTGCTCATCTCGCAGGACACGACCTTCTACGGGGTCGATCGCGGGGAACGCGGGGCCCTCGGCCGCCTGTTGCGCGCCCTGAACGAGGTGCCGGGCCTCGAGTGGATCCGGCTGCTCTACCTCTATCCCACGACCATCACGAACGACGTCCTCGACGCGATGGCCGAGTGCGCCAAGGTCTGCCGGTACGTCGACCTGCCCTTGCAGCACGCGTCGGCGTCGGTCCTCAAGCGCATGAAGCGGCCCGGGAGCGGCGCGACCTACCGCAAGCTGCTCGACCGCATCCGCACCCGGGTTCCCGGTGTGACCCTCCGCACGACCTTCATCGTCGGCTTCCCGGGGGAGACCGAGGACGAGTTCGCCGAACTGCTGGCTTTCGTCAGGGAGATCGAGTTCGACCACGTCGGGGTGTTCACCTACTCGCACGAAGAAGGCACCTCCGCCTACACGCGGACCGACGATGTGCCCGCGCGAGTGAAGACCCGGCGGCGCAACGCCCTGATGGCGGCCCAGCGTCGAATCGTGCGCCGGAAGCAGCGTGAACGGAAGGGTGAACGTGTGCGGGTGCTGGTGGACGGCCCGTCGCCGGAGCACGGCCTGGTCCTGCGGGGCCGCCTCGAGGGCCAGGCGCCGGACATCGACTCGTGCGTCTACCTGACGGACGCGGACCCCGAGCGCTGCCGGCCGGGCGACATCGTGGACGGGGTCGTCGAAGGGGCCCGTGACTACGACCTGGTGGTCCGGCCGTTGCCCGGGGTTGAAATCGAGTGATATACTGAACTGCTTCTGAAGTCCCATCTGGAACTGCTGAAGTGGGCTCGAAGCCCACTTTTTTCGTTTCAGGGGAGGCAGCGTGGCAGGGAAGGACATCGAGGCGACCCGGCTGGCGCATATCCGGGCGGTCGCCGAACGTGTGGCGCATTCGCGGGGACTGGAGTTGTTCGACGTCCAGTTCCGCACGGAATCTCACGGCTGGGTCCTGCGCGTGTTCATCGACAAGCCGGGGGCCGGGGTCGTCACGGGCAAGGCCGGCAGCGCGTTGGCCGACGGCGTGACGGTCGACGACTGCAAGCACGTGTCGGAAGATCTCAGCGCGGTGCTGGATGTCGAGGATGCGGTGGATCACCGTTACACCCTCGAAGTGTCCTCGCCGGGGCTGGACCGCCCGTTGCGGGGCGCGGACGACTACGTGCGGTTCACGGGGTGTCTGGCGAAGATCGTGGTGACGGAACCGGTCGAGGGACAGACGCACTTCGAAGGGCGGCTGGCGGGCCTCGACCACGGCGATGTCCTGGTGGCGGACGGCAAGCAACGGATCAAGCGAGTTCCCCTGGCCCTCATCTCGCGCGCCAGGCTGGCAGTGGAGTTCTAAATGGCAGGCAGCAGCAATCCGGTTCAGCAGACCATCGAGGCGTTGGCCAAGGAGCGCGGCATCGAGCCGCAGGTCGTCATCGCCGCCATCGAAGATGCGGTGCTGACCGCTTCGCGCAAGGTGTTCCGCGACGGCGAGAATCTCAAGGCGCGGTTCAACACCGACACCGCCATCGTCGAACTGGTCGCCGTCAAGACCGTCGTCGAAACCGTGACGACCCCGGCCACCGAGATTGCCATCGACGAAGCCCGGGGCATTTACCGCGAACTCTACGGCGACGAAGTGGCCGACAGCGTCGAAGTCGGCGACGAGATGGAATTCCCCAAGCCCACGGACCAGTTCGGGCGGATCGCGGCGCAGACGGCCAAGCAGGTCATCTTCCAGAAGGTGCGCGAGGCCGAACGCGAGCACATCTACGCCGAGTACAACGATCGGATCGGCGAGGTGGTGACCGGCGCCGTCAAGCGGTTCGAGAACGGCGACATCATCATGGAAGTCGGCCGCATCGAGACCGTCCTGCCGCGCAAGGAGCAGTCGCGCGCCGAAAGTTACGCGCCCGGCGACCGCGTGCGTGCCGTCATCCGCAAGGTCGAGAAGAGCGTGAAGGGCCCGCAGATCGTCCTGTCGCGCACGGACCCGGCCCTGCTCATCAAGCTGTTCGAACAGGAAGTCCCGGAGATCTACGACGGCACCGTCCTCATCAAGGGCGCGGTCCGTGAAGCCGGCGACCGGGCCAAGGTCGCGGTCTACTCGCGCGAGCGCGATGTCGATCCGGTCGGCGCGTGCGTCGGCATGAAGGGCACGCGCGTGCAGGCGATCATCCGTGAACTGCGCGGCGAGAAGATCGACATCGTGGAATGGTCCGAAGACCCGATCCTGTTCGTGACCAACGCCCTGAGCCCCGCGAAGGTGCAGCGGGTCACCATCGTCGACGACGAGGGCATGGTGATGGAGGTCGTCGTCGAGGACAAGCAGCTGTCGCTGGCGATCGGCAAGAAGGGCCAGAATGTCCGGCTGGCGGCCAAGCTGACCGGCTGGCGCATCGACATCAAGAACGAAGAAGAGAAGCGCAAGGAAGTCGAGGCGCAGTTGCTGGATCTCGAGGGTGGCGCCGGCGACACCGCGGTGCCCGAGACCGGCGGCGACCTGGTCCTGCCCGACATCCACGACGAAGTCGTGGCGGTGCTGCGCCAGGGTGGCTTCTCGTCCGCCGCGCAGATCGTCGAAGCCGGCAAACCCGGACTCGAAGTCCTGGGCTTCGATGGCGAGACCATCGATGCGGTGCTGGAAGCGGCCACGGCCGCAGCCGCCGAGGGCGAACCGGCCGAACCGGCCGCCGACGGCGAATAGGCGCAGGAACACGGAAGCAGCAGGTCATCTACTCGATCGAGGTCAGCGTTGTCCACCGTTCGGATCTACAAGATCGCGGAGTTGCTCAATACCACGAGCCAGGAAATCGTCGCGTTGCTGAAACGTGACCACGGCATCGAGGTCAAGAGCGCGTCGAGCACGGTCGAAGAAATCGTCGCGCGCCAGTTCGTTGAACGCCTGGCCAAGAAGCGCAACGTCACGTTGCCGAGCGGGGACATCTTCGCCGAGGGCGCGGCTGCCAAGGTCAAGAAGCCCGGCGTGGCCAAGAAGGTCGAGCCGCCGCCGCCGCCGCCCAAGCCGTCGCTGCCGCCGCCGCGACTGGTGAAGGCCGTCAGGCCGGCTGTCCCCGCGGCCGAACATCCGTCCGGGGCGCCCGACACCCACGTGCCGGTTCACGACGACGAGCACGTGCCCGTCATCGAGCCCGCCGTGGCGGAACACGCGCCCGAGCCGCACGCGGCCGAACCTGCCGCGCCGGTCGCGGACGTGCACGAACCTGCCGCCCCCGCCGCGGAATCTGTGGCCGCCGAGGTGCCAGAGCCGGAACCCGTGGCTGACGTGCCGGCCCCGGCGCCGACGCCCGTGGCGGCCGCGCCCGAG
>CAZJRM010000273.1:0-6259 GCA_964547975.1 uncultured Vicinamibacterales bacterium | reverse complement strand
ATGGCGAACCTCGAGGACGCCGAACTCGACGAAGTGATTGCCGCTGCCGCTCGTGCCGAGCTGACGCCAGGCTTTGTCCTTCAGGCCCCGCGTGACATCCGTGACCGCCCAGTCCGCGTCCATCACGGCATGCTGCCGCCGCACCTTGAACTCCGCGCCGACACCGAACTTTGTCTCGGTTTCGATGGCGCGCGTGAGGCGCTCGGGCTCCGCGTCGAGCGCAGATGGACCGAGATCGAGCACCGTCATCTTCATGCGGCACGCGATGTCCACACCTACCGCGTACGGAATCACGGCGTTGTCGGTCGCCAGCACGCCGCCGATGGGCAGGCCGTAGCCCTGGTGCGCATCGGGCATGAGTGCGCCGGCGACGGCGACCGGCAGACGGCTCGCGTTGTCCATCTGCTGGACGGCGCCGGCATCGAGATCGTCGCCGTACGCGCGGTACGGTGCATTGCCCTCTCGAGGCACGAAACGATCGCGCGCCTTCGTCCGTTCGGCCATCAGCCGCGCGAGTTCACCGTAGGTCTCGTGCTCGATGTAGGCCTTCGGCGACGCCGCAACGAGCGTGAGTTCGGCACTGACGTCCCGCATGTCGCGCCCGGTGCCCTTGCTCGCCTCGAGGATGCGCTTCGCCAGTTCCGCGCACTCGCCGCCGGGAAACCCGAGCCGTCGAACATCCCTGGTCTTCATCGTTCCTCCCGCGCGCTGTCTGACCGCACGACCGTCACCCTGTGCGCGTCATCGCCTTCCTTCTCGATCTGGACTGTCACGGGAAGAAACCGCGCGATGACTTCCGCGTTCGTCAGCGTATGCGGCGTCGGCGCGAGCGTCCGAAAGGTCCCGCCGCCGGCGACGGCCAGCGGCACTAGCAACTGGTCCGCGAGATGCTGCCCGACGGGCACACCTGATGCGATGTACGCCCGAGCCTCATCGACGGCGCGGTTGGCCACGTTCTCCGCCGTGACGCCCCGCTCACCGAACCCGGACACGACCTCGCAGACATCGTCCGACTGCAACGAGATAAGCACCACGTTGCCTGGGCCCTGGCCGCGTTCGAGCTGTTCGATGCGGCAGGCGTCTTCGGCGGGGTTCAGTCGCCGACGGATTGCGGCGATTTCGCGCCTGGCGACGATGCCGGGCACGTCCGCGACCAGCGCCCGCACCGACACCGTCACGGCGCCCCGGCGTTCGAGCAGGTCAATCGGCGCCAGTGAAGCAGCCGGCTTCACTACCACGTTGAATCGCCCGCCGCCTGCGGGATAGAACCCGTGCCGTTCGAGCCTGGCCTCGACACGCGGCCCCATCCGATTCGCGATGGGCAGAAACGTCGTCGCCAGGAAGTCGAACGGCGGTGCGAAGGGATTGTGCGTGCCGCCTTCCAGCGTCAGAGACGAAGGGTCGGGCGCCAGCATCAGCGGCACCAGCACCGTCTGCAGCACCAGCGTCACGCTGCCTGCCGACCCGACGGCAAAGCGGAACTCGCCGCCCGACACGGGCCCGGGCTCGAACTCGAGCGTCTGCGATCCGAGCACGTCCCCTTCGACACGCGCGTGTCCCACCTGCGCAGCCGCCTGCACGGCGGTGAGATGCTGGCGGAGCAATCCGGGCTTCGCGCGCCCCGCGCGGATGCGCTCGGTGCGGAACGGACGACCGGTGACGAGCGACAGCGCCAGCGACGTGCGCAGGATCTGTCCGCCGCCTTCCCCGCGCGAACCGTCGATCACCAGCATGGATGACGTCATCTGAGGCCTCCATCTGCCTGCCGGCGCCGTGCCGGCCGCAGCGACAACAAGGTGCGAGAGTTCACCTCCCGTTCAGGGAGGTGCCGGGACTTGAACCCGGCTGAGACCATGTACTCCCGCAGGCATTCGCTGCGACCGGCACCGCGCCGGCCAGAATCGCGGGCCGGGCCCGACAAGGATACGCGAGACGTTGGCCACTGGACAGGTGTAGTCTCGCGGGCATTCGGGCCCGGCCGTTGTTCACAGCGCGATCGCTTCGATCGCGCCCACCCAGTGATCACTGCCCAGTCGGCCGGCCGCGAAGTCGGCCAGCAGGTCGAACACGTGATCCGAGAACCCCCCGACGTTGAGGATGTCTTCCCGTTCAACCACCTGCGTCGTCGCCGACGGCTGGAGGTCGATCATGACCAGCTTCGCTAGCGGGTTGCGCCGGCGGAACGTCTCCCATTCGCGCATCGTGCTCGTGGACCGCAGACTCCCGCTGTCGATCCACGACTCGTTGTCGGACACGATCACGACCAGGTTGCCCGTCGCCCGCCGCTCGTTCAGCCACTCCAGCGGGGCGCTCACCGCCGTCCCCCCGCCCACGACGGACGCAAGCCGGTCGGCGTTGGTCATCACGGAGTCCCGCGCCGAGAGCCGCAGATCCACCACGTCACTCGCAAACGGAATGACTTCGGCGGTGGGGTTCTTCCGCAGCACGGCCGCCGCCACGAGCCCGGCCACGTCTACGCAACGAACCGACGTGGTCGCGCTGCCGCGCCGGCCCGTCACCGGGGAACTCATCGAGCCAGACACGTCCGGGCACACGAAGACCTGGCCATCGAGCACAGGCACGTTGGCGAGCGCCAGTTCCATGGCATCCTCCAGCGCGCCACGCACGCGGCGAGGAACGGCCCCATCCGCGGTCCGGAACGCGGCCAGGAGCTGGTACGGGAGCACTCCCGCGGCCGCGACCGCCTTCGGGTCCGCCAGCCGCGCGGCGACGATGCCGGTGACGTCGGGGTCTTCGAACACCCCCTGGCGGGCGAACGTATTCAGGTTCATCCGCGTCGTCTGCCACGACGCGCGCCTCGCGATCTGGCGCCATTCGGCCGGCCCCAGATCGAGGGCCGTCAGCAACTGGAACGGCACGTCCGGCACGACCACTCGGTCGCCGGCTTTGAAGGCTTCGAACTGCCGCACGATGGGCGGCAGTTCGTCCGACGGGACCGGGCGGCCCAGCAGCCACGCGAAGAGCGCCTGCCGCGCCGCCCCGGACGGCTTCGGGTGCACCATCCGGATGATGTCGGCCAGCGACGGGTCGTTGCCGACCGAAGCCGCCAGCAACGCGCCATCGCTGCGTGCATCGAGCCAGGTGCGGATGGCCCGGCGTGGCGCCGAGCCGAACGAACGCCGCCCCGTGACACCCGAGCGGACGATCTGAACGAACGTGCGCAACATGCGCGGCGTGTCGATCACCCGCCCGAACACGCGTTCCATCAGCGCGGTGTCCCGGGTCGCCAGCACCGCCATGAGCAGGGCCGGCATGTCCTTCATGCGCCCGCGATCGCGGCTGAAGATCGCGGCCTTCGCGAGGAACTCGACCGGCAGGCTGGCCGCCGTCTCGAGTACCCGGTCGAGCTGAGTCTTCGCCTCGGCGTAGAAGGTGGCATTCAGACAGCCGGTCGCGACGTACTGCGCGAGGATCTGCCGAGGCGCACGCGCGATGGCCCGGCCGCCCGCTTCGTTGCGCGTGGTCGCCCGCCGCCACCACCGACTGGCCACCGAGCGAAACAACGATGCGTTAGCCATGGTGTCCTCCGCTCCCTGCCCTCGCGCCATCCCCGGCCGGCGCCACGCGCTCTCCGTGACGCCGGCTCGCGACCTCTGCCCGACATATTGCAGGTCCGGTGCCACCTGGACGCATCCCTGGGGTCCGACGAGCAACACCTGAAGACACAACAACTTGCCAGTGCTGGCTACGCTGATGAGTCAGTGGCCGAACAGGCTCCTTCGTATCTCATGAGATATGTCTTATACTAGTGTATATGGACACGAGAGACACCATCGCCATCGGGCTGCTTGGCACCACGCTCGACCGCGGCACGGGCTCGGGGCGTTGGGACCTCTGGCGTCCGACGGTGGCCGCCTGCCAGAACGAGGACCTGCTCATCAGCCGGTTCGAACTGCTGTACCCGTCGCGAAACGCCAGTCTGGGCGCCCAGGTTCGTGACGACATCCAACGCGTCTCGCCGGAGACCGACGTCAGGTTATGGCCGCACGACGTCGACGACCCTTGGGACTTCGAGGAGGTCTACGGCGCGCTGCACGACTTCGTGAGGGCCTATCCCTTCGACCCGGACGCGGAGGACTATCTGGTCCACATCACGACCGGTTCGCACGTCGCGCAGATCTGTCTCTTCCTGCTGACCGAATCGCGGCACATTCCCGGGCGCCTGCTTCAGACCAGCCCGCCGCCGAAGAGAGGCCGTGGCGCGGATCCCGGCACGTTCCGCATCATCGATCTCGATCTTTCGAAGTACGACCGCATCGCGTCACGATTCGCCCACGAATCGCTCACCGACACGTCGCTGCTGAAATCCGGGATCGACACGCGCAACGCCGCGTTCAATGCGCTCATCGATCGGATCGAGCAGGTTTCCGTGCGCTCGACCGCCCCAGTGTTGATGCTCGGCCCGACGGGTGCCGGCAAGTCGCTCCTCGCCCGCCGGATCTACGAACTGAAACGGTCGCGTCGCACGTTGTCGGGGCCGTTCGTCGAGGTGAACTGCGCCACGCTGCGCGGCGATGCCGCGATGTCCGCGTTGTTCGGCCACGTGAAGGGCGCCTTCACGGGCGCCTTGCGGGATCGTCCCGGGCTGTTGCTCAGCGCGGATGGCGGCCTGCTGTTCCTAGACGAGGTGGCCGAACTGGGCCTCGACGAGCAGGCGATGCTCCTGCGCGCCCTCGAGGAGAAGCGGTTTCTGCCGCTCGGCGGCGACCGCGAGGTCTCGAGCCAGTTCCAGCTGATCGCCGGCACGAACCGCGATCTCAAGGAATCCGTGCGGACGGGGCGGTTCCGCGAAGACCTGCTCGCGCGCATCGATCTCTGGACGTTCGTGCTGCCGGGCCTCGCCGACCGGCGCGAGGACATCGCACCCAATCTCGACTACGAGCTCGAGCAGTTCCGGCGCCGCACCGGCGATGTCGTCACGTTCAGCCGCGAAGCGCGAGAGGCGTTCCTGTCCTTCGCCTGCGACGACCGCGCGAAGTGGCCCGCGAACTTCCGCGACCTCAACGCGGCCGTGACCCGCCTGGCGACACTGGCGCCCGGCGGCCGAATCACCGTCGATCAGGTGCGGGCCGAGGCGCGCCATCTTCGTGCCGCCTGGAGTGCTGTGCCGCCGGCAGGAGACGACCGACTGACCACACGTGTCCTCGGGGCCGACCGTGCTGCCGACCTCGATCGGTTCGACCGTGTGCAACTCGACGATGTGCTGAACGCGTGCCGGGACGCCGCCAGCCTGTCAGCCGCCGGCCGACTGCTGTTCGCACGCTCGCGCGCACAGAAGCGCGTGGCCAACGACGCCGACCGGCTGCGCAAGTACCTCGCGCGATTCGGCCTGGAATGGGTTCGCCTGAAGGAGCGGCTCAGCGTGATGCCAGATACAACTGCCTGATCGGCTTGTCATCGATTGCCGCCTGCGCGGAGACCCGCTCGAGGCGCAGACCGGCGGAGCGCAGCAGGCGGCGCACCGTCCTGTCGTCGAACGCCCGTTCGCGGACGCACACGTCCACCCGCTCGAACAGCCGACCCCTCTTCACGAACCACACCTGATGGAACGTCGCGATGCCGGACGCTTCGTCATAGACGTTCGAGGCCATGAAGCAGTGTGGCCAGACGTCGAACATCTTCTCGCGGTCGTGCAGCCAGCGCAGCCAGTGCACGGTGTTCAGGTCGAACTGGAACAGCCCGCCCGGCCGCAGTACCGACACCACGCGATGGAAGACCTCGCCGAGGTCCGCCTCCGTCAGCAGGTGATTGAGCGCGTCGAAGTGGCACGTCACCGCGTCCGCCTGCACGTCGACACGGAGCCGCCGGATGTCCTGGCGAAGCCAGCGGACGGCCTTCGACTTTTTCAGGGCGACGACGAGCATCGCCGCCGACCGGTCGACGCCGATGACCGAGAGACCGCGTCGGGCGGTCCAGGGCACCGTCGAGTTCCCGGTGCCGCAGGCGAGGTCCACAAGCACCCGCAGCCGAAGGCCCCGCTCGGCCGCGGCGGCCGTCAATGCCGCCCGCCACGCCCCGTAGAACGCCGCGATGCCAGGATCGGCGGCGAAGGCGTCATACAACGGCGCCAGCTTCGCGTAGGGATCCTTCATGCTGTCCCTCCGCGCGCATGATACCGCCGGCGGCCACGATGGCGGTACAAACGAAACGGCCGGCTTCTGCCGGCCGTCCCTTGCGAAGTGTTGGTCGGGGCGAGTGGATTCGAACCACCGACCCCTCGGTCCCGAACCGAGTGCTC
>CAZJRM010000272.1:0-6266 GCA_964547975.1 uncultured Vicinamibacterales bacterium | reverse complement strand
CTCTGCCAGGGCCGGACCATGTGCTCGGGTTCGCTCATTCGGGGGCCCGAGCGTGCACGCCACTCGTCGTGAGCCGGTCTCACCTCGGGGAGGTCCAGCATGGCGGCCGGGAGCGAGAGGAAACCGCTCACCACCCAGGGGCAGTATCGAGTACCTGCACCCCGGGCAATGAGCGTCCGCGCCGCCTCGATGCCGAGGCTGGCCCGGTAGCCGCGCGCGCTGGTCAGCGCGTCGAACGAGTCCATCACGGTGACGATTCGTACGGCCAGCGGGATCGTGCTGCCCGACAGGTGGTCCGGATACCCGAGCCCGTCGTACCGTTCGTGATGGTACAGCACGATCTCACACACGTCTTCGTCGAAGCCGGCCCGGTGGACGACATCGATGCCGAGCTGGGGGTGGATCTTGAGTTCCTCCCACTCGCGATCGGTCGGGCGGCCCGGCTTGTTCAGGATCTTGGCCGGGATCAGCATCTTGCCGACGTCGTGCAGCAGGGCGCCCAGGCGAATCGTCTCGATAGTGTGGCGGTCGAGCTCGTACTGCATCGCCAGCCGTACCGCGAAGGCCGACACGCGACGGCAGTGTGCCGCCACCGTCGGCCGGGACTTCTCCAGGGCGGCGAGGACGACATCGACTTTGCCGAGATGTGATTGGAGCATCGAGACGGTCACGCTGATGATCTACCAGGCGGGGCTGAAGCCCTGCCCCACGACGAACCCGCTGCCAAACGATAGGCAAAGGCAGTGCCGGAGGCGGCGTGCGGGAAGGGGTTCACGCACGTGCACGCGAGTGCACGCGTTGGAGCGGCGGGCCGGGGCGCCTGGCCAGCGGGCGGCCCTGCACGGAAGGTGGCCCGCCATCGAGTCTTGTGGCTCGCGCGAAAGGCTGTGAAGTGGTAGAATCAGGGTTTCGGCGGGTCGGCATGGGGCCCACCCGTAGGCTTGTACGCAGAGGACATAGTGGCTAGTCACGCATCCGCGCTCAAGGCGCATCGGCAGAACGTGGTCCGCCGCGAGCGCAATCGGCAGCTCCGCTCCCGGCTTCGCGCCGCTCTCAAGGCGATTCGCGCGGCCGTGGACAAGAACGAATTCGACGCCGTGAAGGATCAGCTGAAGGAAGCGGTGTCGCTGGTGGACCGGATGGCCAGCAAGGGCATCATCCACAAGAACGCGGCTGCCCGCTACAAGTCTCGCCTGAGCAATCGGGTCGCCGCCAAGAAAGCCTCGCCGAAGAAGACCGCCTGACACGCGTCCGGCGCGCCTGCACGCCGTCGGCCGGGAGGGGCGGTCACGCCCCTCCGTCGAGGCCTCACCTGCACAATTCGACGACCAGCCGCTCGAGCAGCACCCGTGCGTCGCCGCGCGACGTCTTGAGCGCCAGGTCCGTCCGGTAGACCGCGTCGAGCGCCGTCTTCACGCGCGGCGGCGCCATCCTGGCCCGCACGAAGTGCGCGATCTGCCCGAGGATCATCACCGGGAACTCCCCCGCGTCCAGCTTCATCGCCAGTTCGCGCAGCGCCTCGGGCGCCGCGCCGCGCTGGAGCGCGTTGTTCATCGCCCACGGGTCCTTCGTCGTCTGGGCGCCCGCGACCTCCTGGACCGCGGCCTCGGTAATGATGCCGTCGCCCGACGCGAACAGCAGGGCCCGCTCGAACTCGGCGCGAAGCCGCGAGATATCTTCGCCAGCCAGCCAGGCCAACAACCGTACCGCTCCGGGCTCGATGCGCACGCCTTCGCGCGCCGCTTCCGCCTTCACCCACGCCGCGGCTTCGCCCGACCCCGCGCCCGCCAGCGGATCGCAATCCACGACCGTCGCCAGCTTCTTCAGCAGGGTGACGCCGCGGGCCGTGCCTTCGGTGTCACCCGCCGTGACGAAAGCCACCGTCGCGTGGGGCTGCGGTGCCTTGAGGTACGCCTCGAACGCGTCGAGCTCTCCCCTGTCGCCTTCGGACTCCTTGAAGGCCGACAACACCTTCTCGGCGCCGTGCAGGATGATCACCCGGCGCGGCGCCATCATCGGCAACGTGCGTGCGAGATCCAGCACCTGCCACAGCTGTTCCCGCTGCAGCGGCTTGGACTCGACGGCGTGCAGGCGATCGAGGTTGAAGTCCCGCAGTTCCGCCTCGAGCGACTCGGTGAGCGCTGAGACGAGCGTCGCCTTCATCTCGTGGTCGGGCCCGGTGATGAAGTAGACCGGGTCGAGATCGCCGGCCGCGATCCGTGTCAGGCAGGCATCGGGGCGAAGGGTCGTGGCCACGGCGTTACCCCGGCGGCTAGAACGCTTCCAGGATCGCGCTGACGACCGAGCGCGCGGATTCGGTGGTCACCCGGTCGAGGGCGTTGGACGCCTGGCCGAAGAAGGCCTGCGGATTACCCGCCTGGAAGTCCGCCGGCAGGTCGTATTCCTCCCGGATGCTCATCGACGGGTTCTCCCAGAGCGCCTTGTTGTTCTTCACGTCCACGAACTCGAGCTTCATGGTCACCGTGATGACGTAGCGCGAAGCCTGCTGCTGCCCGGTGAAGTTCGCCGGGCTGATGGAGATGTTCTGAATCGTGCCGCGCAGGATGGCGTCCACGCCGGTTTCCTGCGGCAGCACCTGGTACTTGCCCCGGCCGATGAACTCGGAGCGCATCTTCTCGGTGAACTGGACCTCGACTTCGAAGTACGGGGTATTGTTCACGAACAGCGGCACGCCGACGATCCGGATGTAGGACGGGAGGAACGAGCCGCGGCCCGACAAGGAGTACCCGCAACCGCTCGCCGTCACGGCCAGCAGCATCACGATCGCGGCCGTCAGCAGTCGTCGTGTCACGGCCATCCCCTACTTCGCCACGATGCTGACGAGGCGGCCGCGCGCGACGATGACCTGCGCCACGGTCTTGCCCGCCGTGTGCGCCGCCACCGCCGGATCCGCCAGCGCCTTCGCCCGCAGGTCGTCCTCCGCGCAGTCCGCCGGCACGGTGATCCTCGCGCGGACCTTGCCGTTCACCTGGACCGGGATGACGATCTCGTCGGCCTTGGCGACGTCGGCATCGAACCCGGGCCACCCCGCCGCGACCACACCGCCCGAATGACCGAGCTGCGCCCAGAGCTCTTCGCACATGTGCGGCGTGAAGGGCGACAGCATGAGCACCAGGGCTTCGATCGCTTCCTTCACGACGAACAGCGTCTCGGGCCGCTCGTCGGCCACCGGTGTGCCGTCCGCGCGCCGCGACGGCGCGCCCGTCTTCGTCTGCTCGGCAAACGCGTACAGCTCGTTCACCAGTTCCATCTGCGCCGACACCGCCGTGTTCAGGTGCACCCGAGGGTCGAGGTCGAGCGTCACGCGCCGAATCGTGTCGTGCGTCTTGCGCCGCACCGACCGCTCCGCGTCGTTGAACGCCGGCGTGCCGGTCAGCGCCGGCGCCGCCATGACGCTCTCGCGCCACTGTTGCACGAAACGCCACACGCGCGTCAGGAAGCGGAACGCGCCTTCGAGACCCGCGTCCGTCCACTCCACTTCCTTCTCGACGGGCGCCACGAACATCACGTAGAGGCGCAGCGCGTCCGCGCCGTACTTCTGGATCATGTCGTCGGGATCGACCACGTTTCCCTTCGACTTCGACATGACGTTGCCGTCCTTCAGCACCATGCCCTGCGTGAGCAGGCGGCTGAAGGGTTCGTCGTGCGAGACCATGCCGAGGTCGCGGAACACGCGGGCGAAGAACCGCGAGTAGATCAGGTGCAGGATGGCGTGTTCGACGCCGCCGCTGTAGAAATCCACCGGGCCCCAGTAGGCCACCGCCGCGGGGTCGAACGCCTGCGTGGCGTTCGTCGGATCGCAGAACCGGTAGAAATACCAGGACGAGTCGACGAAGGTGTCCATCGTGTCGGTTTCGCGCCGCGCGGGAGCGCCGCACGTCGGACACGGGACGTTCACGAACTCGGCGACGCCGGCCAGCGGCGACGCGCCCTTGCCCGTGAACTCCGCCACCTTCGGCAGTACAACCGGGAGGTCCGCATCGGGAACCGGCACCAGGCCGCACGACTCGCAGTGGATGATCGGGATGGGCGTGCCCCAGTACCGCTGGCGCGAGATCAGCCAGTCCTTCAGGCGGTACTGCACCGTGCGCTGCGCGATGGCCCGCCGCTCGCCCTTCTCGGCCATCAACTGGAAGGCGTCGGTCGACCACATCCCGGTGTATTCACCGCTCGCCACGACGCGGCCCGGGTCTCCGTACGCTTCGGTCATCGTCGCGCCATCGAGCGTGCCCACCTGGCCGTCCGCCTCGGGCTGGATGACCACGGTCACCGGCAGGTCGTACTTGCGCGCGAACTCGAAGTCCCGCTGGTCGTGGGCCGGCACCGCCATCACGGCGCCCGTCCCGTACTCGCCGAGCACGAAGTTCGCGACCCACACCGGCACCTGGTTCCCGGTGTACGGGTTGATCGCGTAGCGCCCGGTGAAGAATCCTTCCTTCTCGACGGCGCCCGTCAGGCGCGCGCTACGCTCCTGGCGGCGGAACTTCGCCGCCGATTCGCGGAAGCCGGCCGGGTCGTTGGACTCGGCCGCCATCCGCTCGACCAGTTCGTGTTCCGGTGCCAGCAGCACGAAGTTCGCGCCGAAGATCGTGTCGAGGCGCGTCGTGAACACTTCGATGTCCGTCGACGGCCCGCCCGACGGATCGACCAGGGGGAACCGGACACGCGCGCCTTCGGACCGGCCGATCCAGTTGCGCTGCATGACCAGCACCTTCTCGGGCCAGTCCTGCAGACCGTCGATCGCCTTCAGCAGTTCGTCGGTGTAGTGCGTGATGCGCAGGAACCACTGCTCGAGGTCACGGTTCGTGACCGTCGTGTGGCAGCGCCAGCACCCGCCGTCCACCACCTGCTCGTTGGCCAGCACGGTCGCGCACGACGAACACCAGTTCACGGTCGAGCGTTTCCGATACGCGAGGTCGCGTTCGAACATCCGGACGAACAGCCACTGGTTCCAGCGGTAGTACTCCGGCAGGCACGTGGCAATCTCACGTTCCCAGGCGTAGCTGATGCCCAGGCGTTTGAGCTGCCCTTTCATGTGGTCGATGTTGCCGAGGGTCGAGACCTCGGGGTGGATGCCGTTCTTGATCGCGGCGTTCTCGGCCGGCAGTCCGAACGCGTCCCACCCGAACGGATGCAGCACGTTGAAGCCGCGCATCCGCTTCATCCGCGCCATCACGTCACCAATCATGTAGTTGCGGACGTGACCGACGTGAGCGTGCCCCGACGGGTAGGCAAACATCTCCAGGCAGTAGAACTTCGGCTTCGACGGGTCGGGCTCGACCTCGAAGGCGCGGCTGTCCGCCCAGTGCTGCTGCCACTTCTGTTCGATGGACTGCGGTTTGTACTCGACCATAACCTCTCGATTATAGCCCACGCCAGAACGGCGCCTGGATCCGCCTGACGTCATCGACGACCGCAGCCGCGCGGGCCGAGGTCCCGGGGTCAGGCAGAGGCGTTTCGAGAGGAGCCGCGACGGGTTCGCCGGCCAGTTCGCCGATGACGGCATCCAGGGACGCGGCCAGGGCCGGCAGGTCGTAGCCGCCTTCGGTCACCACGACCAGGCGGCCCTCGCAGCACGCATCGGCCGCGCCCACGAGCGCCCGGGCCATCGCGCCGAACCCCGCCGCCGACACGCGCATGCGCGCCAGTGGGTCGTCTTCGTGCGCGTCGAATCCGGCGGACACCAGGATGAGCGACGGCGCGAACTCGCGCAGGACGGGCACCACCAGTCGGCCGAACGCCAGCTCGTAGTCCGCGTCGGCGCACCAGGGGGGCAACGGCACGTTCACCGTGCGTCCCCGGCCATCGCCCGTCCCAATCTCATCAGCCGTGCCGGTTCCCGGGTACAACGGCCACTGGTGGAGCGAGAAGAACAGCACGTGAGGGTCCGACTCGAAGATGGCTTGCGTACCGTTGCCATGGTGGACGTCGACATCCACGATGGCCACGCGGGCCGCACCGGCGGCCCGCGCCGCGGCCGCGGCTGCGGCAACGTGGTTGACGAGGCAGAACCCCATCGCCTGGTCTGCCGTCGCATGGTGGCCCGGCGGTCGCACCAGGGCCGCGGCACGCCGCGCCTCGCCCGCCATGACCATCGCGGTGGCCTGGAGGGCGGCTCCTGAGGCCAGGCGCGAGATGTCCCACGACTCGGGTGAGGTGAACGTGTCCGGATCGAGCATCCGCGCCAACCCGGCCGTGGCGGCCAGTGTGTCGAGATACGCCGGGGTGTGGACTCGCGCCAGGTC
>CAZJRM010000271.1:0-6275 GCA_964547975.1 uncultured Vicinamibacterales bacterium | reverse complement strand
AGCGACCTTCGGCATGAAGATGCCGGGCTGGGTGACCGATGGCCCGCAGCTCTTCAGAACGAAGACGGGCAAGCTGGGCATGTTGTGGTCGAGCTGGGGCGAACACCGCTACGCGCAGGGCATCGCCTATTCCGAGTCGGGCAGCATCAAGGGCCCGTGGATCCAGGAGAAGGACGCGTTCAAGGGCGACAACTCCGGCCACGGCATGTTGTTCAAGACCTTCGACGGCAAGGTGCTCTTCATCCTCCATCACGTGGAAGGCAACGGCCCGCGCAAGCCGCAGATCTGGGATGTCGACGACTCCGGCGACAAGCTCGTGCTGAAGGGGCGCTACGAGATCAAGTGAGCGCGAACGGCACCGTGCCGGTGCCCGCGGTTCAGCGCGCGGGCACCGCCACGATGCAGATGTTCATCGACCGTCCGTCGCCTGAGAGCATCGCGGTCTGGATCTCGATGCGTGTGCCGTCGGGACTGAACGTCGGATGCAGGTGATCCGCGGCGGTCCGCATGTGTCCGAGATCCGCGTACATCGTCATCTCGCCGGGCCGCCGATCGATCCGCCACAGGCGGTACTGAAAATCGTCGGCCGCCGCCCAGCGTCCGTCGGCTGACCCGTGGACGTGCCAGATCGAGTTGCCCGGATCGCCCATCGGCACCTGGCCGACGATCCGCATCTCGCGCGTGCGGAGGTTGACGACCCCGACGCCGGTGGGGTGCTCCGGCGTCCCGGTAGCGCCCCACGCGGGTTCCTGGCCCGGGCCGTCGATCGGGCTCGGCGTGCCATCGGCATTGCTGCGCCGGTGCCCCAGGATCGCGATGGCGACCTCGTCCCTCGTGATCACGGCTTCGTGGGTCACCCACTCGAACGCGGCTTCCGGGTAGAGCGGGCGAAGGCCAGTGCCGTCCGCATTCACCATCCACGTGCGCTGCGGCGCTTTGCCACCGGTTTCCCAGCAGAAGACGATTTCGCCGGGCACCCAGGGATTCGCCTGGATGTGGCCAATCTGGAAGGGCACCGCGACGATGAGCGCAATCTCGCCGGTCATGAGGTTCATGCGGGCGAGGCCGTTGGGGCCCGCGCCCATCTTGCGCGGACCGAACGGCTCGGCGGGCCTCGTGCCGGGTGGCAGACGCGCCGCGAGGTCGCCGCCGCTCACGTGGAAGTACGCGACGTCTTCATTCGCGTCGAGGGCCATGTCGCCGCCGGCCCACATCTCGGCAGGGATCGTTCCGCAGATCCGTTCGTAGGTTGCGGCAGCCTTCATGGCGCCGGCGGCGCTGTCGGCGAAGATCTTCGCGAGATCGACTTCGATGATCTGGAGCGCATGACGCGGCCGCGTGCGGATCGGCATGCTCGATGCCGGTGGCGCGGGTACGGCCCGGGGCGCCGCCGCCGGGGCAGGCGGCGTGGCTCGCACGACGGCCCGCATCAGGTACAGCTTCATCGAGCGACGCGCGACGCACAGCATGCCCGTGTAGCCCGCCTCGGTGACCTGCACGATATCGCCGGTCGTTTCGTTGACGGCCATCGCCTGGCCCAGCACGCGGTTCGAGCGGAAGATGAGCCACGCCCCGTCGGCGGTCCACTGAGGGTGCGTCGGGTAGATCTTCGAATCGCCCGCCGGGGTGCTCGTGAGGAAGGTGAGCGCGACGCCGGTGACGGGGTCCGACACGACCTTCTTCTCGGACGGGAAACGCCGGCCGACCTGCGCCGATGCCGTCGTCGCGAGGACGAGTGACAGGACGAGGCCGAGGGCGGACATCGGACCGTGGGCGTATCGCATGGTGTCTCTCCTGCCGCGTCGTCAGCTTCGCAGGTATCGGGGAAGCCCAGCGAGGAACTCCTCCACCGGCACGGTATGGAGGAACAGGTAATTATGACTCCTGAGTCGTCCTGGTCATGTCGGCGAAGTGTGTGTCGACGCACGACGGGCAGAGCCCGTGCGACACCTTCGCGTCGGAATGGTCCTGGATGTACGACTCCACCCGGCTCCAGTACCCCTCATCGTCGCGGACCTTGCCGCACCACGCGCACATCGGGATGAGGCCCCGCAGGGTCTTCACCTGCGACAGCGCTTCGTCCACCCGGCGCTGGAGTTCACGTTGGCGCGCCCTGGCGCGACGCAGCCGCCAGCCGACGCCTCCCGCCACGGCCACGCCGAGCCCGAGTACGCTCAGCGTCTTGAACGCCCGTGTCTGGTAGACGCGCGGTGTCAGCGCGAACGGGAATGTCGCCTCGGCGTCGCCCCACGTGCCGGCGTCGGTCCTGACACGCACCCGGAACGTGTACCGGCCCGGCGGCACGTTCGTGTAGACCGCCTCGTGCCGTGTGCCTACGTCGATCCAGTCCGGATCGAAACCCTCGAGTTTCACCGCGTACCGGAGCCGCTCGGGCGCCAGGAAGAACGGCGCTGCGTACCGCACGACGACGCGCCCGGGGCCCGGCGGCGCCTGCACGACCGAACCGATATCCACGCGCTGGAGGTCGATCTCCGCGTGCTCGACGAACACCCGCGTCGGGGCGACGATGGGGTCCGTCGCCTTCGGGTCCACGAACACGACGCCCCGGGAGGTGGCACAGAGGATTCGACCGTCGCGCGTCTTCCAGATGGCCGGCGAGACGGCCCCGCTGAAGTCTTTCGTCGGCAGCCCGTCGGCAATCCCATACACGACCGGATCGACCGTGCGGAGTTCGCCTGCCAGGAACCGGCGGACGTCGCTGGCGCGGAGCTTGGCCAGTCCTCGGTTGCTCGTCAGCCAGAGATGACCTTCGCCGTCCGCTACGACCGCCCAGATCTTGTCGGCGTTGAGGCCTTCGCGCGTCGTCAACGCGGTGAAGCGCCCACCGGCGGCCAACACGAGTCCCTGGTCGGTCGCGAGCCACATCGCGCCGTGACCGGCGTCGATGATGCCGAACACGGAATCGGCGGCGAGCCCCTGCGGGCGCCCGACGCAACTCAGCGTGCCACCGGCGTGCCGGCACAGGCCGCCGCCGCCGGTGCCGATCCAGATCGTATTGTCCGCGTCTGCATACAGGGCGTGGACAATGTCGCTCGACAGCCCCTGGCGGCGCCCGAACACCTCGAAGGCGCGGCCGTCGTACCGGTTCAGGCCGCCACCCATGGTGCCCACCCACAGCGTGCCGTGACGGTCTTCGAGAATCGCGCGGATGTCGTTGCTCCCGAGGCCGTCCCGCATCGTGAACGTGCGGAGCCGTCCGTCCTTCATCCGGCCGAGGCCGCCCCCGTGCGTGCCGATCCAGGTCGTGCCGTCGCGCGACGTGCCGAGCGCGACAATCGTATTGTGCCCGAGGCCGTCGCGCGCGGTGAACGTCGTCACCCGCGTGCCGTCGTCGCGTGTCAGGCCGTTCTGCGTGCCGAACCAGCGTACGCCGGCGCCGTCTTCCATCACGGTCCAGACTTCGTTGGAAGCGAGCCCGGCCCGGCTGCCGAGGGTGGTGAACATCCCGTCGCGCAGGCGCGAGAGTCCGCCGAAGCCCCCGAGCCACAGGTTGCCTTCGCGATCGAACAGGAGGACGTGCACGCCGTTCGAGAGGAGTCCATCGGCGATCGTCAGCGTCGAGACCTGTCCGTGACGCAGCACGTTCAGCCCACCGGCGCTGGTGCCAATCCAGACCGTCCCGCCGGCGTCCTCACAGAGCGCGACGACGTTGTCGTCCGACAGTCCGCCCACCCGGGTGAATCGGTCGCCAAGCTGCGGATCGAGCCGCGCCAGGCCGCCGACGGTTCCCACCCACATCGTGCCGCCGGGACCTATCTCGACCGCACGAATATCGTCGCTCGGCAGGCCCGCGTCGGCGCCGAACACGGTCGTGGCGGAACCCTCGATGCGGACGAGACCGCGTCGCGTCCCGACCCAGATCCGTCCGGCACCATCTTCGGCGGCGGTCCACACCATGTCGTCGGGGAGGCCGTGGCCCTTCGTGAACGCCTGCACGGCGCCATCCCGACCGATGCGAACGAGTCCCGTGTTGCCCCCGCACCATACCGCGCCATCCCGGGCCGCCAGAATGGTCCGCACGAGGCCTCCAACCTGGCGGCCTTCGAACGTGACCGGGCTGAACGTACCCCTGTCGTAGCGCAAGAGTCCGCGCGACGTGCCAATCCACAGGCGTCCGCCGGACTCGGCGTGCAACGCGGTGACCGAGTCGTCGTAGAACCCCGCGTAGGTCGTGTGATCGAAGACCGTCACGGATGCGCCGTCGAACCGGCCGAGCCCCTGCTCGGTGGCCACCCACAGGTAGCCATCGTCGGTCTGCGCGAGGGCCTGGACGTGATCGTTCGGCAGGCCGCGCTGTTCGGTCCAGACGTCGAGCGGGTATTGCGTGACGTCCTTGCGCGGGTCGAGTCCGCGCGGGCCCGGTGCGATCGATGACGCCGTGGGCGCCGCGGGCGCCGCCGCAAGCGGCGTGTCGGTCGCGCGGGCGGGAGTCAGGGCCAGGAAGACCACGAGCAGGGCTGAAGCCCTGCGCCACACCAGATCAAGCAACGGCACAGCAGCACTCCGGTCAGGCGTCCGACGGGCGACGAAACGTGGTGGCATGAGGTTCTGTCAGTCGGTCATCGCCCTCGTCGCCTTGTGGGTCTGCGCGTGCAGGGCCTTGTTGACGGCGCTCAGGTACGCGCGGGCCGAGCCTTCGACGATGTCGGTGCTGGCGGCGCGGCCGGTGAAGTGCGCGCCGTCGATATCGACCTTCATGAACACTTCGCCGACGGCGTCGCTGCCTTCGCTGACCGAGCGGACCTGGAAGTCCATGACGTTGCCGCGCACGCCCGTGAGCCCGGCGATGGCATCGATGAGCGCGGCGACGGGGCCGTCACCGTGGCCGGTACCGCTGCGGTCGTCGGTGCCGCGCCTGAGGATCACGAGGCAGTGGCTGAAGCTCTCCGTGCCGGCGGTGACCTGGGCCAGCCGCAGTTTCCACGTTTCCGGGATCTCGCTGATCCCGTCCTGGATGATCGCGAGCAGGTCTTCTTCGAAGATGGTCTTCTTCACGTCGCAGAGTTTTGTGAAGAGCTTGTAGGCCTTCTCCAGTTCGGGCCTGGCGAGGTCGTAGCCCATGTCCTGGTAACGCTGGGCGAGGGCCGCGCGGCCGCTGTGTTTGCCGAGCACCAGGTGCTGCGTCTTCACGCCCACGCTCTCGGGCGTCATGATCTCGTACGTCGTGCGATGGCGCAGCACGCCGTGCTGGTGGATGCCGCTCTCGTGCGCGAACGCGTTCTTGCCGACGACGGCCTTGTTGGGCTGCGGGTGGACGCCGGTGATGTTGGAGAGCAGCTGGCTGCTGCGCGCGATCTCTTCCGAGCGAACGCCCGTCACGTACGGCAGCTGGTCGTGGCGCACTTTGAGCGCCATCACCACTTCTTCGAGCGCGGCGTTGCCCGCGCGTTCGCCAATCCCGTTGACTGTGCACTCCACCTGGCGGGCGCCGGCTTCGATAGCGGCCAGGCTGTTGGCGACGGCGAGGCCGAGGTCGTTGTGGCAGTGGACGCTGATGACGGCGCGTCCGATGTTGGGCACCTGCGCCTGCAGGCCCGCGAGGAGCGTCGTGTATTCCGACGGCGTGGTGTAGCCCACCGTGTCCGGGATGTTGACCGTCGTCGCGCCGGCGTCGATGACGGCGGCAATCACCCGGGCCAGGAACGCCGGGTCGGTGCGTGTCGCGTCTTCAGCGCTGAATTCCACATCCTCGCACAACGCGCGGGCGTGCGTGACGCCGGCGACCGCCATCGCGAGGGCCTCGTCGCGGGACAGGCGGAGCTTGTGTTCCAGGTGGATGTCGGAGGTCGCGAGGAACGTGTGGATACGCGGATGGCTGGCGTCCTTCAGTGCCTCCCACGCGCGGTCGATGTCGCCGGGCAGGGCGCGACACAGGCCCGCGACGATCGTATGACGCAGGGCCTGGGCGACGGCACGCACCGCTTCGAAATCGCCGTCCGAAGCGACGGGGAAACCGGCTTCGACGATGTCCACGCCCAGCTTCTCGAGCTGCAGGGCCATCCGCAGCTTCTCCTCGAGGTGCATCGAGCAGCCCGGGGACTGTTCGCCGTCGCGAAGCGTGGTGTCGAAGATGCGGATGCGGGGGGCGTTCGCAGGGCTGTCCATGTTGGAGGCAGTATACCGGGACTCGGGCCGGTTCCTGTCCCATCTGCCTGAATGCCGGCCGGGCAGGGCATCCAGGCACGACAAGTAGCGACACAGGGGCGTCTGTCGCTCGCTGTCGTCAATTGACGCTTGTCACGGGGCGCCCCCGG
>CAZJRM010000270.1:0-6288 GCA_964547975.1 uncultured Vicinamibacterales bacterium | reverse complement strand
CCGAGCGCGTCATCGCCGAGAAGGCCGATATCGGCATCGCGTGGGACGGCGACGCGGACCGCTGCTTCTTCCTCGATCGCGACGGCGAGTTCATCCCGGGCGACTTCGTCACGGCACTCCTGGCCGAAGCGTACCTGCTGAAAGAACCGAAGGCCGCGGTGGTCTACGACCTTCGCGCCAGCTACGCGGTCAAGGACACGATCGAGAAGTACGAAGGCCGGCCGCTCATGAACCGTGTGGGCCACGCGTTCTTCAAGAAACGGATGCGTGAAGAGAACGCGGTCTTCGGCGGTGAGGTCACGGGCCACTACTACTTCCGCGACAACTTCTACGCGGACAACGGCTTCATTCCGGCGATGCTGATGCTCGAGCTGATGTCGCGCAAGGGCAAGGCGCTGCACGAACTGCTGGAGCCGCTCCGAGCCAAGTACTTCATCTCGGGTGAGATCAACACCAAGGTGAAGTCGATGGCGGACGTCCAGAAGAAACTCGACGGTCTGGCGACGATGTTCCCGGGCGAGCACGTGTATCGGCTGGACGGCGTGTCGGTGGAGGCGGCCGACTGGCACATGAACGTGCGGGCGTCGAACACCGAGCCGCTGATTCGGCTGAACCTCGAGGCCACGACACAGGCGTTGATGGAGCAGAAGCGGGACGAGATGCTGGGGTTCATCAGGGGCTAGCGGCTCGCGGCTCGCGGCTCGCGGCTCGCGGCTCGCGGCCTGGCGCCTGGAGGCTGGGGCCCTGGGGCCTGGCGCCTGGAGGCTGGGGCCCTGGGGCCTGGGGCCTGGAGCCTGGCGGCTGGCGGCTGGCGGGATGTAGCGCCGAACTTTAGTTCGGCTGGCAAGTGGCAGGATGTACGCCGGACTTTGGTTCGGCCCGGCAGCGCCCTCGCTGTGGGACAGGGCTTCAGCCCTGTCATGCTCCATGCTAGAATGACTGTTCGTCACGGAGCCCCTCGGCTCCGCGCGCACCTTCGGGCGGGCTTAGCATAGTGGTAATGCTCTGGCTTCCCAAGCCAGCTAGACGGGTTCGATTCCCGTAGCCCGCTCCACCTCTCTTCGACACCACACTTCACCAAAGGGCAATCCTGACAGCACGGCAGCGTGACCTGATGTGTCACACCCTCGCGCGAGACTCGCGATCGTCCAGCCCCCCTGGTCGTTCACACGTCTCACCGAGGAGTCCTTCGTGCATCATCTCATCCGGCTCATCGCGGCGACGCTGCTCGTGTCGCTCATCGGCTGTTCTGGCGGCGGAGGCTCCACGCCGACCGCCCCGTCGAATCCCACGCCCACACCCACGACGCCGACCCAGCCCGTCACGCCAACCGTCACCGGACTCACGGTCACCGGCCCCGGCTGCTCCGCGTCACCGAGCGTCGGCGCCGTCGCCGCCTCCCGCGGCGTCTGTTCGGCCTCGTCGGCCGGCACCACGGTCCAGCTCATGGCCACCGCCCAGATGTCCGACGGCACCTCGAAAGACGTCGGCGGCCAGTCGACGTGGGCGACGACGAACGCGAGCGTGGCCAGCGTGTCCGCCTCGGGCCTGGTAACGGTCAAGGCCAACGGCGATGCGGACGTCACCGCGTCGTACCAGGGCCGAGTCGCCGGGCAGACGATCCACGTCGCCATCGGCCCGCGCACGGTCTTCGGCGCCGGTCAGTACCTCGTCAACACCGACATCGTGCCCAACCGGTACTACGCGGACACGTCCTACGGCTGCTACTTCGAACGGCTTCGCGGGCTCAGCGGGACGCTGGGTGACATCATCGCCAACGAGTTCGTCGGATTCGACGCCGGGCAATGGATCGTGGACATCAAGGCAACGGACACAGCGTTCAGCACCGACGCCGACTGCGGCACGTGGTACGACTCGCCACGAAAGCCCGCCCAGGCAGCTATCACCGGCGGCGTGTGGCTGGTTGGTGCGCAGATCACACCGGGCACCTATCGCGCGGACGTCAGCTACGGCTGTTACTGGGAACGCCTCGGGAACTTCTCGGGAGAACTGGGCGGCATCCTGGCCAACGATTTCGTGTCGTCCGCCGGCCAGCGCCTGGTGACGATCCGCACGACGGACGTTGGATTCAGCAGCGATGCCGAATGCAACACCTGGACGCGCGTCTCCGGCATCCTGGCGGATGGAACGGAGGATTCCGGGGCGACGGCTCCGGGCGCAATCGAGGGGAACAAGAACAGGGCGCGGGCGTTCAGGGGCGCGCGCTAGTCCTTCTGCTTGCGCCGCTCGGCCCAGTACTTCTTCATCCGCTCCGACACGGCCTTGCGCTCGGTCGAGGTCATCGGCTTGCGGCGGCGGCGCGCCGCGGCCTTGCGCGCCAGGCGTTCAGCGGCGTCAGCTTCGGACAGCGGCGCTTCGATGACGTCCGCCGACACGACCTTCAGCCCCGGAAAGACGCGCTTCAACGCGGCAATCTCGCGCTCCAGTTCGGCCAGGCGCGCGGCGGCCCCGATGCGCGCCAGTTTCTTCATGTCAATCGCGGGATCGGACTTGGCCATGGCACCCTCATCCACCCCGCGGGAGCCGGATTCCGCCCGGTCGCGGAGGGTATCTCCGATGATACAGCAGGCCGCGATTCGAACCGCGGCGCTTGTGGTAATCTCACCTGTCTATGCCAGCCACCGACCCGACCAACGTCCTCATCTCCGAAGCCGACATCCGGGCCCGTGTCGCCGAACTGGGCCGCGAGATCTCCCAGGCCTATCCGCCCGACGAGGAACTCCACCTGGTGGCCGTCCTCAAGGGCGCGTTCATGTTCCTGAGCGATCTCGTCCGCGCCATCGACCGCCCCGTCTCGCTCGACTTCATGGCGGTCTCGAGCTACGGCAAGGCCACGACCTCGTCCGGCGAAGTCCGCGTCCTCAAGGACGTAGACTCGCGCCTCGAAGGCCGCAACGTCATCATCGTCGAAGACATCGTGGACACGGGGCTGACGCTCGCCTATCTGCAGGAGATCCTCCACGCGCGTTCGCCGAAGTCGCTCGCCACGGCTTGCCTGCTCAGCAAACCGTCGCGCCGCCTGGTCAACGTGAAGGTGGAATACATCGGGTTCACGATCGAAGACCGCTTCGTCGTGGGCTACGGGCTGGACTACGCCGAGAAGTACCGCAACCTGCCGTACCTCGCGGCGCTCGACTAACCGGGGATTGGGGGTTGGGGATTCGGCGATGGCCAATCCCAAACCCCAATCCCCAGTCCCTCGTCCCTACTTCGCGACCGCCGCCCTCACCTGGGCCGCCATCGCGTTGGCGTCGGCGATGACTTTCGCCGCATCCAGCGTCAACACCTGCCGGTCGCGCATCACCACCTTGCCGTTGATGATGCTCGTCCGCACGTCGTCGCCGCGCGAAGCGTAGATGAGGTGCGAGACCGGGTTGTAGAGCGGCGTCTGCCGCGCCGTGTCCACGCGGACGATGATGACGTCGGCGAGTTTGCCGGCTTCGAGCGAACCGAGGCGATCGCCCAGGCCGAGCGACCGCGCGCCGCCAATTGTCGCCATCTCGAGCACCGTCTGTGCCGGCATCGACCGCGGGTCGTCGTCGATGAGCTTGTGCAGCATCGCCGTCGTGCGCATCGTGTCGAACATGTCGAGGTCGTTGTTGCTGGCGGCGCCATCCGTGCCCAGGCCGACGTTCAGCCCCGCAGTCAGCCACTTGCCGACCCGCGCCGTGCCGCTCGCCAGCTTCATGTTGCTCTCGGGATTGTGCGACACGCCCACCTTGCGTTTCGCCAGGATGGCGATGTCGTCGTCCGACAGCCAGACGCCGTGGGCAACGAGCGTCTGCGGACCGAAGAACCCGAGCGACTCGAGGTAGGCCGTCGGCGTCATCGTGTGGCGCTCGTCCGACGTCTTCTGCTCGTCGCGCGTCTCGGACACGTGCGTGATGAGCGGCACCTTGTTGGCCGTGGCCAGGGCGCGACACGCCTTCAGCGTCTCGGCATCGACCGTATACATCGAGTGCGGCGCCACCGCGGGGATGACGAGCGCGTCGTCCTTGAACTCGTCGATGAACCGGGCCGTGCGCGCGAGTCCCTCGGCGGGCGTCTTCGCGTCGCCGACCGGGAATCCGATAATCGTCTGCCCCAGCACGCCTCGCATGCCGGCCGCGCGCGTCGCCCTCGCGACCTCCTCTTCGAAGTAGTACATGTCGGTGTGGAGGGTCGTGCCCGACTGGATCATTTCGAGTGCCGCCAGCGACGTCCCGACGCGCACGAACTCGGGCGACACCATCTTCGCCTCGGCCGGGAAGATGTAGTGATTCAGCCAGTCCATCAGCGCCAGGTCGTCCGCCAGGCCGCGGAACATCACCATGGCCGCATGGCCGTGGGTGTTGATGATGCCGGGCATCACCACCGAGCCTTCGGCGCGGATGACGTCAGGCGCCGAATACGCCGCCGCAATGTCCGCCGGCGTGCCCACAGCCACGATGTGGTTGCCGTCGATGGCGACGGCCCCTGGCGAGAGGATGCGAGAGGTGCCGTCCATCGTGACGACGGTGCCGCCGGTGACGATGATCGAGACGGGGGTCTGGCCGATGACCGACGCCTGGATGACGAGGCCGGCCACGAGGGCCGCAAGGCCGATGAACACGAGGACGAAGGCGGCGGAACGGCGGGATGGCGCGGCGTGAGACATGTCGTATTCTACCCTGCCGCGCCTTCGTGTATAGTGTCGCCGTGTCAGTCCATCTCGTTCAGCATCCGCTCGTCCAGGACATCCTGCTCTCGTTGCGGGACGGCCGCACCGACCACGAAACGTTCCGCCGCATGGCCGTCCGCATCAGCGTGCTGCTCGCCGCCGAGGCGCTGCGGACGCTGCCGACCATCCCGGCCACGGTCAACACGCCGCTCGGCCAGGCCGACGGCCACCGCATTGGCACCGACGTCGTCGTCGTGCCCGTGCTGCGGGCGGGTCTTGGGATGCTCGACGCCGTGCTGGAGCTCGTCCCGGGTGCGCGCGTGGGCCACATCGGCCTCCAGCGCGACGAAACGACCGCCATCGCCTCGCAGTACTACACGAAGCTGCCGCCGAACATGGCGGAATCGCACGTCCTCATCATCGACCCGATGCTGGCCACGGGCGGCAGCGCCATCGCGGCGCTCGACCTGCTGAAACACGCCGGCGCCCGCCGCATCCAGATGATCTGCATCGTCGCGGCGCCTGAAGGCATCGCGGCCGTCGAACAGCATCATCCCGACGTGGAGATCTTCACCCCGGTGGTCGATCGCGGGCTGAACGCCCGGAAGTTCATCCTGCCAGGCCTGGGTGACTTCGGAGACAGGCTCTACGGTACGCTGTAGTCCTTCGGAGGAGGCGTATGGCCGACCAGCATCGACCCGGCAGACCGGACGTGAGAACGCCTCCCCTGCGCGGCAAGACCGGGGAATGGTCGACCGCGCTGACGCACATCGAGCCCAACGTCATCGAAGTGCGAGGCTACCCGCTGGACGAACTGATGGGCCGGCTGTCGTTTGCCGAGTCCGTGTACCTCCTGCTCCGCGGTGAGGTCCCATCGGCGTCAATCGGGCAGCTGTTCGGTTCGGTGCTGGTGGCGTCGCTGGACCACGGCGTCACCCCGCCGTCCACGCTGGCCGCGCTGAACGTGGCAACCACCGGTGCGCCGCTGACCGATTGCGTGGCCGCGGGTGTGCTGGGATTCGGCGCGCAGCACGGCGGAGACGTTGCGCGGTGCCTGCGTTTCCTCGGCGAAGGGCTGGCACTGCGCCGCGAAGGCGTCAGCTACGAAGACGCCGCGCGCCGGATGGTGGAGCCCTACGCCGAGCAGCGGGCGTGCCCACCCGGGATCGGGCACCGCATCCACACGCGAGATCCGCGCGCGGTGCGACTGCTGCAGTTGGCACACGAACTGGATCTCGACGACGAGCATTGCCACTTCCTGCGCATCGCCGAACGTGTCACCAACGAACTGCGGCCCGAAGGCGCGGAACAGGTCAGCACCAACGTGGACGGAGCCATCGCGGGGGTGTGCGGGGACCTGGGTTTCGAGCCCGACGTCGCCGCCGGGCTGTTCATCATCGCGCGCGTGCCGGGGTTGCTGGCGCACGTGGTCGAGGAACAGCGCCGGCAGCCGTGGATGCGTGTCATCGACCCGGGTCAGCACGTGTACGACGGGCCGACGCGGAGGCGACTGCCGGACACGCGGCGGTAGGGTTGGACACGGGTAAAGCAGGGGCATGGGGCATGGGGCATGGACGCAGGTCCCTCGATCCCCAATCCCCAATCCCCCAAACCCAAAAACCCCAACC
>CAZJRM010000269.1:0-6291 GCA_964547975.1 uncultured Vicinamibacterales bacterium | reverse complement strand
CAGCAACGATGTCTCCGTTCCGTTCTCTGCGCCCGTCGTGACGTCCAGCCGTTCCCCGCATCGTTCGTTCTAGAGTTTCACCGCGTCGAGCGGCGCGTCACGTACGACCTTCAGCCCCGATGACGACGACCACGAGTAGATCCGGTGCTGGTGGCGATCGACGAAGAACAACGTGCCGGAGGCGTCCACGGCGGCGCCGGCGATCGAGTGAAACCCGCCGGCGAGTGTCTCGACTCTCGCGCCGGGTGCGGTCACCGGCGCGGTGGCGCGCCTGGCGGCGGAGGGGAGCGGCGGGCCCAGGTTCAACACGGCGAAGTTCCGCTCCCGCACCGGCCGGCCGCGGGTCACGTCCTCGAGCGCGTTGTCGTAGGCGAACTTCCCGGCGCGCAGGAACGTCCCGCAGCCGTTGGCGTCGCACACGCCGTAGCCGTGCTCGGCGTTGACGAACACGTTGCGGAACCGGATCGCGCTCGACGCGTAGACCCGGACCGCTGCCGGGAACGGCTCGTAGCTGCGCGTCACGCGGTACGCGTGGTAGTTGGCGATCGTGATGTTCTTCGAGTCGGCGATCTCGAAGGCCACGGCCTCGGCGCCTGTCGAGGCTTCCTCTTCGGTCTGCGCGCCGTAGAACTCCCAGTTCTCGACGCGGTCCAGCTTGATCTCGGAGAACAGGTGGTGTTCGGCGGACAACTCATATACGTACCCGGGCGTGGTCGTGTCCGAGACGTAGAAGCCGGACTGGGCGTACGAGTTCGGGCTCCAGACGTTGTGAAACGTGCCGCCGCCTCCGCGCGTGACCCAGATGCTCGGATACTGCGCGCCCCAGCGGCCGCGCGCGCCGGGGCCCATCGGCCGCTCGGCGCCGGAGAGCGTCGTGCTGACGGCGGGCGGGATGAACGTTCCCGCAGCGCCGTGAATCTGGATGTCGTCGAGGAGCGACTCCGCGCCGGCCATCCACAGCACGGCCGTTGCCCGCGGGTTGATCGCGCCGGTGAAGAGCCCGAGCCCGCTGACGATGTTGGTGCCGCCCCGCGGCGCCTCGAGCAGCGCCTTCGGCGGGCCCACGCCGGCGAAGCCGCTGATCCTGTCCGGCAGGTCAAGTTGCGTCGTGTTCGGATGCAACGCGATCAGGATCGAGTCGGGTCTCAGCCTGATGGTGTCCCGCACGATATAGAAGCCGGTTGGGAGGTAGAGGACACGATGCGCGGCGACGGCGGCCTGGAGGGCCTGCGTGTCATCGGCCTGCCCGTCGCCCTTCACGCCGAGCGTCCGCACGTTGACCCACTGGTCGGTCGGCGGCAGCGGGCGGATCGCCGGCGGAAGCGCGGCGGGCAGGCTGGAAAGGGGCAATGCCTCGTAGTCACTGTCGATCGTGCCTGTGCTGTCGGTCCCGCGGATGAAGAGGCCGTGATTGAACCGCGTGACCCGGTAAATCGGTGCCGGCGCGACCCGCGTGTGGCCGCTCTCCCGGTACCGGGCGAACACCGGAGTGCTCGAGCAGACAGTGTCGGCCACCCCAATCTGCGTGGTCGCGTTCTGTGCCTTGTCGATCACGATGGCGGCGTCCGCGACATTCTCGAACCGCGCGTCTTTCAGCCAGAGCCGATCCGAGTAGTCGCGGTCGATGCTGATCCCGACGGGAACGTTGCGGAACGTCGTTCGCACCACCGTGAGGCTCGCCATGTGCGAGCGGATGGCGGCGTCGCGCTGCCCGTCGAACACCGAGTCGATGAGCGTGTACGGCCAGAAGGGGGAGGTGTTGGACGTGAGGATGCCGTAGCGCCCGCCGTAGAACCGCAGGCCCTGCCCGACGTTGCCGATGTCGGTGATGGCCGCGAGGCCAGAGCCGGTGTGGAAGTCCATGTGGGCGAGCACGCCGTGCTGCGCCACGTGAAACCTGATCGCCACCGCGGCCGGGTTGCCCTCGCCGATCTCGACGTCGACGTTCATCATCGACGAGTAGAACGTGCCCTGGTTGGCGTCGGGGATCTCGGCGGGCGGCACGAGGCCTGCCGGCGGGAACGGCACACGCCCGCCTCCAGGGCGTCGGGCGGCCCCCGGGCCTGCGCTGGTGAAGTGCACCATGAGGCCGATGCCCGCCTGGAAGCCGGGTGTCCGCTCGGGCAGCACCAGCACGGGCCTCGTCGCCCCGTAGCCAACGATACGGACTGCCCGCCACACGATGAGCGTGCGCGTGATCAGGTAACGCCCCGAAGCAACGAACACGATGCCGCCCAACGGGCTCGCGCCCGCCCGGTCGATGGCCGCCTGCAGCAGGGCGGTGTGGTCCGCAGCGCCCTGCGTGTTGGCCGGGTCGACGTAGACGGCCGCCGGATCGTCGGGGCGCGAGGTGAACACCGAGGTCGCCCACGACGATGAGGCCGTGAGCAGGAGCACGACGCACGCGAATGCCCGCTTCAGCATGCGGCAGTGTGTTCCATTCTCGCCGCGCAGACAATCACCCGCAGGGCTGAAGCCCTGCGCCACGATCCTACCCGCCGGACGGACCGGTCTCAGGGGCGAGCGGCGCGAACACGAACCGCAGGCCGCGCACGTACGCCTCGAGCTGCATGCCGGCGTGGCGTTCCCCGTCGATCATGCGGAACTCGTAGGCGAGCCCGGCTGACTTGCGCGAGACGATTCGCTGGTTGAACCGCAGGATCCCGCCGAGGAACGACGGGGATTCGTTCCCCCCGCCCGCCATGAAGAGCCGCGCCTTCAACGCGCGTCCGGACTTCGCGAACGCCTCTTCGTAGGTGAAGAGCCAGTTGTTGGCGACACCGACCGCGGGCGTGGCCGCGATGTACGCCTGGAACAGATCCGGCTTGGTGTACATCGAGTACAGCGTGAACAACCCGCCGAGCGACGCGCCGGCCAGGACGCGGAACGAGGGGTCGGTTCGATACTCACGATCGACGAGCGGGATGATCTCCGTCTCGATCGTGCGCAGGAAGTCCGCCGCGTGTCCCGACTCTCCGCCGCCGAACGGCGCGGGCGGCAGCTCCCACCGGCGCAGGTTGTTGTAGTCGAGATTCTCTCCCGCGTAGCCGAGGCCGACGATGATGAACTCGGGCACGACCTTGTCGTACACGAGCCCGCCGCGGATCGCGTCCATCTTCTGGAAGTCCCAATAGGCGTCGGTGACGTAGACGACGGGGTAGCGCCGTGCCGTGTCCTGCGCGTAGCTGGCGGGCAGCCCGACATGGAGCTGGTAATGGCGCCCCGCCGGCGTCGTCGGCAGCACCCGAAGCTGGGAGTTCCCGATGACGTGCGGCGGGAACGTCGGCCGGGTCGTCTGCGCGGAGACAACGCCGGCCGACAACGCGAGGGCAAGAACGGCAGATGAGACAAGCGTGCGTGTGGTCATGATGCGGCCAGCATACACCGGAGGCCCCGGGAACAACCCTTCCAAGTCCTCGCGCTCCCGCGGCGCTCGGTACGGCGTGACGGTGCGGACGCAACTGGCAGCGCGCTCGCCACCGTCTGGGCCGATGGCCAGCATGATGCGATTTGGCCGGACGATGACGACGAGAGCCCGTGCGGGTGGCTTGCCTGGCGGGTCGCTGCGATCGTAGGATGCGCCAGCCCCGAGGAGAGAACCCATGCACACTCATACGACCCGGCGCGGCATCCTGAGACTCGGTTGCGCGGCGGCCGCGGCGGCACTGTGGAGGCCCGTGATGCGCGCGGCAGGCACCTGGAAACGGGTACCCATCGGCACGCAACTCTGGTGCGTGCGCAAGCAGCTGGCCGGCGACATCCCGGGCACGCTGAACGCACTGGCTGCTGCCGGGTTCGAGGGCGTCGAACTCGAGAACGCCTTCGGCAGGCCGGGCGCCGAATGGCGAAAGCACCTGGACGCGGCCGGGCTCAAGGCGTGCGGGTTCCATCACACGCTCGCCGAACTGCAGGGCGACGCGCTGGCCGCCACCCTCGAGTTCAACCAGGCCATCGGCAACCGGAACCTCATTGTGCGGTCGCTGGCTCCGGGCGTCTACAAGTCGGCCGACCTGCTCAAGGCCACGGCCGACGCGGTCAACGCGGCCGCCGAACGCGCCCGGGCCCACGGGATGCGCGTCGGGTACCACAACCACAGCGCGGATTTCGATCGTCTCGACGGCGAGTACTGGTGGAACCGCTTCGCTGACGCGACCACGAAGGACGTCATCCTCCAGCTCGACACGGGCAATGCCTCGCAACTCACCGGCGCGATCATCGTCGATCTCATCCGTCGCAACGCCGGCCGCACGGTGACGCTGCACGTGAAGCCGTTCTCGACGCGGAACCCCGACGCGTACCTCGGCGCCGACGAACTGGAGTGGCCGGCGATCATGACGGCCGTCGAGGCCGCGGGCGGCGTCGAGTGGTACGTCATCGAGTACGAACGCGAAGGCGTGCCGCCCCTCGAGTCGCTCAAGGCCAACCTGGAGAACTTCCGGAAGCTGAGGACCTGACGAGGCCCCGGCCCCCGTTCGGACCGCTCACCGTCGGAGGATTCCGTCAGTCGCTTCCGGACGGTCCCGTTTCCGGCGCGGCAGGCGCGAACACGACGCGCATCGTCCGCCGCGCGCGGCGGGCGAGCAGCCCGACATGGCCCTGGTAGTGGACGGCTGGGCCGCGCCGGGGTTGGCCGACAAGGCGATCACGACGGCTACACATCGAGAGGAAAGGGCGGCTGCGCGACGGCGCGGGCGGCCAGGGACATCATGGCCCACGGGTCGTCGTCTCCGGCGATGCGGTTCGTCCGGAGCGTGCCGCAGACCAGGCACCGATGGATCACCGCCCACTCGCCGTCACGCTTGACCCAGATGGCGATCGGTTCCATCAGCGCCCCGCACGCCGCCTTCCGGTCGCCTGGCGACTCGTCGAGGTGGAGACTCCAGAGACAGTAGGGACAGTGATTACGCTGGTGCGTGCCAAAGCTCTCGGCGGACACCTGGCGTTTGCAGTGGCGACAGACGAAGTCTGAGGAAGGACGAAAACGGAAATCGCGACCCACGGACGTACCTCACGAAGCCTGACGGACACACGTCGCCATCGGCCCTGGCGCTGGGTTCAGCGCAGGGGATGACGAAGGTCAGTGCTAGCGTGAGACACGGGTCATCATGAACCTTGAATGTTAGCAGCGGACGCGGATAGTCGCAATGGGGCAGCGGCCCCACGATCCTGCACTGTCGTTGCGATGGCGCCCACGAGTTCCTTGACGAGCTTCGCCGCGACCGGCGTGGTGAGGCCCCAGGGATCCTGTCCGGGGTTGAACTCGACGAGGTCTGCCCCCGCGATTGGCGCCGGCAGGGCCTGGATCAGCGCGATCACGTCTCGTGTCGAGAGGCCGCCGGGCTCCCGGTGCGACACGCCCGGTGCGAAGGCCGGATCGATCCCGTCGAGATCGATGGAGATGTATACGGGGCCGTCGAGTCGCGGTCGTGTCCCGGACAGCCACGCCTGCATGTCGATCGATTCCACGCCGAACCGTGCCGCCTGTGCCCGCTGGTGCCCGTTGGCCGTGCGGATGCCCACCTGCACCAGCCGCGCCGCGAGTCCGGCCTCCATCACGCGGGCGAACGGGCATGCGTGTGAGTGTCGGCTCCCGTCGAATTCGTCGTACAGGTCGGGGTGCGCGTCGATGTGCAGCACGGTCAGGCCAGGCCACGAGGGCGCCATGCCGCGCAGCACGGGATACGTGATCGCATGGTCGCCGCCCAACGCCACAGGCGCGGTGCCCGCGCTTACCAGGCCGCGAATGGCCGTCTCGATGTGTCCAATCGCTTCGTCAGACTCCGGGAGGTCGAGATCCCCCGCGTCGGCCAGCGTTCCGGGTGCGCCGATGTCGATGCCGGCCTCGGTCCACAGGTTCGACGCCGGAGAGAAGAGCGCGTCGCGGATGAGTGGCGGGGCGGCAGCCGCTCCGCGAAGGAACGAGGACCTGGCGTCCCAGGGAAGACCAATCAGCGTGGCGATGGCGGTGTGCTCGTGTCGGTCGTTCATCGGGAGAACTCAGACTCGGGTGACGGGCGTTGACGAAGCCTCGGTGGCGGTATCGACGCTGTTGTGGCGGCGACGACGATGACATCGTGCCGCGGGAAGTGCAAGTCGGCGTGAGTCGACGCATGGCGGCGGGGGCTCGATGCGAGATTCCCCGATGGTGCGCCGCAGCCCTTGACCTGGCCACGTCCCTGTTATAATCGCCGCCGTCGTCATACCGACGCTGGCGCTCTCCCCGCGTCGGCCATCAGCACACGTTCCCGAGACCGGGCTCTTCTGCGAAGGAACCACCGTGAAGACATTCCT
>CAZJRM010000268.1:0-6317 GCA_964547975.1 uncultured Vicinamibacterales bacterium | reverse complement strand
CCATCCGCCCTCCTGGGCCCGGGGGTCGCACGCACCGCTGGGGTGATGCTGACGACCCGATCCTCAATCGCATCCTAAACCAATCGCCGCGTCTCGTGACGCAGGGATTTCGGGTGACGTCCGCCCTCGCACTTCACGCTTGCGTCCGCGTGCGACGGCGCTATCATTGGGAAGATCGGTTGAAATCGTCGGTGGCCTCTCCTCGTCTTCCACCTCCGGGATCCGTCTCGATCGATGTCTCTCGAAACCCTCGGCGTCCTGACGGGCATCGCCGGCGTCTGGCTGACCATCCGCCAGCACGTCTGGTGCTGGCCGGTGGGCATCGTGTCGGTGTCGGTGTTCGCGGGGATCTTCTTCCAGGCGCGTCTCTACGGATCGGCCGCACTCCAACTGGTGTACGTCCTGCTCAGCGTGTACGGCTGGTACGCGTGGAAACACCCGGGGCGCGGGGAACGGACCCTGCCAGTCACGCGGATGCCCGCGGCGTGGCGGTGGGTGCTCGGCGGCGCCGCCCTGGCGGGCACGGCCGGCGTCGGCGTCTTCCTTCGCGACCGCACCGATGCCGTGCTGCCGTTCATCGATGCCGGCACCACGTCGTTCAGCCTCGCGGCGCAGGTGATGGCCACGCGGAAGTGGATCGAGAACTGGGCCGTCTGGATCGCGGTGGACCTGGTCTACACCGGTATGTACCTGTCGCAGGGGCTCCGCCAGACCGCGGCGCTCTACGTCGTGTTCCTTGTGCTGGCCGTGCTCGGGTACCGGGAATGGCGATCCAGCCTGCGCGCGAGCGGCGCCGGGACGATGACCTTCGAGCCGGACGCGGCCGGGACGAGCGACGTGTCGTGAACGTGCCAGCCGGCCTCCGGCGCGTCGTGCTCATCGGACCCGAGAGCACGGGCAAGACCTGGCTGGCGCGGCGCCTCGCGTCCGAACTCGTGGCGCCGTGGTCCGAAGAATACGCGCGCGAGTTTGCCGAGGCACACCCGCGACCGATCGTGTACGACGACGCCGAGGTGATCGCGCGAGGACAGGTGGCAAACGAAGACGCCGCGATCGCGCGAGCGCGCGTCGGAGGTTCGCCGCTCGTGATTCACGACACCGACCTGGTCAGCACCGAGGTGTACTGCCGGCATTACTACGGCGACTGCCCGGCCTGGATTCCGCCGGCCGCTGCCGCGCGTCTCGCGGACCTCTACCTCCTCCACGACATCGACGTGGCCTGGGAAGCGGACGGTCACCTGCGTGTCGAACCCGGCCGGCGGGAGGAATTGTTCGGGACGTTCCGCGCGTCGCTCGCCCGCCTCGGCGCGCGCGTCGTCGTGATCCGGGGGAACTGGGACGAGCGGTTCGCGCTGGCTGAATCGGCGATCTCCGACGTGGTGGGACACCGTGGGCGATAGCGGCGGTGCCGCGATGCCGCCAGCCGCCGGCGCGACGCTGCGCCGCGCGCTGAGCCGGTGGGACCTCGCGGCCATCGGAATCAACCAGACGATTGGCGGTGCGATCTTCCTGATGCCGTCGCAGATCGCGGCGGCGGTCGGCGCGTGGAGCCCCGTCGCGATCCTCGGGGGCACGCTGGTCACGATGGTCGTGGCCCTGTCGCTGGCCGAAGTCGGCAGCCGGTTCGAGCAGACCGGCGGGCCCTACCTGTACGCCCGTGCGGCGTTCGGCCGATTCGTCGCCTTCGAGGTCGGCTGGATGCAGTGGTTCACGCGGGCCACGAGCCACGCGTCAGTGGCCAACGGCCTTGCGCTGGCGCTGGGCTACTACTGGGCGGACGCCGTCGACGGCCTCGGGCGGGCCGCCGTGATCACGCTCGTGACCGCCGCGCTGACCGCGATCAACGTGATGGGCGTTCGGCAGGGGTCGCGGACGATCAACGTGCTGACGATCGCCAAGTTGCTCCCTCTCGGCGCGTTCATCCTGGCCGGCGTGTTCTTTCTCGAGCCGAGCCGCTTCACTGCCTTCGAGCCCGTGTCGTGGGCGCAGGCCGGTCGGGCGGCGCTGTTGACCATCTTCGTCTTCGGCGGCTACGAGGCGCTGACCGTGCCCGCCGGCGAGGCCCGCGATCCCCGCCGTGGTGTCCCGTTCGCACTGGTCGTGACCGTCCTCACCGTCGGGTCCGTGACCGTCCTCGCGCAGGTGGTGGCGGTCGGGGTGCTCGACGGGCTGGCCGCGTCGCGCACGCCGCTGGCCGACGCGTCGGTCGTCTTCATGGGCGCCGGAGGCGCGCTCCTCATCGGTCTTGGCGCGATGGTGTCGATGACGGGGAATCTGGCGGGGCAAGTCCTCACGGGTTCGCGGATGCTGTTCGCGCTGGCAGAGCAAGGTGACCTGCCGCGGGTCTTCGCCGTGGTCCACCCGACGTATCGCACTCCCGTCGTGGCCATTCTCTTCACTGCCGGTGTCTCCCTGGCGCTGGCGCTGTCCGGATCGTTCGCGTGGCTGGCGATTGCAAGCGCGGTGGCCCGCCTTGGCACCTACGCGGCGTCCTGCGGCGCGGCCGTGGTGCTGCGCAGGCCGTCGCGGGCGGGCGCTGCCGGTCCCGCGGCGTTCGAGTCGCCATGGTCGCCCGTCATCCCGGTCCTCGGCACGATCGTGTCGCTCGGACTCCTGGCCGGCGCCACGCGTGACCAACTCGCCGCCGGCGGCGCGGCGGTGGCGGTCGGCGCCGCCCTGTTCGGCGCCGCGCGCGGATTCCGGCGACCCTGAGGGAGTGTTCGCGGGCGCCGACTTCAGCCGGCACTGAACCCCGGACTGGTCCTGGATCGCGGGCCAACGCAGGCGCTCCGAACGGGTACCCGAAGCGAATTCGAGCGGTTTTCGGACGCCACCTTCTCCGAGTCCAGCAGTAGAGTAAGGGCGTGCAACGCCGTCTCATCGTCCGGTGGTGCCTGTTGGCGTTCGTGTCCGCGATCTCGCTGGCCGCGCGGCAGGAGAGCCCCGACCTCCTCGCGCGCCTCCTCGACACGATCACGCAGGCGGAACTCCGCGACGCGGTCGCGTACTTCGCCTCCGACGAACTCGCCGGGCGCGCCATGGGATCAGAGGGATACCTGGCGGCCGCCCGGTACGCCACCGCCCAGTTCCGGAAGGATGGCCTCGCGCCCGCCCTGTCCTCAACGTCAGGACCGCCGACGTACGAACAGGTCGTTCCCTTCGTAACGTACCACGTGGCTCCGTCCAGTTCGTTGTCCATCCGATCGTCAGCCGGTGACCTTCGGGCCGTTCATGGCGAGACGTTGATCGTGTTCCGGACGTCGACCGCGAGCCCGGACCTGTTCGTCGATGAGCGACCGCTGTTCCTGGGCTACGGAATCGATGATCCCGGGGCAGGGTGGTCCGACTACCGCGGGGTCGACGTCCGAGGCCGGGTGATTATCGTCGCGATTGGCGCACCGTCTCGGGCCGGGGCACCGGTGTTGCCTGCGGAAGCCGATGCGTTCTATCGGGACTTCAATCGCAGCGGCAACGCCCGGTACGTCTCGGCCGCCGCCCACGGGGCCGCCGCGATCATCTTCGTGCCGGACACCGCGATGGCGAGCCGCTGGGATCGGCTGGTGACCGGGTTGAGCCGGCCGCAGTTCAATCTGCGATCGGCCGAGTCCCACCCTGCCGGTGGACCGGCCTGTCTGTTCCTCCACCCGGACGTGCTGTCCGAAATCCTGAAGCGCGCCGGAGGTGCCTGGCCCGAGTGGGCGTCGGGCTACGTGCCTGGCGTCATCCCGGACACTCTGCTGTCCGCCCGCGTGGAGCAGGTGCAGCCGCACGCGGGGGAATGCCGGAATGTCGTGGCGCGTCTCTCCGGAACGGACCCGGTGCTGCGTGACGAGTACATCGTGGTGCACGCCCACCTCGACCATCTCGGCCGGGACGCCGACGGCCGCATCCGCAACGGCGCCGACGACAATGCGACAGGCGCCGCGGCGGTGCTCGAGGCGGCAGAGGCGCTGGCGGCGCACCCGCCCGACCGGTCGCTGCTCTTCGTGCTGTTCACCGGCGAAGAGGATGGACAGTTGGGGTCGGAGTGGTTCCTGACTCATCCGCCCGTGCCCAGGGACCAGATCGTGTTGGACATTGGCGTCGACATGATCGGCCGTTCCTCCCAGGGGCGGCCGGACGTTCACTACATCGTCGCGGCCGGAACCGACGCCGAGCGACACCGAGCGACAACACGGCGTATCAACCGGTTCGTCGGGGCACAGGTGGACGAATCGCTGAATATGCGTGATCCGGACGGTCATCTGTACCGCAGTGACGCCGGGCCGTTCATCGCACGGGGCATTCCGTCGTTGCTGATCACCCGGGGTTTCTTTCCGCCGGTCTATCACAGCGTGGATGACGATGCGGCAACACTGGACTGGGCGAAGGTCGAGCGCGGCGCCCGGTTGCTGGCGGCGACCGTGTTCGAAAGTGGGCGCAGCCATGAGCGCCGATGAGGGGGGACGTGTGCCGACTTCCGGAACCGATCGGTGGCGGATTGCGAGCGCCGTGCTGACCTGCGCTGCGGTCGTGCTCCTGGCGGGCGCCGAGGTGGCCGGCGTGGTCCGGCAGGCGAGTCGCGACGATGCCGACAGGCCGAGGGTTGGCGATGCGCAGGTCTGGTACGTCGGTCACTGCGGGTACGTCGTGCGGACGGCGAGGCATCTCCTGGTGTTCGACTGCCAGGAACGGCGCGATGGGCCCCAGCGCGTCCAGAAGCCGATGTGAGACACCGCGTGACGGCGGTCAGAGCAGTTCTGGCCGCCGGTCCTGCACGTCCATGAACTCGATGCGGTGGTTTGCATCGGGGAACTTGGACGAGGGGCCCGCGACGAGCATGGCGGCATCCCCCGGAATGCCCTTGGCCCGCAGCCAGTCGCGCGCGAACGTCCGCCAGTCGGCCGGCTCGTCGTGCAGCAGCACCGGCAGCACGCCGTACGAGAACAGCAGCCCCTGGCAGACCGCCGCATCGCGGCTGAGGGCGACCGTCCACACCGACGGTTTGAACCGCGAGATCATCCGGGCCGTGGTGCCGGTGCGTGTCGGCACGAACGCCGCCGCGCACGGGACCGTTTCGAGCGCATGTTCGACGACCGATCCCACGCCCTCGGCGATGGACGTCGGCTTCTGCATGAAACACTGCCGGCGCAATTCTTCGAGGCGTGTCGCAGGACGGCGTGATTCGGTCGTGCCGGCAATCTTGGCGAGCATCGCGACCGCGTCTTCCGGATAGGCACCCATCGCCGATTCGGCGGACAGCATGATCGCATCGGTGCCGTCGAGCACGGCGTTGGCCACGTCCGTGGCCTCGGCGCGCGTCGGCAGCCGGCTCGACACCATCGACTCCAGCATCTGCGTGGCCGTGATGACCGGCTTGCCCGCCAGGTTCGCCTTCGCGATCAGGGTCTTCTGCGTGAGGGCGATCTCGTCGAGCGGCACCTCGACGCCGAGGTCACCGCGAGCCACCATGATGCCGTCGGCCGCCTTGAGGATCTCGTCGATATGCGCGAGCGCGCCCGCGCGTTCGATCTTCGCGATGATGAACGGCTGGCGCCCCATCGCCGCCGCCGCCCGCCGCACCGCCTCGATGTCCGCCGCCGTCTCGACGAACGACTGCCCGATGGCGTCCACACCGTGGGAGAGGGCGAACTCCAGGCAGCGTCGGTCGTGGTCGGTGAACGCCGAGATACCGAGGTCGATCCCCGGCAGGTTGAGGCCCTTGCGCGATCGCAGTTCGCCTCCCGCCGTAACCGTGCAGTGCACGTCCCGCGCGTCGGCGCGCTCCACGCGTAACTGGATCAGCCCGTCGTTGAGGAACAGGCGGTCCCCGGGTTTCACCACCAGCGGGAGCCGCTCGAACGTGACCGACACGCGGCTGGCATTGCCCACGACGTCGTCGACGGTCAGGCAGAACGGCTGGCCGGGCCGGAGGTCGACGGGTTCGGGGTCGATCTGTCCCACCCGCATCTTCGGGCCCGGCAGGTCCGCCATGATGGCCACCGGACACCCGACAGCGCGCTCGGCTTCGCCGATGCGCGCGATACGCGCGGCGTGATCGCTGAAATCACCGTGCGAGAAGTTCAGCCTCGCCACGTTCATGCCGGCGCGCATCAGGCGAGCCAGCATCTCCGGAGACTCCGACGCCGGCCCGATCGTCGCGACGATGCGCGTCTTCTGGGGTGGAAGCATGGGGGACATTCTACAGGACAGGGAATAGGGAATAGGCGATAGGGATCAGGGGAAGGAACAGGACGGACAAGGGAACAGGCGGGAGGCCAGGGGACAGGGAAAGGGAATAGTGATCAGGGAAGGGGCGAGAGGCGCGAGGGACGAAC
>CAZJRM010000267.1:0-6342 GCA_964547975.1 uncultured Vicinamibacterales bacterium | reverse complement strand
ACAATCATACTCTGGAAGCCATGGCACCCGACGTCCTGCCGGCCCTCACGGATCTCCCCCTGCCGCGCCTGGAATCCGCCCTTGCCGAACTGGGCGTGCCGGCGTACCGCGCGCGCCAGATCTTCGGCTGGATCTACCGTCGCGGGGCCGACGAGTTCGGGGCCATGACCGACCTGCCGCAGGCGCTGCGCGCCGACCTCGCGGCGCGGTTCCGCATCGTCACGCCGGGGATCGAACGACGCGACGTCTCGAGCGACGGGACGGAAAAGTTCCTGCTGCGCCTGGAGGATGGCCGCACGATCGAGTCCGTCTTCATCCCGGACACGCCGAACCAGACCTTCTGCGTCTCGACCCAGGTCGGCTGCGCCATGGGGTGCGCGTTCTGCCTCACGGCAACCATGGGGCTCGTCCGGAACCTGACGGCGGGAGAGATCGTTGGCCAGGTGCGGTTGCTCGTGCGCAGTCTCGACCTCGGCGACCAGGCATTCAACATCGTGTTCATGGGGATGGGCGAACCGCTCCACAACTACGACAGCACGATGGACGCGATCCGGATCCTGACGGACCCGCAGGGATTCGGGATGTCCCCCAAACGCATCACGTTGTCCACCGTCGGCCTCGTCCCGGCCATCGAGCGCCTCGCGCGGGAAGAGGTGATGCCGAACCTCGCCATCTCCCTGCACGCAACCACCGACGATCAGCGCGGATCCCTCGTGCCGATCAACCGGAAGTACGGCATCGACGAGGTCCTCGACGCGTGCCGGGCGTATCCCCTGGGTAGACGCGATCGCATCACGTTCGAGTACGTGCTGCTCGACGGCGTCAACGACACACCGGCGGACGCCCACCGGCTGGCACGGCTGCTCGCGGGTCTGCGCGCGAAGGTCAACCTCATCCCCCTCAACGCGGCCGCCGGCATCCCGTTCGAACGCCCCTCTGACGAACGCATCAACCAGTTCGGCCGCATCCTCGCCGACGAAGGCGTCATCGTGTCGGTGCGCAAGAGCCGCGGCCGCGACATCCGCGCGGCGTGCGGCCAACTCGCCGTCGAAGGCCGGACACCCTCACCCGGTCAGCGCCTGGCCAGCCGGCTGTAGGCTCAGGGCACCCCGAGCCTGGTCGAGGGGTGGAGCCTGGAGCCTGGAGCCAGCCCGCACGCCAAGTCCCGAACCCGTTGACAGCCATTCATGGGAGCGGCCTGTCCGTCGATTACTGAACAGGCACCGAGCGCTCGCCGGACAACGCGCGTCGCCCTCTGCCCCATGTCTGTCGCGTTCTGGAGGAAGCCGCCGTGGCCAAGCATTCGACACTCACCGTACAGGCCCGCATCGGCCTCGCATTCACTCTCTGTCTCGTCGTCGTGGCCCTGCTGGTGGGGCTCGACTATTCGACATTGTCGAGGTTGCGGGTTCTGCAGGACGAGGGGGCCGAGAGGGCACGCGATGCCATCGCCGCACAGGAGATGGCCGGCATGGCGCACGACCTGTATGCGGTCGTCGCGGACACCGCCATCAATCTGAACTTCACGGAATCACAGGCGCGCTGGCAGGACGTCAAGACGGAAGCCGCCCGGGATCTGGCGAAGCTCGAGGGGATCGCCGACACGCCCGAAGAGAAGGACCAGGTCGGGCGCGCGCGGGCGGCGTTCGAACAGATCGTCAGCTTGTACGAGGGCAGAATCCTGCCGATGCTGACGGCCGCCCGCGCCGTGACGCCGGAAGTCTCGGCGCTCGATGCCCAGCTCGACTCGCAGGTCAAAGCGATGAAGGCCGCCGCGGTCACCGTCGTCGCCTCGATCGAGAAGGAGAACGAAAGAGGAGATGCCGCGTTCGATGCCCGCGCCACCAGCGCCAGTTGGTGGGCCGCGGTCCTGTCGGTCACAGGCCTCGGTTCGCTGACGGTCATCGTGGTGCTCCTCGTCCGCGACATCAGGAAGACGCTCGGCAAGTTGGCGTTCGGGATGCGCTCCGGCGCGCAGCAGGTCGTGGCCGCCTCGTCGCAGGTCGCCAGTTCGTCGCAATCGCTGTCGCAAGGCGCCACCGAGCAGGCCGCGTCGCTCGAGGAAACCTCGGCGTCGATGGAAGAGATGGCCTCGATGACCCGCAAGAACGCGGAAAACGCCGGGCAGGCCGCCACGGAGGTGGCCCAGACCGGGAAGCTGACGCAGTCGGCCGACACGGCGCTGGCGGACCTCGTCTCCACCATGTCGGCCATTCGCGAGTCGAGCAACAAGGTCACCCGGATCATCAAGACGATCGACGAAATCGCGTTCCAGACCAACATCCTCGCCCTCAACGCCGCGGTCGAAGCGGCCCGGGCGGGCGAGGCCGGGATGGGCTTCGCCGTCGTCGCCGACGAGGTCCGCAATCTCGCGCAACGTTCGGCAACCGCCGCCAAGGACACGACGAGCCTCATCGAGGAGTCCGCCGTCACGGCGGCGGCGGGCGAGAACAAGGTGGAAGCGGTCGTCTCGGTGATGCGCTCGATCGCGGACAGCTCGGCGCGCGTCAAGCACCTCGTGGACGGGGTCAGCGAGGCGAGCCGGCAGCAGTCACAGGGCATCGACCAGGTATCGCAGGCCATCGCACAGATGGAGAAGGTCACGCAAACGACTGCGGCTACAGCCGAAGAAGGGGCGGCCGCGAGCGAAGAACTGAACGCGCAGGCCGAACAATCCCTCGAGGCCGTGCGGCAACTCGAAGCCATGGTTGGCGTGACGTCGGAGACGACGTCCGCACGGACGGCGGCACGAAGACCGGCGGGGAAGGTGCTCGCGATGCGGAAGCCGCGCCCGGTCAGCGCCGCGCCAAGCCCGATCACGGCGGAGCAGGCCATTCCGTTCGAAGACTCGGGAACCTTCGGCAGGTTCTAGCTGCCGGGGCCCGGGGCACGGGGCGTGGAGCCTGCCCTTCGACTCGCTCGTCAGGATGCTCGCTCAGGGCACCCCGAGCCTGGTCGAGGTGGGGCCGCCCGGGGGGTGGCCGCGAGCCGCGAGCTGCTAACCGCCCGACACGACGCTGCCGGCAAGCGGATCGACACTGTCGATCCGTACGCGGACACGGACGTTGCGCTGGAATCCGGGCGGGACTCGCACCTTCAGGAAGTTGTCCGTCAGCACGGTGGTCCCGTCTTCGAGCGTCAGGCCGGGACGGACGGCGCCGCGCATGGATCGCAGGAAGGCCTCGCCAAGCACGCGGCCGATGTCGCGCAGGCGTCGCGCACGCGCCGAGGCGACCGACGGCGCGACCTTCGGAGTGAAACGAGTCGCATCGGTGCCGGGCCGATCCGAGTACGGGAAGACGTGCACGGTCGTCAGCGGCAGGTGCGCCAGCCGTTCGGCGGTCTCGTCCGCATCGAAGTCGGTCTCCCCGGGAAACCCGACAATCACGTCCGACCCGATGCACGCGTGGGGCATCCGTTCGCGAACGCGCGTGACGAGGGATCGGTACGCCGCGAACGTATACGGGCGCCGCATGGCGTCCAGCATGCGGTCGCTGCCGTGCTGCAGCGGCAGGTGGACGTGCGGCGCGAACCGGCCGCTCCCGGCCACGAGGTCGATGAGCGCGTCGGGGCAGTCCATGGGCTCGAGCGAACTCAGGCGGAATGTGACATCGCCGCGCGACGAGTCGAGCGCGCGCAGGAGGTCGAGGAGCGACGAACGTGCCGGGAGGTCGCGCCCGTACGATCCGAGGTGCACGCCGACCACCCACAGTTCCTTGTAGCCGGCCTCGCCGAGGCGCTCCACCTCGCGCAGGACTTCGTCGAGCGGCCGGCTGCGCGACGCCCCGCGCGTCGACGGGATGATGCAGTAGGCGCATGTCTCGTCGCAGCCGGTCTGGACACGCAGCGGGTAGGCGGTGCGCCCCATGGCTCCAGGCGCGATTCCGCCACAGGCCCCGTCACCGTCGGCGAACCGCGCGGCCGTCGTGAGGGGGAACGTCTCTTCCAGCGCCTGGAGCAGCGAGGGTTTGTCTGCGTTCGTCACCAGGCGGACGACGTTCGGCAGGCGGTCGAGGTCGTCGGGCGTCCGGGTGGCGTAGCAGCCTGTGACCACGATCCGGCTCGCCGGATTCGCCCGGGCGATGCGGCGGATAGTCTGGCGCGCACCCTGGTCGGCGGCGCCGGTCACGGTGCAGGTATTGACGACCACCAGGTCGGCGGTTTCGGGCGCCGACGGCTCGGCCCCTCGCGCGCGCAGTCCTTCCTCGAACTCGAACGAGTCGGCCTGGTTCACGCGGCAGCCGAAGGTGACGACGGCGTACTTCACTGGGCCGCGAGGCGGGCGGCGGCCTGCTCGACCTTCTCGGCGAGGCGCGCCTTGTAAGCGTCGACACGCGCCGCGAGCCCGGTGTCGGCCAGCGCCAGCATCTGCGCGGCGAGGACACCGGCATTGGTCGCGCCGGCTTTGCCGACGGCCACGGTCGCCACGGGCACGCCCGGCGGCATCTGCACGGTCGACAGCAGCGCGTCGAACCCGTGGAGCGGTGACGACTCGATGGGCACGCCGATCACGGGCCGCGCGGTGTGGGCCGCGACGACGCCGGCCAGATGCGCGGCGGCGCCGGCTCCGACGATGAAGACCCGCACCCCGCGGGCCGGGGCCTCCGCCACCAGCCGCATGACACGCGCCGGCGAACGATGGGCCGACGCCACGGTCATTTCGCACGGGACGCCCAGTTCGTTCAGGACGTCGACAGCCCCCTTCATCACTGGGGCATCGGAATCGGATCCCATCAGGATCAGCACGCTGATGTCGGACATGGTCACCTCACGGACGGCTTGCGGCCCACGGCTCTCGGCTCTCGGCCTTTCCCTCTTCCCTATCGCCTGTTCCCTTCTCCCTGCCTCTCAATCGCCCGGGCGCCGATGTCGCAGCGGTAGAACGCGCCGTCGAACGAGATGCACGACGCGCCGCGGTAGGCCAGATCGCGGGCGGTCGTGAAGTCGGCGCCCCGGCCCACCACCGTCAGCACGCGGCCGCCGGCAGTGACGATGGCACCGTCGCGAACGGCGGTTCCGGCGTGGAACACGAGTGCCCCGGCCGCCTCGGCGGCCTCGAGTCCGTGGATGATCTTCCCCGACTCGAAGACGCCTGGGTACCCTCCGGATGCGACGACCACGCCGACCAATCGTTCGTCACGCGAGCGGAAGACCCCGGACTCGAGGTCCCCGCGGGCCGCCGCTTCCAGATGGGGCAAGAGCGGCTCGGCGAGCGCGGGCAGGACGACCTGCGTTTCCGGGTCGCCCATTCGGGCGTTGAATTCGACGACCTTGGGGCCGTCGTCCGTGAGCATGAGCCCGCCGTAGAGGAAGCCGGCGAAGGGCCGTCCCTCGCGGGCCATCGCGTGCAGGGTCGGGAACACGATGGACTCGAGCACGCGGCTCGCGCAGGCTTCGTCGACGAGCGGGCTGGGCGAGAACGCCCCCATGCCCCCGGTGTTCGGGCCGCGGTCTCCGTCGTACGCCCGTTTGTGATCTTCCGCCGACGGCAGGACACGCGCATGCACGCCGTCGGTCAGGACGAAGAACGACGCCTCGCGCCCCTGCATGAACTCCTCGATGACGAGGCGTTCGCCCGCGGCGCCGAATGCCCGGTCCACCATCATGTCGCGGGTCGCGACCTCGGCGGCCTCCGGCGACTCGGCGATGACGACCCCCTTGCCCGCAGCCAGGCCGTCGGCCTTGAGGACCACCGGGTACCCGAACGCCCCCTCCCGGAGCAGGGCCAGGGCATCGTCGGCGGAGGTGGCCACGGCGTGTTTCGCCGTCGGGATGCGGTAGCGATGCATCAGGTCCTTGGCGAAGACCTTGCTGGACTCGAGGGCGGCGGCCGCGCGAGTCGGCCCGCAGGCGGAATGTCCGGCAGCGGTCAGCCTGTCGACGAGTCCGCGTGTCAGTGGCAACTCGGGCCCGACGAGGGTGAAGTCAATCCGTTCGCGGGCGATCACGGCCAGAATCGCGTCGGCGTCGCAGGGATCGACGGGGGCGCAGCGGGCTGTCGACGCGATGCCGGCGTTGCCGGGAACGCAGAAGACGGCATCACGGCCGAGGTCGCGGGCGAGGGCCCAGCAGAACGCGTGCTCCCGGGCACCGCTCCCGATCACCAGAACTCGCATGGATGGAACCCTTTACGAAGAAATAGTACCCCGTGCTCGGGCACAGTGTGATAGCCTAGCATATTCGGGGTACGGCAACTTTCCAGATTGTCAGTCTGGGTCATGGGCCACGAAGGGGGTGTATCGAGCGTGGCTGAAGTCAAGGTGCAGGAAGGCGAATCGATTGAAAGTGCGCTTCGCCGTTTCAAGCGCAAGGTCCAGCAGGAAGACATCATCAAGGACATCA
>CAZJRM010000266.1:0-6390 GCA_964547975.1 uncultured Vicinamibacterales bacterium | reverse complement strand
ACTTCGGGTCGCTCGACGGTGACGCGGCGGCGGCCATGCGCTACACGGAGTGCCGACTGGCCCGCATCTCGGACGAACTCCTGACCGAGATCGATCAGAACACGGTGCCGTTCCGTCCCAACTACGACGGCACGAAGTTCGAGCCGGTCGTCCTGCCGGCCCGCCTGCCCAACCTGCTCATCAATGGCGCCACGGGCATTGCGGTCGGCATGGCGACGAGCATCCCGCCGCACAACCTCGGCGAAGTGTCGACGGCGCTCCTGAAGCTGCTCGACAACCCCGATCTCACGAGCGTGCAGCTGTGCCGCTACGTGAAGGGCCCGGACTTTCCGACGGGCGGCCACGTGCTCAACTCGGTCGATGAACTCAAGGAGATCTACCGCACGGGCTCCGGGTCCGTCCGCGTGCGCGGCACGTGGGAGGAAGGGCACGCCACGCGCAGCGGCCGCACGATTGTCATCACCAGCATTCCGTACATGGTGAACAAGTCGCAGCTGGTCGAGCGGATCGCCGACGTCGTGCTCAGCCGCAAGCTGCCGCCGCTCGTCGACGTGCGGGACGTGTCCACGGACGATGTCCGCATCGAACTCGAGGTCAAACGCGACGCGGACGAGAAGATGGTGATGGCCTACCTGGCCAAGCACACACCGCTGCAGACGACGTTCCCGGTCAACCTGACGTGCCTGATTCCCACCGAGAACCCCGAGGTGGGCCGGCCCGAACGGCTCGATCTCAAGGCGATGCTGTGGCACTTCCTCCACTTCCGCCTCGACGTCGTCACGCGCCGGCTGGAACACGAACTGGGCGCCTTGCTGAAGCGGGTGCACATCCTCGAAGGCTTCGAGACGGTCTTCGACGCGCTCGATGAGATCATCCGGATCATCCGGCAGTCCGAAGGCAAGGCCGACGCGGCGCAGAAGATCATCGCCCGGTTCAAGCTCGACGAGGAGCAGACGGATGCGATTCTCGAGCTGAAGCTGTACCGCCTGGCGCGCCTGGAGATTCTCGTCATCCGGAAGGAACTCGACGAGAAGCGGAAGCGGATCAAGGTCATCACCGCGCTGCTGAAGGACGAAGAAGGGCGGTGGGGGATCGTCCGCTCCGAGATCGAGACGATTCAGAAGCAGTACGCCGAGCCGAGAGGGCAGTCGCGCCGCACGCTCATCGAAGCCGTCGAAGAAGTCGAATATTCCGCCGACGACTTCATCGTCGAAGAGGACAACGTCGTCATCGTGTCCCGTGACGGCTGGGTGAAGCGGCAGAAAGAAGTGAAGGACCTGTCGTCCACGCGCCTGCGCGAGGGCGACGCCGTGCTCGCGGTGTTGCCGGGCAGCACGCGCGCGTCGGCGGTGTTCTTCACCAACTTCGGCGCCGCGTATACCACGCGTATCGTGGACGTGCCCGCGTCGACGGGGTACGGGGAGCCGATCCAGCGGCTGTTCAAGTTCAAGGACGGTGAACGCGTGGTGGCGGCCTTCAGTCTCGACCCGCGTGTCGTGGGCGAGATTGCGGCGAAGAAGGAAGGCGCGGTGCCGCCCGTGCACGCCGTCGCCGTGACGAGCGACGGCTACAGCCTGCGGTTCAGTTTCGAGGGCTTCGTCGAGCCCAGCACGCGTTCCGGACGGCGTTACGCCAAGACGGCCGACGGCGTCGAGGTCGTGGGCGTCGCGCGGATTGACGGCACCGAGACCATCATTGCCGCGACGGCCGACGCGCGGGCGATGTTGTGCAAGATTGACGAGATCAACTTCCTGTCGGGCCCGGGCAAGGGCGTCATCCTGATCAAGATCGATCCGAAGGAAGACCGCGTGCTCGGGTTCATCGCGTCGACGGGCGACCGCGATCTGATGACCGTCGAGACGAGCCGCGGGGCGGAACAGACGATCAGCACCGCGAAATACGAAGTGACCAGCCGCGGGGGCAAGGGCCGTGAATTGCTGCAGCGCGGTCAGTTCACGCGCATCGTGGTGCCGGACGTCGCCGCGCCGGTCAAGGAGTAGTCGTGGGGCTAGTCCCTGGTCCCTGTCTATTGCGCGACCGGCTCGTCGCCGAAGTCGTCGTCGGCCTCGTCGGCCGAGGCCGGCGGCATCCGGTCGAGGATGGCCTGCACCATCCGCTTGTGCTCGACCTCTTCTTCGCGCAGTTCTTCGAAGAGCGCCTTCACGTCGGCGTCCGTGACGTGGGCCAGTGCCGCGTCGAAGAAGTCGTGCGCTTTCACTTCGCACGCCATCGCGACCTCCATGGCCTGCCGGGCCGTCATGAACATGCGTGAGGCGTCGTAGTCGGGCGCTTCGACATCCCACAACATCGCCCGGGTGACGGTGGTGGGCTCACCGGGGAACAGCGACTGGCGCCGCATGGTGAGGTCTTCACCGTGTTTCGCCTCGTTGCCCGCCATCGTCTTGAAGAACTGGGCCGCATCCGGCGTGTGGTGCACGGCGAGGTTCTCGTGGAATTCCTCGTAGCGGTCCTTGGCTTCTTCTTCGATGAGGATGGCGAGGTCGAGCGCGTCCTTCAGGGAGAGCGTCGCGAAGTCGAGTGTGGGCGGCATCCAGCGATCATACAGGAGGGGTCAGGGAATAGGCGATAGGGGAGAGGGAAAGGGAACAGGGACGAGCGGATGGCCGACAGCGGAAGGCCGCGAGCCGCGAGCCGCGAGCCTACCGAGGATGCGCGAGCGAGTTCGCGGCGGGAATCAGCTCCCGGTAGATGGCATCGGGCACCGGCGTGTGCCAGTGACCGGAAAACTGCGCGTAGCCGACCGCGCCGAAGAACAGCGCCGCGATGGCGGTGACCACCGCCCACGTGGGAATCGCCCGCGATCGGCCCACCGACAGGCGCAGCGCGCCCTGGGCGGGGCAGATCGTGACGCACTCCAGGCAGCCGGTGCATTCGGCGGACTTCACCGTGGTGACCTTGTCCACCGGGAGCAGTGACGGGCACGCTTTCGCGCATTTCGCGCAGTCGATGCAGAGGTCTGCTTCGCGGCGGATCCGCGTGGGACTGACCAGGGCGACGAGGCCGAGCAGGGCGCCGTACGGGCAGAGGTACCGGCACCACAGGTTCTTCACGAAGACCGAACCGACCACGAGCATGGCGATGGTGAGGGCGGCCGTCGTCCCCATGGCCCTGAAGAAGTTCAGCATCTTCACGTCGGCAATCATGCCGTAGGGGCTGCGCACGAAGGCGGCAATCGACTCCGCCGACATCCCGAGGACCGCGTACACGAAGAACCCCATCAGCAGGTACTTCAGGCCGCGCAGCGGGATGTCGAGCCACTTCGGTGCGGAGAAGTTCCGTCCGAGGATTTCGCGGCCTCCCTGCCAGAGCCACTCCGAGATCGTTCCAACCGGGCAGAGCCAGCTGCAGAAGGCCTTCCGGGCCACGAACGTGATGCCGAGAAACGCCACCAGCAGAAACAGTCCGGCCGCATGCACCTCCGGCACGAGGCCCGTGAGCAGGAAGTACTTGAGGTTCATCAGGGCCGCGATGGGCAGCCACCCTTCGACGCCGGGCGGGCGGGGGACCCAGGCCGTCTGACCGCCGGTTTCGTAATACCGGACGAAGAAATAGAAGCGTGCTCCAATCCAGAGATTGAGCAGCAGAAATGACCATTGCACCGTGCGCCGGACGAACTGGGCCTGGTCGGGCTTCCGGCGGACGAATCGAACGGGAACGGCCCTGGTGGCCGTCGAGGTCCGTGGGGCGGACCCGGCGCGGTCCCGAGGCGCCTGTGTCGTGGTGAGCGTGTCCCCCGCCATGCGTCCAGACTACGTCCGGATTCTGTTTCTGAACATGACGGGCGTCATAGAACAGGGAAGAGGGAACAGGCAAGGGGCAAGGCCGAGCGCCGCGGGCCGCGGGCCGCGAGCCGGGACGGTTTCTGCTTGTCCGGGCGACTGGGGAAGAAGTACACTTACTCCAATGAGTTAGCCGGGTGGGGCTAGTGCGGTGCCGATGGCGCCGTGGGTAGTGCGGGTATGGCGGCAGGTGCTGGTCCAGCCCGCGTTCCGAATCTCAAGTCCCGCCCCTCGACCTTGCTCGGGGCGCCCTGAGTTCAATCGAAGGGCGAGCCCCAAGTCCCGAACGGAATGTCCAACTACACTGCCAAAGACATCACGGTTCTGGAAGGCCTCGAGCCTGTCCGGAAACGTCCAGGCATGTACATCGGCGGTGTCGGTTCCGCCGGCCTGCACCACCTCGTCTGGGAGATCCTCGACAACGCCATCGACGAAGCGATGAACGGCTACGCCTCGAGCATCGCCCTGACGCTCCACGACGACGGTTCGTCGGTCACGGTCGTCGACGATGGCCGCGGGATCCCGGTCGACAAACACCCGCAGACGAAGAAGAGCGCCCTCGAGGTCGTCTTCACCACGCTCCACGCCGGAGGCAAGTTCGAGGGGCAGAACTACAAGACCTCGGGCGGGCTGCACGGCGTCGGAGCCAGCGTCGTCTGCGCGTTGTCGAAGGAACTCACGGTCACGGTCAAACGTGATGGCGAGTTGTGGGAGCAGCAGTATCGGCAGGGGAAGCCGGTCGGGCCGGTCAAGAAGCTCGGCGCCGCCCGCGGCACGGGCACGACGGTCTTCTTCAGGCCCGACGCCACGATCTTCCCGAAAGTCGAGTTCGACGCGGCGACGATTCGCGAACGGCTCGAGGTCGCCAGCTACCTGCATCGCGGCGTGAAGGTCGTGTTCGAGGACGAGACCTCGTCCGCGAAGGAGACCTTTCAGCACGAAGACGGCATCGAGGCGTACCTCCGCAGGATTGTCGCGGCCGAGACGCTGAAGCCCGTCCACGACGCGCCCTTCGCGGTGGCGAAGGACAATGGTATCCGCCTCGACCTGGCGCTGCAGTGGACCGAATCCACCGACGAGCGGATCCGCAGCTACGTCAACGGCATCCCGACCGGGTCCGGCGGGACGCACGAGAACGGCCTGCGCGCCGGGATCGGCAAGGCGGTGCGCAACTTCATCGAGACGCACAACCTGACGCCGAAGGGCGTGACGCTGACGGCCGACGACATCCGCGAAGGCCTCACGGGCGTGCTGAGCGTATTCCTGGCCGAGCCGCAATTCCAGGGGCAGACCAAGGATCGCCTCAACAACCCCGAGATCCTGTCCGCCGTGGACTCGATGGTGCGGCCGGCGCTGGAGCACTGGCTCAACCACAACATCAGCGTGGCGGAGTCGATCGTCGCGCGGATCATCCTGGCGGCCCGCGCGCGCGAAGCCAGCCGCGCCGCGCAGCAGGAAGTCTCGCGGAAGAGCGCGACCTCCAATCGCCTCAACCTGCCGGGCAAGCTCTCGGATTGTTCCGGCGCCGGCCGTGACGACTCCGAGTTGTTCATCGTCGAAGGAGACTCGGCCGGCGGATCGGCCAAGCAGGGCCGCGACCGGACGAAGCAGGCCATCCTGCCGCTGCGCGGCAAGGTGCTGAACGTCGAGAGCGCTTCGCTCGCGAAGGTGCTCGAAAACAAGGAACTGTCGGACCTCGTGACGGCGCTGGGCTGCGGCATCGGCCGCAACTTCGACATCACGCGGCTGCGCTACGGGCGCATCATCATCCTGGCCGACGCGGATTCGGACGGGAACCACATCGCCACGCTCCTCCTCACCTTCATCTACCGCCACATGTCCCAGCTCATGACGGCGGGGCGGGTCTATCTGGCGCAGCCACCGCTCTACCGCATCGACATCGGCAAGGAGACCTTCTGGGCCCTGGACGATGCGCAGAAGTCGGCGATCCTGAAGCAGCACGCGAAGGCGCGCGGCACGCCGGAGATCACCCGCTTCAAGGGCCTCGGCGAAATGATGCCGAAGGTGTTGTGGGAGACCACGCTCAACCCGAAGACGCGGCGCCTCCTGCGGGTGGACGTCGCCGACCAGATCGTGACGGATCGGGTCATCAACGAACTGATGGGCAAGGATGCGTCCGCGCGGTTCCGGTTCATCATGGAACGCGCCGAGGATGCGCAGGAACTCGACGTGTAGACGTGCCGGGCCCCGCGGACGCCGGGCCCGGCGCCAGCAAAGGACAGAGACACAGTGACCGAACAATCCTCCCTCAAGATCGCGGTGTTCATCGATTTCGACAACATCGAAATCGGTGTCAAGAGCACGCTCAGCCAGTCGTTCGACGTGGGCGCCGTGCTCGAAGCCGTCAAGGAACGCGGCGAAGTCATCACCAAGGTCGCCTACGGCGACTGGAAACGGACCGGTGATTACAGCCGCATGATGACGCAGCATGCCGTGCGCATGGTGCAGCGCAACATGACGCCCGGCGGCGACAAGAACGGCGCGGACATCAACCTCGCGCTCGACGCCCTCGAAATGGCGTTCACCCACGCCCACATCAACGCCTTCGTCATCGTCGGCGGCGACAGCG
>CAZJRM010000265.1:0-6453 GCA_964547975.1 uncultured Vicinamibacterales bacterium | reverse complement strand
TCAATGCCGGGCCGTGGACCGGGAAGAAGTTCGCCATCAAGGCGGCCAAGTGGGGCACCTGGTCGGTTGTCGCCCTGCTGATGTCGACGACCTTCGTGTCGTACTTCGCCGGCGCGCGGCCGCTGTGGCACGGCCTGTTCACGGACCCTCTGGCGTGGACCGGCGCGCTGACGGTGATCGCCGCCGTGGCCGGCGCGATCGTGTTCGACTTCGGCTGGTTCCGTGACCAGATGTGCACGATCGCCTGTCCCTACGGGCGCCTGCAGAGCGTACTGGCCGACAAGGACACGATCCTGGTGGCGTACGACGTCAAACGCGGCGACCCGAAGGTGTCGTTGAAGGATCGCGCGCCGGGCGTACTGGCGGGCGACTGCATCGCCTGCAAACACTGCGTCAGCGCCTGCCCGACGGGCACCGACATCCGCCGCGGCCTGCAGTCCGAGTGTATCGGCACGGCCCAGTGCGTCGATGCCTGCAACGAAGTGATGCTCGGCCAGGGCAAGCCGATCGGACTCATCAAATACACGTCGGAGCGCGAACAGCAGGGCGGCGTGCGTCACGTGTGGCGGGTGCGGAACCTCCTCTACCTCGTGCTGATGACCATCGCCTGGAGTCTGTTCGTCTTCTTCCTCATCACGCGGACCGAAGCCCTCGTCGAGGTGCTGCGCGGCGGGCGTGAACCGTACCGCATCCTGACCACCGGCGACGTTGCCAACCAGCAGCGGATCCGCATCACGAACCAGTACGCCGAGGTCCAGACCTTCACCGTCGAGGTCGTATCGCCGGCGGGCGTGAAACTCGTGCTGAGTGAGTCGCCGATCGTGGTGCCGCCCGACAAGGTCGTCGCGATCAACGCCGTCGCCACCGTTCCGCGGGCCCTGTTCGTGGACGGCCAGGCCGAGGTGCGCTACCGCGTGCGGTCGGACCGCGGGTTCGACAAGGAGCTTGCGTTCCTGCTGCTCGGCCCTTACGGAAACGGAGCGACGCGATGAGGGCGATCCGCGTGCTCTCGGACTACCGGTGGCCCATCTTCATCGGCGCGCTGCTCGCGATGTCGATCGTGTCCTCCGGCGTGATCGTGTGGGTGGCCACACGCCCCGACGCGCCTCGTCCGATCAAGGGCTACTACGAGACCGCCCGCGCCTGGGACGCCGACGACGCCGTCGAGCAGGCGAGCCGGCAGCTCGGGTGGGCCGTCACCTACACGCTGCCCGGCGACGTTCCGCATTACGCCGGAATGCCGCGCCCGGTGGATGTCCATGTCGCTGACCGAGACGGCAAGCCGGTCACGGGGCTGACCGGACGGTTGTTCGCGATCCGTTCGGCGGATACGCGGCTGAACCAGACGGCCGACCTGGTGGCCCTGCCACAGTCGCCGGGCCTGTATCGCACGCTGGTGATCCTCGACGCGCCCGGCGAATGGGAGGTGCGGATCGACACCACTCAGGCGGCCACCCGCTTCGTGCACGCGGCCAGACTGGCCGTGCCAGGCGCGGCGGCTTCGGGAGACTCCTCGCGGTGACACGGGGATTCGCGCCCCGCCGTCCCCGGGCCGACGTGGCCTGCGCCCACTGCGGCCTCGCGGTGCCTGCGAACCAGGTCCGCGAAGGGGATGCGGAGCAGTTCTGCTGCAACGGCTGCCGACAGGTGCGGACGCTCGTGCACGAATGGGGCTTCGACCAGTACTACCGCCTCGTCGGGCAGCAGAACGGCGCGCTCGAGCCGGCGCGGGTGACCGGCCGCAGTTTCGAGGACTTCGACGACGCCGGCCTCCAGGCGATCTCGACGACGCCGCTCGGCCCGGATCGCCGGTGCACGCGGCTGTACCTCGAAGGCGTGCACTGCGCGGCCTGCGTGTGGCTCGTCGAGAAACTGCCGGCCGTACTCCCCGGCGTCGACGAGGTCCGTCTCAATTTCGGCAATGCGGTCGCGGAGGTGACGTGGCGCCCGGGGCACACCCGGCTGTCGCTCATCGCCAGGGCGCTCGACCGGCTCGGCTATACGCCCCACGTCCATCGCGCCGCGGACACCCAGGAAGCCCGTCGTGTCGAAGACCGCGCTTCCCTGGCCAGGCTCGGTGTCGCCGCTGCCTGCGCGATGAACCTGATGTTTCTTCACGGCGCGCTCTACGCCGGCGAATACTCGGGAGGCATGACGTCTCCCTACGAGACGTTCTTCCGCTGGTTGTCGCTCGCCGTGGCCGTGCCGGTCATCCTGTTCTCGGCCCGTCCGTTCTTCCGAACCGCGACCGCGGGACTGCGCACCGGTACGGTGCACATCGATCTGCCGGTCGCGATGGCCCTCGGTGTGACATTCGCCGCGAGTGCGTGGAACACGCTCCGCGGAAGCGGGCCGATCTGGTTCGATTCCCTGGCCATGCTCGTGGCGGCACTGCTCGGGGCGCGCCAGGTGCAGCGCGGGGCGCAGCGCGCGGCTCTCGAACGGGCCGACAGCCTTCGCGGCGCGGCGTTCCTCGAGTTTGCCCGGAAGTTCACCGGTCCAGGTCCCGACGCGCCCGTCGTCGAGGTGCCGCTCACCGGCCTGGCCCCTGGAGACCGAGTCGAGGTGCGGTCCGGTGAGCTCGTGCCGGTGGACGGTGAAGTGCTCGCCGGACGGTCGGTCCTCGACAACGCCGTCCTGACGGGGGAATCCGTGCCTGTGCCGGTCCAGGAAGGCGACACGGTCCACGCCGGGGCGACCAACCTGGGCGCGCGCCTCGTCGTGCGCGTCGATGCCGCCGGAGATCGGACGCGTGTCGGGGCGCTGCTGGCCCTCGTGCAGGATGCCCTGTCGCGCAAACCGGCGCTCATCGAGACGACCGACCGGCTCGCTCGGCGCTTCGTGCAGGTGTTGCTCGGGCTGGCCGTGGCGACCGGGGGCTACTGGCTCTCGGACGGCCCGGGCGTGGCGCTCGAGCGCGTGGTGGCCCTGCTCGTCGTGGCGTGTCCGTGCGCGCTCGGGCTGTCGGTGCCGCTCGCGCTGTCGGTGACGCTCCTGCGTGCCGCGAGGGCCGGGGTCTTCATCAAGAATCCTGATGCGCTGGATCGCCTGCGTCGTGTCCAGACGGTGCTCCTCGACAAGACCGGGACGCTCACCGACGGCCGGGCCACGGTGGTGCGCTGGGTGGGGGACGAGACGGCGCTGCGACTCGCGCGGGACCTGGAGTCGGAATCGTCGCACGCGGTCGCCCGCGCCTTCCGCACGTCGTTCGGGCCGGCGTTGCGCGCGGTTCGCGTGGCGGACGAGGTGAAGGAGCAGCCGGGCCACGGGATCAGCGGCCGCCTCGACGGTCGAGGGGTGCGGGTCGGCAATCGGGCGCACGTCGAGGGCGATGGCACACGGGTCGGCGACGACATGGCCGCCGCGGCGCAGGCGCTGATCCGCGAAGGGCTCAGCCCGGTGTTCGTGTCGGTGGACGGGCGCGTCGCCGGCGTGGCCGGTATTGGCGATACGCTCAGGCCGGACGCGGCGCGGACGGTGGCCGTGCTCCGGGCCCGCGGCGTGCGCCTTCGTATCCTGTCCGGTGACCACCCGGACGTCGTGGCGCGGCTCGCGGCAACGCTCGGCCTTCCCGAGGGGGACGCGCTCGGCGGGCTCACGCCGGAGGCAAAACGCGACATCGTCGGGGCGTTGACCGCCGAGGCCGGCCGTGCGGGCTCGGTCGTGATGATGGGCGACGGCGTGAACGACGCCGCCGCGCTCGCGCTGGCGGACGTCGGCATCGCGGTGCAGGGCGGCACGGGCGCCACCATCGTGGCGGCCGATGTCGTGCTGACGCGCCACGGCGTGGCGCCGGTGCTCGATCTGATCGACGGCAGCCGGGCGCTCGGCGGCGTCGTGCGACGCAATATCGGATTCTCGCTGTTCTACAACGCGGTGGCGTCGGCCGCCGCGATGGCCGGTCTGGTCGGGCCGCTCGCCGCCGCGCTCCTGATGCCGGCGTCGTCGCTGACCGTGATCGTCTCGTCGGTGCTGACGGGCGCGTTCGCCCGGCCGCCGCGGCCGCGGCGCGCCGCCGCCGAGGGGAGGGCCTGACATGGAGACCATCTTCGTCCTCCTGCCGCTCGCCCTGCTCATCGCGGCCATCGCCGTGGGCTTTTTCATCTGGGCCGCGCGCACCGGGCAGTTCGACGACCTCGAGACCCCCGCCGTCAGGATTCTGTTCGACGATGAGGAGCCGCGGCCGACCGCGGCCGGGAGCCGGGAGACGACGGCCGAGCGTCGGCACTCCGTTGATTCGACAAGGAGGGTTCTTCGATGAACCTACGCAGCAAGAGCGTCCGCATCCTGGTGCTGCTGATCGTGGTGGCGGCGACGGGGACCCTGGCGTACGCACTGAGTAACGTGCGCAAGGGGTACGCCCCGCGTCAGCCGATTCTGTTCCGGCACACCCGTATGGCGGGGCCGCCGGTCTGGGAGACCAACGCCAAGGGGGAGAAGACGAACGTGGGAGGCTTCGGCATTCCCTGCGTCTACTGCCACACCATGCCGTACAAGGGCCGCCACTCGACGGTGCCGTCGACAGCCGTGTGCATGAACTGCCACACGAGCGTGGGTCTCAACAAGGAGTGGGTGCTCAGGATGAAGGAGTACTGGGATCGTGGCGAACCGATCCCGTGGGTCAAGGTCCACGATCTGCCCGACTTCGTGTACTACGACCACGCGGCGCACCTGAACGCGAAGGACGAGCAGGGACGGCTCAGGCTGCCAACGACCGACGCGCAGGGCCAACCCATGGTCGTATGCGAGAACTGCCACGGCAAGGTCGAGCAGATGGAGATTGTCACCGTGCAGAACGCCTTCAACATGCAGTGGTGCCTGGATTGCCACCGCAAGCCCGAGATGAAGGCGTCCACCGACTGCGTCACGTGCCACCGGTGAGGAGATGACGATGAATCCGAACGAGACACAGGCGCGGCCCGAGACCACGGGGATGGACCGGCGCGAGTTCCTCCGGCTGAGCGGCACGCTCGCCGCCGCCGGAGCCCTCGCCACCGCCGGATGCCAGGCGCCGCAGGAGGCCACGGTTCCGTTCCACGACATGCCCGAGAACCTGGTGGATGGCATTGGCCGGGCCCGGTTCTTTCACACGGTGGTCGACGGGGCGCCGGTGGTCGTGAAGACCCGGGAAGGGCGGCCTATCCTGATCGCGCCGAGCCCGAACGACGTGAGCGGCCGCGGCCTGACCGTGCGCCACCACGCGGCGCTCATGGACCTGTACGACCCCGACCGCGCCCACGGGCCGGTGTCGGTGCGGCGCGGCGCGGGGGCGCCCGTGCCGTCGGGGTGGCCTGCGCTCAACCCGGACGTCGTGTCCCGGCTGAAGGCGGCGGGGCCGAAAGCCGCGCTGCTGACGGGCCCGGTGACGAGCCCGGCGCTGGCGGCGGCGATCGCCGCGCTGGCGGCGCGGACAGGGGCGAAGCACGTGGTCTGGTCGCCCATCGAGTTGTGCACGCCGGTCGGTGCGTGGACGAAGGCGTTCGGTCCCGGCTCGATGGCCCGCCCGTGCCTCGACAGGGCCGACCTCATCGTGGGGCTCGGCGCCGAGTTCCTCGACCGCCCGGGCGACGGCCTCGAACGCGACTTCGCGAAGCGCCGGACGCCCGACAAGGCCGACGCCGCCACCATGAGCCGGTTCGTTCAGCTCGAGGGGCGGTTGACCCTGACGGGGGCCAACGCCGACCGCCGGATTCGCGTACGTGACTCGCAGCTCGCACGGATCGGCGCGGCGCTGGCACACGAACTCATCGTCGTCAGGCAGATGGGGCCGCTGGCGACCGACGCGGAGGTGGGGAAGGCGCTGGCGCCGTTTGCCATCGACGCGGTCGCGGGGCAGGCCGGCGTCGACGCGACGGTCCTCCGGGAACTGGCGGGCGAACTGGCCGCCGCGTCCGGCAAGGCGATCGTGATGGCCGGCGGCACGGCCAGCGCCTCGGCGTCGGGGCCGGCGATCGAAGCGGCGGCAGTGCTGCTGAACGTCACGCTGGGTGCGAAGGACAACGGCCTGTTCGAGCCCGGTGCGGGCGGCGAGGCCGTCGCGTACGGTCCTGCGGCGATCGCGGCGCTCGTGTCCGACCTCGCGGCCGGGAACGTCGAACTCCTGATCGTCGCCGGGGCGAACCCGGTCTACGACTCGCCGGCGTCGCTCAAGTTCGCCGACGCGATGGGCAAGGCGAAGTACATCGTGTCGCTCAACGACCGGCTCGACGAGACGAGCCTGCTCGCGGACGTCCTGCTGCCGGCGAGCCACCCGTTCGAGTGCTGGAGCGACGCATCGCTGCCCAAGGGGCTGGTGGGCATCCAGCAGCCGGTGATTCAGCCGCTCTTCGATACCCGGGGGCTGCTCGACGTCGTCGTCGAATGGGCGGCGGCGGTGGGGGACCCGGCGGCGGTCCGATCGGGTCACCGAGGGCCAGCGCCGTGCCGGCCAGGTTGAACTGGCAGAGGTCCCGG
>CAZJRM010000264.1:0-6518 GCA_964547975.1 uncultured Vicinamibacterales bacterium | reverse complement strand
TGAAGTGCTACGCGTGCCGCCAGACCTGCCCGATGTGTTATTGCCCCACGTGCACGATGGACGTGAACCGGCCGCAGTGGGTCCCCGTCGCCAGCCACGACCTCGGCAATCTCGAATACCACATCGTGCGGGCCATGCACCTGGCCGGCCGCTGCGTCCAGTGCGGCGAGTGCGGCAAGGCCTGCCCGGTCGGCATCCCGGTGCACCTGCTGACGATGTTCGCCGAGGAGAGCGCGGTGTCGCAGTTCGGCCAGCGCGCCGGGCACAGTTCGAAGCTCGACTACGCGTTGTCGACCTTCCGTCCCGACGACAAAGAGTCTTTCATCCGCTGAGGCGTTATGGCCGGAACCTACGTACTCACCCTCGATAGTGTCGAGCCCCTCTTTGCGGCGATCCAGCGCGACGGCCGGCGCATCATCGCGCCGGCGGCCGTGGACGGCCGCATCGACCTGCGCCAGGTCCAGCACGCCGCCGACGTCTCGACCGGCCACGTGCAGTCCGTCATGAGCGCCAAGGACGTGGTTTTTCCCAAGGTCGAACGCCTGCTGACCTACACGACGAGTCCGGGGACGGTGGACCTCAAGGACGAGCCCGTGCGGGCCGTCCCGACGGTGGTCTTCGGCATTCGTCCGTGTGAAGCCGCTGCGGTGGCCGCCCTCGACGCGGTCTTCAACTGGGACACCCGCGACAAGTTCTTCAACGCGCGGCTCGACGCGACGGCGGTGGTTGGCGTGGCCTGCACGCAGGCGGACGAGGCGTGTTTCTGCACGTCGGTGGGCGGCGGCCCCGCGGACACGCGCGGCAGTGACATCCTGCTGTCGCCGTGCGACGCCGGTTACGTCGCCCACGTGCTGACGGCGAAAGGCGAAGCGATTCGAGCGCTCGTGCCGGACGTCTTCAAGCCGGTGGCCGGTGACGCGCCGGCGACGAAGCCGCTGGCGGACGTGCCGGCCGCGTTCGATCACGCGGCCCTGACGACGAAACTGCCGGCGATGTTCGAGCACGACGAATGGGTGGCGCAGAGCCTGAGGTGCGTGGGCTGCGGTGCGTGCGCGTTCGTGTGTCCGACCTGCGTCTGTTTCGACATCCAGGAAGAAGCCGACCCGAAGCAGGGCCAGCGCCTGCGGTGCTGGGACTCGTGCGGCTTCCGGATGTTCACGCTCCACGCGTCGGGGCACAACCCGCGCAGCAAGCAGAGCCAGCGCTGGCGGCAGCGCATCTACCACAAGTTCTCGTACTACCCGGACCGGTACAACATGCTCGGCTGCGTGGGTTGCGGCAAGTGCACGAGGGCGTGTCCCGTGGACATGAACCTGCGCGAACATCTCGCCCACGCCGCGGAGGTGCGCCTGTGAGCGACAACATCTACCTGCCGTACCTGATGCGCATCGCGGACATCCGCGACGAAGCGCCCGCGGTGAAGACCTTCCGCCTCGAGTTCGTGGACGAAGCGGCCGGCCGCGCGTTCAACTTCAAGACGGGCCAGTTCGGCTTGTACTCGGCGTTCGGGGAAGGGGAGAGCACGTTCTGCATCGCCTCGAGCCCGACACGGACCGGCTACATCGAGTGCACGTTCCGCGAAGCCGGGCGCGTGACGGCCGCCCTCGCCGACAAGTGCGTCGGCGATGTGGTGGGCTTCCGCGGGCCCTACGGGAACGTCTTCCCGCTGGAAGCGTGGAAGGGCAAGAACCTCATCTTCGTGGCCGGCGGCATCGCCCTGCCGCCCCTGCGCAGCGTCATCTGGAACTGCCTCGACCTGCGCGACTGGTTCAAGGACATCACCGTCGTCTACGGGGCGCGCTCGGTGGCCGACCTGGTCTACAAGGACGAGCTGAAGGCGTGGTCGGAGCGGCCGGACATGACCGTCGTGACGACCGTGGACCCGGGCGGGGAGACGCCGGGCTGGACCGGGAAGGTGGGGTTCGTGCCGCCGGTGGTCGAGGCCCTGGCGCCGAAGGCGCAGGACACGGTGGCCATCGTGTGCGGCCCGCCCATCATGATCAAGCTGACGCTGCCGGTGTTCGAGCGGGCCGGTTTCCCCCCGGAGACCATCTACACGACCCTGGAAAACCGCATGAAATGCGGCCTGGGGAAGTGCGGACGGTGTAATACGGGCCGCAGTTTCGTCTGCAAGGACGGCCCGGTCTACACGTTTGCCGAGCTGCAGCAGCTGCCGGCGGAGTACTAGGGACAGGCTCCGGGCCTCGGGCCTCGGGCTTCGGGCTTCGGGCCCCCGACACCCGTCGCGGGCGGAACCGGTTCGGCCGAAGCGCGTGTCTGGCGTAGCGCCCGGCTTCAGCCGGGCCGTGGCCTGCCATCGTCTTCCTTGACCGGCGTCCCTAACTGTCGTAATATCAACTGCTTGTGGACTTGGGCGAAAGCCCGGCCACCATCCGAGCCGGCCGGGGGCTGACACCAATACCTGGCAATCCACGAAGTGCAGGAGGACGCGCAACGCATGGCAATCGAAGACGGCAAGAACAGCCCTGATCTGGGGGCGGTGACTCCGGCCAGCCAGACCAGCGGGGCTGGGCCGACACAGGCGGTGAACGCCGCAGGGGACTATCTCGAGGAGACGGTCGACCCTGAGGAATACGCTCGTCTGCTCGACCTCTACGACAACAGCTTCCGTCACATCTCGGAAGGCGAGGTCGTCAAGGGCACGGTGCTCAAGGTGACCGCCTCGGAAGTCGTGGTCGACGTCGGCTACAAGTCTGAAGGCATCATTTCCGTCGACGAGTTCGTCGACGAGAACGGGCAGATTTCGGTTCAGCCCGGAGACAGCGTTGACGTCCTGCTCGAGCGGACCGAGGATCGCGACGGTTACGTCGTCCTCTCGCGCGAGAAGGCCGAGAAGATGAAGATCTGGGACGAGATCGAGAAGGCCTATGCGGATCGCAAGGTCGTCATCGGTCGCGTCATCGAGCGGATCAAGGGCGGCCTGGCGGTGGACATCGGCGTGCGGGCGTTCCTGCCCGGCTCGCAGGTGGACGTGCGCCCGGTGCGCAACCTGGACGCCCTGCGCGGCCAGGAACTCCGCATGCGCGTCATCAAGGTCAACAAGAAGCGCGGCAACATCGTCCTCTCGCGCAAGGTGCTCCTCGAGGAGGAGAACGCCGAGAAGAAGAAGCTCACGCTGGCGACGCTGGCGGAGGGCAAGGTGCTGCGCGGCGTGGTCAAGAACATCACGGACTACGGCGCCTTCATCGACCTGGGCGGCATCGACGGCCTGCTGCACATCACCGACATGTCGTGGGGCCGCGTCGGCCACCCGTCGGAGATCTTCAAGGTCAACGACGAGATCGACGTGATCGTGCTGAAGTACGACCCGGCCACCGAGCGCGTGTCGCTGGGCCACAAGCAGCTCGTGCCCGATCCGTGGAGCAACGTGAACGACCGCTACCCGGTCGGCTACCGCGTTTCCGGCAAGGTCGTGAGCCTGACGGACTACGGCGCCTTCATCGAACTCGAGCCGGGCGTCGAGGGCCTGATCCACGTCTCCGAGATGACGTGGAGCAAGCGCGTGAAGCACCCCTCGAAGATTCTCAACCAGGGCGACAGCGTCGAAGCGATGGTGCTCGGCGTGGATCCGACGGCGCGGCGGATTTCGCTCGGTCTCAAGCAGATCGAGTCGAACCCGTGGCACGACCTGGTCTCGAAGTATCCCGTGGGCTCCAAGATCGTCGGCAAGGTGCGCAACCTGACCGAGTTCGGCGCGTTCGTCGAGGTGGAAGAGGACATCGACGGCCTCATCCACATCAGCGACATGTCGTGGAGCAAGCGGGTGAAGCACCCGTCGGAAGTGCTGAAGAAGGGCGACAAGGTCGAGGCGATCGTGCTCAGCATCGACGCCGAGAACCAGCGGCTGTCGCTGGGCCTGAAGCAGCTCGCGACGGACATCTGGGACGAGTTCTTCTCGCAGCACCAGATCGGGGACACGGTCGAGGGCAAGGTGGTGCGCCTGACCAACTTCGGCGCGTTCGTCGAGCTGGCGGAGGGCATCGAAGGCCTGATCCACGTCTCGGAATTCGACGACAAGCAGGAAGAGAAGATCGAACTGCAGGCGGAGCAGACCTACCCGATGAAGATCATCAAGCTGAGCCCGTCGGAGCGCAAGATCGGGCTGAGCATCCGCGCGCTGCGGATGGATCAGGATCGGGCCGACTGGGCCGTCTACAGCGAGCAGAGCAGCGGCAAGCCGCAGGCCACGCTCGGAGACCACTTCCGGCTGCAGCAGCGCGAAGACAAGTAAGGGCCGACCATGACCAAGGCCGAACTCGTCGAGGAAGTCTCGAAGGTCTCCGACCTCACGAAGAAGCACTCGGAGGTCATCGTCGAGACCGTATTCAAGAGCATCATCGATGCCCTCCAGCGCGGCGAGAAGATCGAGCTGCGGGGGTTCGGCAGCTTCAGGCTCCGTCAGCGGGAATCGCGCAAGGGGCGCAATCCCAAGACGGGCGCGCGGGTGGACGTGCCGCCCAAGCGCGTGCCCTACTTCAAGCCGGGCAAGGAACTGAAGGACTTGATCAACCACGACGCCGACGCGCCGGTGGCGGCGGCGGACCCGGGCTCCGAGGCCCAGGCCGTGCCGGTGCCCGACCCTCCGACCGAGGGGTAGGGCCACGGGTGTGGGACAGGGCTTCAGCCCTGTCGGAATCGTTTGAATCACCGCCCGGATCCACCGTAGGATCCGGGCGGTGCTGTTTTCGGGGTTAGGTTGTGGGACGGCGGGCAGGCGTAGCGCCGGGCTTCAGCCCGGCCGGCAGGGGGACATCGTGGAACGTCTCTGGTCACCGTGGCGGCTGAAGTACGTGAGCGGCACCGGCACGCCGTGCGCGTGCGTCTTCTGCGAGGCCTGCGCCCATGAAGGCGCGGACTCGCTCGTGCTGTATCGTGGCCGGACCGCCTTCGTGATCCTGAACCTGTTCCCGTACAACTCCGGCCACCTGATGATCGTGCCGAAGCGCCACATCGCGACGCTGGCGGCGGCGACCCACGACGAACGTTGCGAGATGATGGACCTGACGCGCGTGGCCGAGCAGGCCCTGACCGAAGTCTACTCGCCGCAGGGCCTGAACGTGGGGATGAACCTCGGCCGCGCCGCCGGCGCCGGCATCGTGGACCACATGCACATCCACGTGGTTCCGCGCTGGAACGGCGACACGAACTTCATGACGGTGACGGGCGAAGTGCGCGTCCTTCCCGAAGACCTCGTCCAGTCCGCCGAACGCCTCAGGCCGGTGTTCGAACGCCACGCGACGGCGTGACCCCCGCGGGGGAGCATGGCTGGCGCAGGGCAGGGCTTCAGCCCTGCCCTGCAGTGCCGGTCCTCAGCGTGGCAGTCCCACCGCCGTCTTCAGCCACCGCGGCCATCTCGTGGACCGTGAGACGATGGTCCCTCCGGCGAACTCCGCAAGCCAACGGTACGGAAGCTCGAGGTCGTCGTTGTCGTAGACGAGCACGTGCGGCAGCTCCCGTATGGCCCGCGCCAGGTTGTCGAGCGTCCGCGGGAAACGCGCTACGAGCTTGTCTGCGGGCACGTCGTGCCCGCCCTGGGATACCCTCATTGCCACACGCGTTTCCGACGTGTCCACCCCGGCGAGACCGATGAAGCAGAGCCCGACGGTGTAGCCGGCGGATGCGGCGCGCTGAAGGAATGCCAGCTTGTCTCCGACGGGGTCCGAGAACACGGTCTCGAAGACGAAGCTCTCGCGGGCGGACAGAAGCGCTTCACGCGTGTCGGCGGCCACCCTGGCCGCATCGTAGGCGCCGAGGCCGAGTTCGCGGCCGAGTACGTCCGCATTGACGAACCGCAGGCCGGTTCCGGCCAGGTGCGCGAGGTAGAAGGTCGTCTTGCCGGCGCCGTTCGGGCCGGCGATGGCGAGCACGAGCGGGCGTGCATCCAGCCAGGCGAGACGAGCGGTTGCAGGTGGCGTGGGTGTGCGGCGGCTCACGACCGTCGGCGCCGGCCGGAATCCGCGACGAACACACGATTCACGAAACGTCCAACTCTGGTCTTCCCGTCGGCGTCCGTCCGCCGAAGCAGACCTTTGCCCCCGGGCACCGGCGCGTAGCGCGGGAAGGGCAGCGCCGCCAGATGTTGTTCGAGCCGCTTGCGCCCCGCAGCGGTCTCGACGCTCTCGACCTGGGCGGACAACGACGCGGCGGCTCCGGAACGGCAGAGCGCGAGCGCCGTGTGACCCTGCAGCAGGGGTTCGATGGCGCGGCCGAGCTTCGCCCAGAACTCCACCTGGCCCGCGATGGACCGTTCGGTGGCCTCGCCCGCCAGGCGAGCATCGAGGACGAGCTGATCCGAGAGCTTGACCGGTTGGCTCATGACCCAATGGTAGCAAAATGCTACCGATGAGTCCAGCAGACAGGGCTGAAGCCCTGTCCCACGACAGACAGGCAGGGCTAAAGCCCTGCCCCACGACGTTTCAGCCACCGGCGGACGAAGACGACGGGCACGGCGACGGCCGTGATCGGCCAGTAGAGCAGCGCCAGGAAGCTGGCGGCGA
>CAZJRM010000263.1:0-6602 GCA_964547975.1 uncultured Vicinamibacterales bacterium | reverse complement strand
TGAGGGACGGCCTCGACCGCGTGGCGGCGACAGTGCGTGGGTGGTGCGGCGGCCGGCTCAGTGACGATATCTCGCTCCTGGCCGTAGAACGCCGCGCCTGAGCCGTTCCCGAGGCGGCCGCGTGTCGTCGGCAACGTCCGGCAACGCCGCGACGCCTGCCGGCGTCATACCAGCATCGGGTCGAGCGAAGTGACACCTTCATGCGAATCGCCAAAGCCTTCTCCACTCGCGATGGCCGCATCACGATCGCGTGAACTGTTGGACGAGTTCCGGGGAGTGCTGGCGGGACGGCAGTCCTTTCTGGACGCCATCCTGCCACCGATGCTCTTCCTGCTGGTCCACGGGCTGGCGGGATTCCGCGCGGCCATGTGGAGCGCCCTGGCGCTGTCGGTGGTGATGGCTGTCGCACGGGTCTTCCGTCGACAGTCGCTGGTCTACGCGCTTGTGGGCGTCGGGAGCGTCGCGATTGCCGTCGGCATCGTGTGGCTGCTGGGCAGGTCGGAGGGGTTCTTCCTGCCCGACCTCGTCAGCGGCAGCGTGACCCTGCTGCTCGCCCTCGTGAGCCTGGTGATCCGACGCCCGATGGTCGCGTGGACCAGTCACCTCGCGCGGCGCTGGCCGCTCTCCTGGTACTGGCACCCGCAGGTTCGCCCCGCCTACAGCGAGACGACGTTCGCCTGGGCGGCCTTCTTCGCAGCCCGCCTGGTCCTGCAGTATGTCGTCTATCGTCGCGAAGACGTTGCCGCGCTGGCGGTGGTCAACCTCCTCGTCGGCTGGCCTTCCATCGTTCTTCTGCTGGTCCTGACCTACCTGTACGGGACATGGCGACTCGTGAGACTCCAGGGACCCAGCGTGGAAGAATTCACGTGCGACGCTCCGCCCCCGTGGCAGAGTCAACGGCGCGGGTTCTGATGTACGAACGTCGAAAGGTACCCTCATGGCAACAACCGATCGTCGCGCGTTCTTCGCCTTCCCCGTGCTGGTCCTGGCGGGCGTTCTGGTGGCCTTGGCTGGCAGTCAGGGCGGGGCGTCGGTGGCTGGTGTTCCGCTTTTCGCCATCTCCGTCGGACTGGCGTTTCTTATCCAGTGGCTGGCCTTCATTCCCGCGTACGTATTCCAGACCGAGACGTTCTTCGACCTGACGGGCAGCCTCACCTACGTCCTGGTCACGTCGCTGTCGGTCGTGTTCAGCCCGAACGTGGACACGAGGTCGCTCCTGCTGGCGGCGCTCGTCATCATCTGGGCAGTCCGCCTCGGCACGTTCCTCTTCGGCCGCATCAGGAAGGCTGGAAAAGATGATCGGTTCGACACGATCAAGCCGTCGTTCATCCGATTTCTCAACGTGTGGACCATCCAGGGCCTGTGGGTGACCTTCACGGCGGCTGCTGCGCTCGTGGCCATCACCTCCTCCGTGAAACAGGCCGTGGACGGCTATGCGATCGTCGGGACGCTGATCTGGCTGGTCGGCTTCGGTGTCGAAGTGGTGGCCGACGCGCAGAAGAGGCGTTTCAACGCGGACGCCGCGAACAGAGGCCAGTTCATCCGAACCGGGCTGTGGGCGCGCTCGCGACATCCCAACTACTTCGGTGAGATCGTCCTCTGGTTCGGCGTCGCGGTAATCGCCATCCCGGTCCTGCAGGGTTGGCAGTGGGTGGCGATGTTGTCTCCGGTATTCGTCGCCCTGCTGCTCACGCGCGTCAGCGGCATTCCCCTGCTCGAACAGAAGGCCGATGCGAAGTGGGGCGGACAGGCGGCGTACGAGGCGTACAAGCGAAGGACGCCCGTGCTGGTGCCTTTTGTGCCTCGGTGACCCTGGTCCCGAGGTGGCTGCGGCCGGCGGATTGACAGGTCGGGGATCGGGACTGGCGACGAACTCGCGCGCGATGGTGTCCGGCCCGATATACTGCTGGTACGCCCCGGCCCGCTGGTCGACGTCACGAACTGGCCGGGATACTCACCCTGCCTCTCGACCGCATGAACCAGCGCCCGCCCACCGATGCCCCGTTCGTTCCCCCGGTCCGCCGGATGCGGCTGAATCCGATGACGCTCGCGTTCGCCGGCGAAGACGGGCCCCTCGAGCGCCCCTTTCTCGAAGACTACTTCCGGAGTTCCCTCACACCGCTCCGCGTCGTCCTGTTCCTTGGCGCGGTCTTCTACGGCAGCTTCGCCCTTCTGGACGCCCGGATGATGCCGGAGGGGCACCACCACGTGGCGTGGCTCATCCGGTTCGGCATCGTCTGCCCGGCCATCCTGTTGGTGACCGCGCTCAGTTATCGGGCCTGGTTCAATCGGGCCATGCAGCCCATCTGCTCGGTGCTCGTCATCGTCGGCGGAGCGGGCATCACCGGGATCGTGCTTGATGCGTCAGGACCGGTGCGAGACCAGTACTACGCCGGCGTCGTACTGGTGCTGATGTTCTCCTACGCCCTCATCCGCGCCCGATTCCTCTGGGCCAGCGTCACCGGTGCCGTGGTGGTGACCGTCCACCTGGCCGGGGCGGCCGTGTTGACAGACATCTCCGCGTCGGTGCTCGAGAGCAACGCGTCCTTCCTGATCAGCGCGAACCTGGTCGGCATGGCCACCGCCTACGCCATGGAGTACTACGCCCGTCGCCACTACTTCCTCGTGTGGCTGCTCGAGTGCGAGCGGGCGAAGGTCGCGGCTGCCAACGCCGAACTCGAGAGCCGGGTCGAGGCGCGCACGCTGGAGTGGCAGCGGAGTAACCGGCAGCTGCAGGACGAGATCGCCGAACGCCAGCGGGCGGAGGACGAACGCCTCCGGCTGCAGCAACAGCTGAAGCAGGCCGAACGGATGGAAACCATCGGCAAGCTCGCGGCTGGCGTCGCCCACGACCTGAACAACACGCTTGTCGGCGTAGTCGCCCTCCCGGACCTCCTGCTCCTGGACCTTCCCGAGCACGATCCCGTCCGGAAGCCGATCCTGGCGATCAAGGAATCGGGACTGAGGGCTGCGGCTATCGTCCACGACCTCCTGGCCCTGTCGCGCCAGGGCGTGGTCGAGAAACGACGCGTGAACCTGAATGCCCTCGTCGGCGAGCACGTGCGGGCGGCCGAGTTCACCCAGTTGCTCGCCGAACACCCGCACGTCCAGGTGGACGTGGCGCCGCAGCCGGACCTGCTGGACGTCGATGGGTCGCCCGTCCATCTCGGCAAGGTGCTCCAGAACCTCCTCACCAACGCCGTCGAAGCGAACCTCGTGCCTGGCACCGTGACGGTCGTCACGCGCAACTGCTACGTTGACCGGCCGATCGACGCCTTCGAGCCCATCGCCGAAGGCGAGTACGCCGTGCTGTCGGTCACCGACACCGGCGTGGGCATTGCCGCCGCGGACCTCAAGCGGATCTTCGAGCCGTTCTTCAGCAAGAAGCGGCTCGGACGGAGCGGGACGGGCCTCGGCATGACGCTCGTGTGGTCGTCGATCAAGGAGCACGGCGGATTCCTCGACATTCGCAGCGCCGAGGGCGTGGGGACGACGTTCGAGGTCTACCTTCCGGTGGCGCGGCACGGGGCGCTGGACGCCGAAGTGCCGTTCACGATTGACGACTGCCGGGGCACCGAACGTGTCCTCGTCGTGGACGACGTGGCGGAACAGCGTGAGGTCGCGACGCAGATGCTGCGCAAGCTGGGATACGACGCCATCGCGGTCTCCGGAGGTGAAGAAGCGGTGACGCTCCTGCGGACGCAGGCGGTGGACATTCTGGTGCTCGACATGATCATGGAGCCCGGTATCGATGGCTGCGAGACGTACCGTCAGATCGCCGCGATCCATCCGGGGCAGAAAGCCGTCATCGCCAGCGGCTACTCGGAATCCGAACGGGTGAAGGAAGCCCAGCGCCTCGGCGCGGGCACCTACGTCCGGAAGCCGTACACGCTCGAACGTATCGCCAGGGCCATCAGGACCGAACTGGCGCGACCGTAGTGCCGGGAGGCGCCGCGCTCGCCACGTGCGGCACGGGAGCAAGTCCGGCCTGACCGCCCCGCACGGCCTGGTTCGCCGCGTCACCGTCGACGTCCATCCGCAGCTCTGCGGCTACTTCGAGGCGTCCGCCCTCCCCGCGCGGGCGATCCCTCGGCCGGCGAAGAAGAGCGCCGCGCCCACCGCGAGGACGCCAAGCCCCACCATGTCCGCCTGGTGGGGGGTCACATGGATTTCGTGCCACTTCGTGGTGGCCTCGGTGGTGATCCCGAACTCGGTCATGAATCCGAGCACCGTCATGAAGAAGCCGTTGAACAGGCCCAGCGCGCCGAGCATGGTCACGACGTTCCCGGCCCGCTCGGTGCCGCCTTGGGCGGCCTGCTCCCGCTGGTCGGCCAGCGGGCTGTGGGTCCGCCCGTAGAACCAGTAGATCATCATTCCGATGTCGAGCCAGACGAGAAAGCGCACCCAGGTGGCCGCGCTGAGGCTCAGCATCAGGTAGAGGCACGAGATGACCCCGAGGCCGGGAAAGAGGAAGCCGAACGGCACCTTGAAGGGCCGGCGGGCCTCGGGGCGCTTGATGCGCAGCATGATGACGGCGGAACACACAACCACGAAGGCGAACAGCGTGCCGATCGACGTCATTTCCCCGACCAGGTCGATCGGGAGGACGGCGGCGAAGCACGCGACGACGGCGCCCGTAATGATCGTCGTGATGTAGGGAGTGCCGAAGCGCGGGTGCACTTTGCTCACGCCCTCCGGCAGCAGCCGGTCGCGGCTCATCGAGAAGAAGATGCGCGGCTGGCCCATCAGCATCACCAGCAGCACGCTGGTGATACCAGCCACGGCGCCAGCCGAGATCAGCCCCGCAGCCCAGTCCTGGTTGATCACGTGGAGCACGTAGGCGACCGGAGCGTTCAGGAACGCGGTGCTCTCGGCGAGCGGCGCGATGGCGGTCCCCGGGAGCGCCCCTTCGACGCTGCGGTAGTAGGAGACCGGCACGATCCCGGTGAGGACGGCGGCCACCGCGATGTACAGAACCGTGCAGATGACGAGCGAGGAGATGATGCCGATCGGCAGGTCGCGGCTGGGGTTCTTGGCTTCCTCTGCGGTGGTGGACACCGCGTCGAAGCCGATGTAGGCGAAGAAGACGACCGCCCCCGCAGCCATGATCCCCGACCAGCCGTAGGGCGCGAACGGCGACCAGTTCTCCGGCTTCACGAATGTGAAGCCGGCGAGCAAGAAGAAAAGCACGGCGGCGAGCTTGATCGCGACCATGGTCGCGTTGAAGCGCGCGCTTTCGCGGATGCCGATCACCAGCAGGGCCGTGATCGCCAGCACGATCAGCGCCGCCGGGAGGTTGATCACCGCGCCGGGCAGCGTGCCGGGGGCCGCGGACATCCAGGCCGGCAGGGGGTAGCCGAAGCCGATCAGGATGCGCTGGAAGTAGCCGCTCCAGCCGATGGCGACGGTCATGGACCCGACCGCGTACTCGAGGATGAGGTCCCAGCCGATCGTCCACGCGATGATCTCGCCGAGCGTCGCATAGGCGTACGCGTACGCGCTGCCGGAGATCGGGATCATCGCCGCGAACTCGGCGTAGCACAACGCCGCGAACGCGCAGGCGAGCCCGGCCGCCATGTACGAAATGGTAATCGCCGGGCCAGCCTGGTTCGCGGCGGCGGTGCCGGTGAGCACGAAGATGCCGGTCCCGATGATCGCGCCGATGCCGAGGAGGGTGAGGTCGAACGCGGTCAGCGTCCGCTTCAGGTGTTTCCCCTTCTCGACGTCGTCGACGAGCTGCTCGATCGACTTGGTCTTCAGCAGGTTCGAGTCCAATCGTCCTCCTGTGCCGTCGTGGGCCTGGTCTTTCGCCGTCCCGCCACCCCGCCGTCCACTCCCGTCGTCCTCTTCATTCCACTTCCAGGCGTTCCAGGACGGCTGCCGAGAGGGAATCTCCCTCGCCCCCTACAAGCCCGGCGGGAAGGGAGCTGTACGCATCGTGCCACGGAGTATAGCGGATCGCCGTCGGAGGCCGCTCGTCTGCGAGCGAGTCATCGCGCGCGCGTCACCCTCCGGGCCGGATCGGCACGCCGGGGCCGTGATGGACGAAACCGGCACCGGTGTTCCGGCGTCTCAAAGGCACGATGATTCGCTGGTTCCTTGTCGCGTCGTTCGTGTTCGCGGCTTCGTTGCCCGCCTCGGCGGCCGACGATCGGCGGCCGGCGCCGCTTGCCGTGGGCGACATCTTCCCTCCGCTCAAGGCGCAGTTCCTGACCGGCCGGACGGCCGTTCTGCCCGAGGCTGCCCGTGGCAAGGCCGCGCTCATCATGATGGGCTTCACCTACGATTCACGGTTTGCCGTGGAGGCGTGGGCCGCGGCGTTTCGGGAGGCGTTCGGGACGCGGGAGGACGTCACCTTCTTCGAGGTGCCGGTGATCGGCGGGATGGGACGCCTGGCGAAGCCGTTCATCGACTCGGGTATGCGCAAGGGCACGCCCCCTTCCCTTCATGAGAACGTGATCACGGTGTACGGGAACGTGGATCACTGGAAAGCGACGATGGGCTTCGTCAAGCAGGCGGAACACGCACCGTACCTGGTGCTGATCGACCGCGAGGGGCGGGTGCGATGGCTGCACCGGGGACCGCACTCGCCCGAGGCGATG
>CAZJRM010000262.1:0-6647 GCA_964547975.1 uncultured Vicinamibacterales bacterium | reverse complement strand
TCGGGCTGCGTGCTTTTGGAGGGGAACCGAGTTGAGCAGTTGGCCGCTGCGGATGAACGTCAGACAGTCGATGCCGTACGCCACGTCGGTGAAGTCGCGCACGTCGTACCGAGCCTTCTGGCCGTCGAGCGCCACCAGCCAGTCGTACACCAGCGACGAGATCTGGTTGACCGAGTCGTACGGGCCGTAGATGCCGAAACGGCCGCCGAAGCTGTTCTCGATGAAGTACAGCCTGCCGTCGGACGCCGTCCAGGCGCACACCGCGTGGGTGGACTGGCCGTTCCTCAGGATGAAGATCAGGCGCGTCTTGTAGCCGTTCTTGTTGAGGACGTAACGCGCGAACGCCGATCGGTGAACACAGTCACCCTTCCTGGTGCCCGAGAACAGGTCGGACGGGCTCGTGTATCGCCAGTCGTCCATCGAGGCCGGGGCGTAGTACCCGAGGTTCGCCAGCATCCACGGTTGCAGGGCATCCGCCGTGCGGTACTGGGACGCGACGTCGTCGATCGTGGTCGGGACGGGAGTCGTCGTGGGCGGGGTCGTTGTCGGGCCCGTGGGCGAGCCGGAGGACGAACCGCCGCTTCCCCCGCATGCCGGGAGCACGACGGCCAGGACGATCGCCAGGAGATGGGCTCCGCGATTTTGTGAAGGCATACCCCGACCTCGATGGGCTCGGGGGCACGTGGTGGAAGAGGGCTGCCGGCCCCGGGCCGGCAGCCCGGAGCGTCCTAGCTGTCGCCGCCGCGGACGACCGCGCGCAGATACTCGCGGCGCATCCGGGCGATGTTGGCGATCGAAATCTCCTTCGGGCAGACGGCTTCGCACTCGGCTTCGTTGGAGCAGTTGCCGAACCCGAGGTCGTCCATCGTCTGGACCATGGCGCGCACGCGCGACGCGCGCTCCGGATGGCCCTGCGGCAGCAGCGCGAGGTGCGACACCTTGGCGCCGACGAACAGCGCCGCCGACGCGTTCTTGCAGACCGCGATGCAGGCGCCGCAGCCGATGCACGCGGCGGCGTCCATCGCCAGTTCGGCCAGGTCCCTCGGCACCAGCACCGCGTTGGCGTCCGGCGCCGTCCCGGTGGCAGCCGAGATGTAGCCGCCCGACGCGACGAGGCGGTCGAGCGCGCCGCGATCCACGATGAGGTCTTTCTGCACCGGGAACGCCGCCGCCCGCCACGGTTCGATGGTGATCGTGTCGCCGTCCTTGAACTTGCGCATGTGGAGCTGGCACACCGTGGACCCGCGATCGGGTCCGTGAGGAATGCCGTTAACCACGAGACTGCACATGCCGCAAATGCCTTCGCGGCAATCGGAATCGAAATTGATCGGCGGCTCGCCCTTCGCAATCAGTCCCTCGTTGACGATGTCGAGCATCTCGAGGAAGGACATGTCGGGGGAGATGTCGTGGGCCTCGTAGGGGACCATCGCGCCCGCGTGCCCCGCATCCGCCTGCCGCCACACCAGCAGCTTGAGATTCATGTTCGCCATGTCGTCACGTCCTACTTGTAGCTGCGCTGGCTCGGCTTCACGTATTCGAACGTGAGCGGCTCGACGTTGCGAATCGGCAGGTGCCCGTCGCCGGCGTATTCCCAGGCCGCGACGTGCGTGAAGTGCTCGTCGTCTCGTTGCGCTTCGTTGTCCGCCGTCTGGTACTCCTCGCGGAAGTGCCCGCCGCACGACTCGCGGCGCTCGAGGGCGTCGAGGGCGATGACTTCGCCGAGTTCGAGGTAGTCGGCCACGCGGCCCGCGTACTCGAGGACCTGGCTCATCTCGGCGCCGCTCGAGGGCACCGACACGGTCTTCCAGAATTCTTCGCGCAACCCGGGAATCGCGGCCAGGGCTTCCTTGAGTCCGGCGTCGTTGCGCCCCATACCGACCTTGTCCCACAAGAGCTTGCCGAGGGTGCGGTGCATCTCCCTCGGCGTCTTCCTGCCCTTCACCGACACGAGCCGGTTCAGCTTCGCGGTGACCGCCGATTCCGCCTCCTTGAAGGCGTCATGGTCGGTCGAGACCCTCGGCAGCGCCGTGCTCGCCAGGTAGTTCGGCAGCGTCGCCGGCGCGACGAAGTAGCCGTCGGCGAGTCCCTGCATGAGCGCGCTGGCGCCCAGGCGGTTCGCGCCGTGGTCCGAGAAGTTGGCTTCCCCGAGCACGAACAGGCCGGGGATGGTGGACATCAGGTTGTAGTCCACCCACAACCCGCCCATCGTGTAGTGGATGGCGGGGTAGATGCGCATCGGCGTCTGGTACGGGTTCTCGTCCGTGATCTTCTCGTACATCTGGAAGAGGTTGCCGTACCGATCCCGGATGGTCTGCTCGCCGAGCCGTGTGATGGCGTCAGCGAAGTCCAGGAAGACCGCGAGGCCCGTCTCGCCCACGCCGCGTCCTTCGTCACACACCGCCTTCGCGGCGCGCGACGCGACGTCGCGCGGCACGAGGTTGCCGAACGACGGGTACCGGCGTTCGAGGTAGTAGTCGCGCTCGTCCTCGGGGATCTGGGTCGCCGGACGCCGGTCGGCGTGTTGTTTCGGCACCCACACGCGCCCGTCGTTCCGCAGGCTCTCGCTCATCAGCGTGAGCTTGGACTGGTGATCGCCCGACATCGGGATGCAGGTCGGGTGAATCTGCGTGAAACACGGGTTGGCCAGCAGCGCGCCTCGTTTGTACGCGCGCCAGATGGCCGTCGCGTTCGAATTGACGGCGTTGGTCGACAGGAAATACGCGTTGCCGTACCCGCCGGTCGCAAGCAGCACGGCGTGCGCGTCGAATCGTTCGATGGCGCCGGTGATGAGATTGCGCGCGATGATGCCGCGGGCCCGGCCGTCGACCACGACGAGGTCGAGCATCTCGTGACGCGGAAACATCTTCACGGTGCCAGCGCCGACCTGGCGCATCATCGAGTGATACGCGCCGATGAGCAGTTGCTGGCCCGTCTGGCCGCGGGCGTAGAACGTCCGCGAGACCTGCGCGCCGCCGAAGGATCGGTTGTCGAGCAGCCCGCCGTATTCGCGGGCGAACGGCACGCCCTGGGCGACGCACTGGTCGATGATGTGGTTGCTGACCTGCGCCAGCCGGTGCACGTTCGCTTCACGAGCCCGGTAGTCGCCGCCTTTGACCGTGTCGTAGAACAGCCGCGTGATGCTGTCACCGTCGTTGCGGTAGTTCTTCGCGGCGTTGATGCCGCCCTGGGCCGCGATGCTGTGCGCCCGGCGCGGGCTGTCCTGGATGCAGAAGCTGAGGACGTTGTACCCGGCCTCGCCCAGCGTCGCCGCCGCAGCGCCGCCCGCCAGCCCCGTGCCCACGATGATCACGGTGAACTTGCGGCGGTTGGCCGGGTTCACCAGCTTGGCGTCGAAACGATACTTGTCCCATTTCTCGGGCATCGGCCCCGACGGAATCTTCGCGTCGAGCTGCCGCGTCCCGGCCGGGGCAATACGTGGTGCGCCGCTCATGATCGGCCCCCGATGAAGAACAACCAGATCGGAATGGAGAAGAACCCCGCGCCGAGGACGACGGCGATCACCTTGCCGGCCTTCAGCACCCGGGGGGTGAGGTGCGGATGATTGAGGCCCAGCGACTCGAACGCGCTGGAGAAGCCGTGCCACAGGTGGAAGCCGACGAGCACCATGCACACCGCGTAGAAGCCGACCCACGCGGGATTCTGGAACGTTTCGACCACCAGGCGGTGCAGGTCGCGCACCTCGGTGTCACCAACCGTGTACCACGCGCCGTACTTCATCGTGATGATGTGGATCACCAGGAAGATGGCCGTGATCGACCCCGTCCAGATCATCGTGGCCGACGCCGGCGACTTGCGGCTCCTTCCGCCAGCCCACTGTTTGTTCTGGTAGGGGGTCGGGCGTGCCGAGCGGTTCTGGAACCACATCGTGACCGTTTCGAACATGTGGATCAGGAACAGCGCCACGAGTCCCGCCTCGGCCGGAATGACGATCGGGCTCGAGATGAGGGCGTGGGAGTACGCGTTGAATGTGGCCGGACCGAAGTAGAGCAGGAGGTTCCCGGCGAGGTGCACGCACAGGAAGCCGATGAGGCTCAGCCCGGTCAACGCGATGAGGATCTTCGTAGCAATGGTGGAGAAGAGCGACAACCTGCGCGTTGCCATGTAGATCTCCAGCCCGGGCCGCAGGCGCCGGGGCGCATGGATGGGGGACTCTGCGCGGAGTCCAATGAAGCCTGCGGCGCATTGTAGCGACCGCGCCGCGGTGATTCAAGGAGAGTCTGGGATCAGCGCTGTCGTGACGCCCGCGCGCGGGCCAGTGTTTCGAGAACGGGTTCGGTGTGGGCCAGCGACAGGCAGGCGTCGGTGATGCTCTGCCCGTAGGTGAGCGCGCGGCCGGGCACGAGATCTTGCCGCCCTTCGACCAGGTGGCTCTCGAGCATCACACCGAAGACCCGGTAGGATCCGCCGGCGATTTGCGCGGCGAGGTCGCGGGCCACGTCCACCTGTCGCCGGGGGTCCTTGCCGCTGTTGCCGTGCGAGCAGTCTACCATCACCCGCTCGGGCAGTCCCGCTGATGCGAGCTTGGCGCACGCCTCGTCGACATCCGCCGCGCGGTAGTTCGGGCCGCTGCGAGATCCGCCCCGCAGGATGACGTAGCAGGTGTCGTTGCCGGCCGTCTGGAGGATGGCCGACACGCCTTCCTTGGTCACGCCTGCGAACCAGTGCTGGCGGCGGGCGGTGGCCACCGCGTCCACCGCGATCTGCACGTTGCCCGTGGTGCCGTTCTTGAAACCGACGGGCATCGACAATCCCGACGCGAGTTCGCGGTGGACCTGGCTCTCGGTCGTGCGCGCGCCGATGGCGGCCACGGACGTCAGGTCGGCGATGTGCTGCGGCACCTGCGTATCGAGGAACTCGGAGGCCGTTGGCAAGCCCTTCTCGTTGATGTCGATGAGCAGCCTTCGCGCGAGCCTCAGCCCCTGGTTGATACGGTAACTCTCGTCCAGGCCGGGGTCGTTGATGAGACCTTTCCAGCCGGCGACGGTGCGGGGTTTCTCGAAGTAGGCCCGCATCAGGATGACCAGGTCGTCCGAGAACCGCGCGGCCAACGACACCAGCCGGTCCGCGTACTCGAGCGCGGCGACGGGGTCGTGGATCGAACAGGGACCAACCACGACCCCGATCCGCGAGTCTTCGCCCCGCAGCAGCGCCGTGATCGCCGCGCGCCCGTCGGCGACGGTGTTCGACGCCGCTTCGGTCAGCGGCAATTCCTCCAGCAGGATGGCCGGAGGAATCAACGGACGAATCTGGCGGATACGAAGGTCGTCGGTCTGTCGGAAGATCATCGTGCGAACCGTCCCTCCACTATCCCACACTTCGGACCGCGGCGCCCACGGCCGGCATCGGCTTGACGCGCCGTGCCGCCCCCGATAGCATGCCAACGATTCCCGATGCGCCGTGGTGAAGTGCACGGCGGGCCCCTTCGCTGCGCGGCGTGAAGCTGACGACGGCCCGTCACACCTGACATCCCGTGAAAATCCACGAATACCAGGGGAAGGCGATCCTCGCCCGGTTCGGCGTGCCGGTTCCGCGTGGCGACGTCGCATTCACCGCGGACGAGGCCGTGAACGTGGCCCAGCAGCTGGGCCTGCCCGTCGTCGTCAAGGCCCAGATCCATGCGGGCGGCCGCGGCAAGGGCGGCGGCGTCAAGGTGGCCAGGACGATGGACGACGTCCAGCGGCTGGCGTCGTCGATCATCGGCATGAACCTCGTGACGCACCAGACCGGGCCGGACGGCAAGGTCGTCCAGCGCGTGCTCGTGGAACAGGGCCTGTCGATCGCCCGCGAACTCTACCTGGGCCTGGTCATCGATCGTGGGACGCAGCGCCCCGTGATGATGGCGAGTCCGGCCGGCGGGATGGAAATCGAGAAGGTCGCCGAAGAGACGCCCGAACTCATCTTCAAGGAGTTCATCCACCCGACGGCGGGCTTCGAGCCGTACCAGGCCAAGAAGCTGGCGTTCAAGCTGGGCCTCGAAGGCCCCGCCGTGGCTCAGGCCGTGAAGATGATGACGGCGATCTACGAGGCGTTCAAGGCGACGGACGCGTCGATGGTCGAAATCAACCCGCTGATCGTCACCGGTGAAGGCAACCTCCTGGCACTCGACGCCAAGATGAACTTCGACGACAACGCGATCTTCCGTCATCCCGAACTCAAGGAACTGCGCGACCTGACCGAAGAAGATCCGCTTGAGATCGAAGCGTCGAAGTTCTCGCTGAACTACATCCGACTCGACGGCACCATCGGGTGCATGGTCAACGGCGCAGGCCTGGCCATGGCCACGATGGACATCATCAAACTGGCGGGCGGGGAGCCGGCGAACTTCCTGGACGTGGGCGGCGGCGCGAACGCCGAGCAGATCCGCAACGCCTTCAAGATCCTCATGTCCGACGGCAACGTGAAGGCCGTCTTCATCAACATCTTCGGCGGGATCCTCCGCTGCGACATCCTGTCGGAAGGCGTCATAGCCGCCGTCAAGGAACTGGGCCTCACCGTGCCGATCGTCATCCGCATGGAAGGGACCAACGTCGAGCGTGGGAAGCAGATGCTGAAGGACAGCGGGTTGAACTTTACGACCGCCGACACGATGGCGGAAGGCGCCGAGCGGGTCGTGGCGCTGTCGCGCG
>CAZJRM010000261.1:4598-6682 GCA_964547975.1 uncultured Vicinamibacterales bacterium | reverse complement strand
ACTCGGCGTTCGGCTTCGGCATCTACTACTGGATGATCAACCTCGGCGCGTTCCTGGCGCCGCTGGTCGTCAGCGTGTTGAAGGGCTTCTCGTGGCAGTACGTGTTCATGGCGTCGGCGCTCTACACGGGCCTGATGCTGCTGCCGACGCTGTTCGTCTACGCCGACCCTCCGCGCCCCGAGAATACGAAGACGCTGAAGCAGGTCCTGGTGGGCGCCGGCGAGGTGCTCGGCGACTCGCGCTTCATGCTGATGATCGTGGTCTACTCGGGCTTCTGGATTCTCTACTTCCAGAACTTCGGGACCATCCTCTGGTACCTGCGCGACTTCGTCGACAAGACCCCGGTCGACACCGTCATCAACGGCCTCGTCGGCGGCATGGGGATCACGTTCACGTTCGACGCGGAACACGTGACCGTCATCAACGCCGGCACGATCATCCTGCTGCAGGTGCTCGTCAGCCGACTCGTCAAGACGAAGCCGGCGTTGCCGACGATGGTCACGGGAATGTTGTTCGGCGCGGTCGGATTCCTGCTGCTGGCCGCGTCGCAGAACGCATGGGTCTTCGTGGCCGGCATTGCCGTGTTCTCCATCGGCGAGATGACGGCGCACCCGAAGTACTACAGCTTCGTCGGCCTGGTCGCCCCGCAGGACCGCAAGGCCGTCTATATGGGCTACGCCTTCCTGTACGGCGTGTTCGGCTCGCTGATCGGGTCGAGTATCGGCGCGTTCCTCTACACCGAGATCATGAAGCCCGCCATCGGCACGGCGGATGCCGCGTCGGTCACGCGCAATTTCTGGCTGATGTTCACCGTCCTCGATATCATCGCGGCCGTGGGCCTCATCCTGTTCGCGCGCAGTTTCACGGCCGACACCCCCGACACGAACCGCCGCGCCGGACGAATCATGGCGGTCGTCTACGCCGCGATTCTTCTGCTGGGCGGATGGTTCCTGTACAGCGCGTTCAGCGTCTCGCCCGTGCAGTACCGGACCGCGGTGCAGTCGATCATCTTCCTCGCGCTCGGCGCCGGCGGGCTGACCGTGACGCTCAAGGGGAAGCGCTAGCAGGACGCGTGGGGGCTGGCGTCAGCCAGCCCCTTCGACAGCGGGGTATGGAGAGCAGAGAGGACTCGAGATCCATGGTCGTGTCGCTCGCACGCCGTCTCGTTCTGATGGTGTCGTTCGCCCTGCTGCTGACGGCCACGCTGGGCGTGTCGCCGGCCTCGGCGCAGGCGCCGGCCCCGAAAGGCCATCTCGTCGTCGTCGGCGGCGGCGGTGTGCCGGACAGCGTCCTGCAGCGGGCGCTGACCCTCGCGGGCGGCCCCTCGGCACGAGTCGTCGTCTTTCCGCAGGCGTCCGAGGAAGCGGATACCGGGGATGTCGCGGTGGCGATGTGGAAGAAGGCCGGCGCGACCGACGTGCGGTGGCTGAACCTGGAGGATCCGGTCGCCGATGCTCGCGCCGTCGGCGCCGCGTCGATCATCTGGTTCCCGGGCGGCGATCAGAACAACCTCATGAAGGCGTTCGCGGGCACGCCGGTCCCGGACGCGATTCGCGCCAGGTACGCCGCCGGCGCCGTCGTCGGCGGCACGAGCGCGGGCGCGGCGGTCATGTCACCCATCATGCTGACCGGCGACGCCGACCTCCAGAGCATCACGGTCGCCGCGACGAAGACGGCGCCCGGGCTCGGACTCTGGCCCGGAGTCGTCGTCGACCAGCACTTCCTGAAACGGCAGCGGCACAGCCGCTCGATCAGCGCGGTGATGGACCACCCCGATCACGTGGGCATCGCCATCGACGAACGCACCGCGGCCATCGTGTCCGGCTCGAGCTTCGAGGTCCTGGGAGAGAGTGCGATCGTCGTGCTCGACGCGCGCAAGGCCATCGTCGAACCGCGTGCTCCCGGGCAGCTGGCCGCAGGACGCGGCATCGTCATGCACGTCCTGACGAACGGGATGACGTTCGAGCTGCGATAACGTGCGGCTCGCGGCTCGCGACTCGCGGCTTTCGGCTCACGGCTCACGGCCTCGGGCCTCGGGCCTCGGGCCTCGGGCCTCGGGCCTCGGGCCTCGGGCCTCGGGCCTC
>CAZJRM010000261.1:181-4498 GCA_964547975.1 uncultured Vicinamibacterales bacterium | reverse complement strand
TCGGGCCTCGGGCCTCGGGCCTCGGGCCTCGGGCCTCGGGCCTCGGGCCTCGGGCTTCGGGCCTACCCTTTCCCCTGCTCCCTTTCCCTCTTCCCTATCGCCTATTCCCTATCCCCTGTTCTTCAGTCTCTGCCCGTGCAAGCCACCCGCACGGCTCTGAACTTCACGAACGGCACCGCGGCGGTTTCCACCGAAGCGGCCACCGGCTCGTAGCGGGTGCAATCCGACGACTCGAGCGATCGGTCGCCGGCCGCCTGGCCGACGGCCGCCCCGACCCGCGAGGCGGGACCGTCAGCCGGATTGACCACAACGACGTTGGCCACGTCCGAATCGCGATTGCCCGCCTGGTCCACCGATTCGACTCGCAGGCGGTGCACGCCGTTCGGCAAGGCCCATGTCTTCAGCAGACGTTCGAACGAGCCCGTCGTCCTGTAGACGAGGTCCTCATCGAGGTACAGGCTCACCTCGCGCAGCGCCACGTCGTCCGCAGCCATGACGGACAGGCGAACGGCGTTGCTCACCACGTCTCCGTCCCGCGGAGCATCGAGCCGGGCGTGGGGCGCGACACGGTCGGCGCCAGGTGCCGTGCCCCGCAGCCAGTCATCAATCTTCCGGCGTGTGAGATCCAGGTAATGCCAGGGGTTCGACGACCCCCACGTGTCGGTGTACTCGGCCGGATGGCAGGGCTGCTCCGCGCAGCGGGGATCGCCGGGGTCGCCGGTCCAGTGCCCGTCGCCAGGGGTATGGCCGACTGGTCGCGAGGCCATGAGATGACTGCCCTCGGAGATCTCGTTGTACGACTCGACCAGCACGATGTCGGGCCGCCGCGAGGCCGCCAGCAGAGTGTCCCAGCCGCTGGCGTACGGCACGCCTCCGGCGCGCGCGACGAAGTACTCGCGCTTGTAGTTCGTGAGGTTGGGAGGCCAGAACCCCACGAGCAGATCGACCGAGCGGTAGACCGGGTGCCTGCCTTCCTGGAGCGGCGCCATGCCATTGAACAGGTAGTTGATCTCGTCGGGATCGCCGGCCGCCCAATGGTCGTGCGCGCTCCAGAACGCGCGGACGCCGAAGTCGCGTTCGAGCCGGTCGTTGACCTTGATGAAGAAGTCACCTGGCAGGCGGTAGTTCTCGAGCGGCACCCACCAGAGACCGACGAACACCTTGCCGCCGACCGTCGCAAGCATCGACGTGTCGAGCCGGACGGTCCCGGAGGCAGGCGGAGGAAAGTACTCGGAGTACACCAGGAAGAACCGCCGGACCGTCTGGTAGAACTGCTCGAAGCCGGCAGCGGACAGCACGTCCTTCGGGGTCGAGTACTCGACGAAGCTCTCGGCCGCGAAGAACGGCAGGACTCGCGGGGGCAGGGACTGGCCGGCCGCGACCCGCTCGGCGCGGATCTGGCGCAGCGCCTCCAGGTGATTTCGCTGGGAGGCCTCGTCGTGGAAGCTGATCTGGAACAGTTGCCCGTTGAAGCCGGCCGACTCGAGTTCTTTCGTCTGCCGCCGCCAGAACCGCACGGACGCGTCGCCCACCGCGCCTCCGTCAAGGGTCGGATACGGCGTCTGCACCTGCGCCCAGTGAAACACGACCGGCGCGATGAGCGGCGCGGGCACGACCTGGGCAGTCACCGGCACCGCGCACCACAGCGCGAGCACGACCGCGGACCCCAGGCGACTCATGACGCCCCCTCTCGGCGCTCGGCTCTCGGCGCTCGGCTCTCGGCGTCGGGAGGATCACGCAGCGCCCACCGCCAGCAGGGCTGAAGCCCTGCTCCACGCCAGCCCACCAGAGCCGCGAGCCGTGAGCCGTGAGCCGTTACAAGTACCTCAGCTCGATCGCCTTCTGCTCGAGCTCCGCGCGGAACTCCGGCGCCGCGACATCGATCAGCGCCCTGGCCCGCTGCCGGATGGTCTTGCCGTAGAGCTCGGCAACGCCGTATTCGGTCGCGACGTAGTGCACGTGGTTTCTCGTCGTGATGACCCCGGCGCCCTGTTTGAGCATCGGCACGATCCGGCTGATGGACTGCCCCTTGACGTTGGCCGTCGACGACACGGCGATGATGGGCAGGCCGCCCTTGGATCGCGACGCGCCGTAGATCATGTCGACCTGCCCGCCGACCCCGCTGTACAACCGGGGCCCGATGCTGTCGGCGCAGACCTGCCCGGTCAAGTCGACTTCGATCGCCGAGTTGATGGCCACCATCCGATCGTTCTGCGCCACGATGAACGGGTCGTTCACGTATTCGGTGGGATGCAGTTCGATGATCGGGTTGTCGTGGACGAAGTCGTAGAGCCGCTGCGTGCCGACCATGAACCCGGCGATGATCTTTCCGGGATGGAGGGTCTTCATCTCGCCGTCGATCACGCCGCGCTCGACCAGGTCGATGATGCCGTCCGAGAACAACTCCGTGTGCACGCCGAGGTGCTTGCGATCGGTCAACTGCCGGATCACCGCGTCGGGAATGGCGCCGATGCCCGTCTGGAGCGTCGCCCCGTCGGGGATGAGCGCCGCCACCCGCGTGGCGATCATGGTCGCGACCTCGTTCGAGCCGGCCATGGTCACCGACAGCAGCGGGTAGTCCACCTCGACGATGTGGTCGATCTTCGAGACGTGGATGAACGAGTCGCCCAGCGTGCGGGGCATCTTCGGATTCACTTCCGCGATGACGATCTTCGCGGACTGCGCCGCAGTCTTCGTCACCCCGACCTCCGCGCCGTAAGAGCAGAACCCGTGTTCGTCCGGCGGGCTGACGTGGATGAGCGCCACATCGAGGGGCAGGTGGCCGTTCTTGAACAGGAGCGGCACCTCCGACAGGAAACACGGCGTGAAGTCGCCGCGCCCGTCGTGGATGGCCGCGCGCACGCTGTCGCTGATGAAGAGCGCGTTGATCCGAAGGTGTCCCGCCAGTTTCGGGTCGGCGTACTCCGCCAGCCCGAGCGTGAGCACGTGGACGAGTTCCACGTTCTCGAGGGCCATCACCCGTTCGACGAGCGCGTTGACGAGCACCATCGGCACCGAACAGTTGCCGGTCAGGAACACGCGCTGGTGCGACTGGACGTGGCTCACAGCCTCCTGGGCCGTTCTGACGCGCGACCGGTAGACATCCATCCAGCTCACAGCGCCACCTCCGGCAGTCCGAGATGTTTGGCCAGGGCCGGGTTGACGATGTGCCCCTGGTGCGTCGCGATCCCCCGCCGCAATCCTGGCACCTTCCCTATCGCCGCTTCGATGCCGTGTTCCGCCACGCCGGCAATGTAGTGCCACGACGCGTTGGTCAGGGCGTGCGTCGCCGATCGGGCCACGACGGACGTCATGTTCGGCACGCAGTAATGGATGATGTTCTCGGCCACGAATGTCGGATCGCGGTGCGTCGTCGGCCGGCTCGTTTCCACGCATCCGCCCTGGTCGATGGCGACGTCCAGGATGACCGAACGCGGTTTCATCTGGCGCACCATGTCGCGGGTCACGACAATCGGGCTGCGCGCGCCCGGCACGTGGATGGCGCCCACGAGGACGTCCGCGAACGACACGACCTTCCGGATGTTGTTCGGATGGGCCACCATCATCGACGTGTGGCGGCCGATGCCGAGATGATCCTCGAGTTTCTGGAGACGGCGCACGTCCTGGTCGAGGATGTACACGCTGGCGCCGAGGCCCAGGAACACCCGGGCCGCCGCCCGGCCGAAGGTTCCGGCTCCGAGAATCGCAATCTCGGCCGGCGGCACGCCGGGCACGCCGGAGATCAGGATGCCCTTGCCTCCGCGATTGCTCTGCAGCAGCGTGCCGGCGACCTGCGGCACCATGAGGCCGGCCATGTGGCTGAGCGGGGCCTGCACCGGAAGCGTGCCGTCCTCGGCCTGGACGGTCTCGTAGGCTACCGCCGTCACCTTCTTCGAGAGCATCGTCTCGATCCGGTCACGACGCCCGGCCGCGAGGTGGAGGAAGCCCATCACGACGGCACCTTCCTGCATCCAGTCGGCTTCCTCGGGGGTCGGCTTGGCCACCTTGGCGACGAGGCCCGCCCGCCCGAACAGTTCTTCACCGGAGTACACGATCCGGGCGCCCGCCCGCTCGTACTCGACGTCCGCAAACCCGGCACCCCTGCCGGCGTCCTTCTCGATGAGACACGTGTGGCCGGCGGCCTTCAGCAGTTCGATGGCGGCCGGGGTCAGACCAACACGATGTTCGTCGGGACGCCGCTCGCGCGGCACACCAATGATCATGACTCCTCCTGGAGGGATTCTACTCTAGAGGGTGGAGCCTGGTTGGGGATTGGGGATTGGGGATTGGGGGTTGAGGGATTGGACTGACGTGGCG
>CAZJRM010000261.1:0-171 GCA_964547975.1 uncultured Vicinamibacterales bacterium | reverse complement strand
TGTTGGGGGGGGGGGGGGGGGGGGGGGGTGGGGTATGGGGTTTGGGGTTTTGGGGTTTGGGGGGACTGTCGTGGAGCTGGGCTTCGCAGCCCTGCTGGCGATGGATGCCGCGTGCCCCCCTCCCGCCGCCCGCCGTGAGCCGATAGCCGAGGGCCGTGAGCCGTGAGCCGA
>CAZJRM010000260.1:0-6814 GCA_964547975.1 uncultured Vicinamibacterales bacterium | reverse complement strand
CTGGCAGCCCCTCATCGCGGAGTAGGGTCTTGACGAAGACAACTGCTCTCGCCTAGTCCCTATTCCCTCCCTTGCCCCTTGCCCCTTGCCCCTCGCCCCTGTACGCTATGCCCCATGCAGGACGTCCTGGCCATCATCCTCGGCGGCGGGCGCGGTAACCGTCTCTACCCGCTCACCCTCATGCGCTCCAAACCTGCCGTCCCGATGGGCGGCAAGTACCGGCTGATCGACATCCCACTCAGCAACTGCCTGCACGCAGGCCTGCGCCGGATTTTCGTGCTGACGCAGTTCAACTCGGCGTCCCTCAACCGCCACATCGCGCAGACCTACCGGATGGACCTCTTCTCCGGCGGGTTCGTCGACATCCTGGCGGCCGAACAGACGCCGGACAACCCCAACTGGTTCCAGGGCACGGCGGATGCGGTGCGCCAGGCCGCCCGGCATTTCGCCGGGTACCAGGCGGAGTACTACCTCATCCTCGCGGGCGACCACCTCTACCGGATGAACTACGCCGAGATGGTGGACGCGCATATCGACCGCGGCGCGGACATCACGATTGCCGCGTTGCCGATGGCACCCGAGACCGCGTCAGAGATGGGCATCTTCCGCTTCGGGCGCGACGGCCAGATTGTCGGTTTCGAGGAGAAGCCGTCGCAGGAGCGGCTCGGTCAGATCGGGCGCAGCATCCCCGCCGGCGCGACGATTCCGGGCTACACCCCCGACAAGCCGTTCATCGCGTCGATGGGCATCTACGTGTTCTCGCGCGACGTCCTCCTCGACATCCTGAAGGGCAGCGACGCGCAGGACTTCGGCCGCGAGATCATCCCGGCCGCGCTCAACACGCACCGCGTCAACGCGTTCCTCCACCGCGATTACTGGGCGGACGTGGGAACGATCGATTCGTTCTACGACGCGAACATGACGCTGACGCAGGACCATCCGCCGTTCCGCTTCCACGACGCGAAACGGCCGATCTTCACGCGGCCGCGTTTCCTCGCGGCCTCACGGTTCATCGACGCCAAGATCGGCCACTCGATGGTGGCCGAAGGCTGCTACATCAATCGGTGCACGGTCACGGAATCGATCGTCGGCATCCGGTCGCGCATTGACGAACGGGCGGTGGTCACGCGCTCGGTGCTGCTCGGCGCGGACTACTACGACGAAGACGACACGCGGTCGTCCGGGCAGTCCCTGCCCCTGGGCATCGGCCAGGACTCGGTACTCGACAAGGTGATCGTGGACAAGAACGCGCGAATCGGCCGAGGCGTCCGCCTGGTCAACGAACGCGGGATCGACACCGAAGACGGTCCGAACTACTACATCCGCAACGGGATCATCGTCGTGCCGAAAGACGCCGTGATTCCCGACGGGACGGTGGTCTGAACCGGCAGGGCTGAAGCCCCGCCCCGCCGCTGAAGGACTCAGGGGCCGGCGCTAGCCGGCCTCTCCGATGTTCCGCATCGCTTTCGGCGTCAGAAACCACACGAGCACGCCCGCTCCCCGCGGCGGGAACGAAGCGACGTCGACGCGGCAGACCGCACCCCGCTTGAACGGAATCGATCCCTGCGCGCCGATGAGCGCGGCCGCGACGGCCCCGATCGACGGTTCGTGCCCGACCAGCGCCACGGCGTTGGCGTGTCGAAACGCGCCGAGGCCGTCGAGCACGTCGGAGAGCCGGCCACCGGGTCTGAGCGCGTCCAGCACGTCGACGGAGGCTCGGCCGTCCAGCCCGTCCGCCAGCAACCGGGCCGTCTGCCGGCATCGCAGAAGCGGGCTCGACAGGACGGTCTCGATGTCGACGTCCAGGCGTTTCAGGCCGCGCACCTGCATCGCGAAACGCGCGATGCCTTCGGCGGTCAGCGGCCGGACCTCGTCGGTGGGGTACGCGCCGCCCGGCTCGGCGGCAATCGCGTGGCGCACCAGGTAGATCGACTTCATGCGTCCTGCCCTTTCAACGCCGCCGACGCACGACGCGTCCAGCGGAAGACCGCCGGCAGCACCTCCCGTTCGCGGACGAACTCGGCGTGACGCTGGCGGACCTCGCCGTCGAGCACGTCAGCAAACGTGTCGATCGCCCGCCGCGTTCCGCCGCGACACGTCGCCGCCACGTCCCGCGTCCGGGCCGCGAGCCATTCATCGTCGTGGAGTGCGCCGAGGACGTCCTGGAGCCGCTTGAGCCTCACGATCGACCCCCTGAGCCGCACGCGCCCGAGATCCTGCGCGAGTTCGAGGGCGTAGCGGAACTTCTTCATCGCCACACGGACACGATGGAGGCGGTCCGGGGCGTACACGATGCCCGCCGCGTCGAGGGCGTCGACCACCGCGAGACAGCGTGTGTCCAGCCGACGGCCGAGCCTCACCGCGATCAGCCGACGGGCCTCCGGGTCGGCCGTGCCAGCCGCCGCGTCGGCGACGGCCCGCCGGAATCGATCGATCGGCACCGACTCGAGGGCGTCGCGCAGGGCGGCGCACGCGTCGGGCCTGGCGTCCACGAGCGCACGACGCACACGTTCGGCCGCCGCGGCCCGGGGACCGCCGGCCGCGACCATCGCCTCCAGCCGGAGTAACGCCACATCCAGTTCCCGCACGGGCCCAAGCCCCCGAGTCAGGCGCCGCGCCTGGCTGCGGAGTTTTCGCACCTCCTCCCGGCGGTCCTCGTCCACCGCCAGCAGCGGCAGGAACTCGCGCACGCGGCGGCTCGCCACACGGGCCTGGTGTACGCCTTCCACGTCACCCGCCATCGCCAGGGGCACCTGGCATGCCAGGGCCATGAGGCGTTTTCGCGCCATTCGCCGGGGATCGGTCGTTCGCACCATCAGTCCATCTATTATAGGGAGAGACACCATGCGCATCGCGGCCATCGACATCGGCACCAACTCGCTGCACATGATCATCGTCCGGGCCACGCCGGACGGGTCGTTCGAGGTCATCGGGCGGGAAAAGGACATGGTGCGGCTGGGGGCGGGGGGCCTCGAAGGCCGCGCGCTCTCGGACGGCGCGATGGGCGCCGCGCTCCAGACCCTGGCGCGCTTCAAGCGGCTGGCCGCCTCGCGTGACGTCGAGGACATCGTGGCCGTGGCCACGAGCGCCGTCCGGGAAGCCGCGAACGGCGGAGAGTTCCTCGAAGCGATCGCACGCCAGACGGGTATCCGCGCGAGGATCATCACCGGCGTCGAAGAGGCGCTGCTGATCCATCGCGCCGCCGTCCACGGCGTGGACGTCGGGGCGGGATCCGCGGTGGTCGTCGATATTGGCGGCGGCAGCACCGAGATCACCCTCGGCAACGCGGCTGGCGCCCAGGCCGCCCGGAGTTTCCACCTCGGCGTCATCCGCCTGGCCGAACGGTACGTCACGAGCGATCCGATCTCGGACGCCGACGAACGCCGCATGGCCCGGCACGTCGCAAACGAACTGGGCGACTACGCGAAGACCCTCGCGGCCGCCGGCGTCGGTCGCGTGATCGGCACATCGGGCACGATCCTCGGCCTTGGCGGTCTGGCCCTTGGCGAAACGGCCAGGACCGACGGCGACCCATCGCTGCACCACCGCCGCGTCAGCGCCCGGGCGATCCGGCGTCTGCGGCGAGAACTCGCGGGCCTGAGTCTTGAGGAACGGATGGCGCTGCCCGGCCTCGATCCACGCCGGGCCGATCTCGTAGTCTCCGGCGCCATCCTGCTCGACGTGATCCTCAGGCAACTGGGCGCCGACGAACTCACGCTGTGCGAGATCTCGCTACGCGAGGGCGTGATCCTCTACTCCATCAGCCGGCGACGCCTCGACATCGCCCGGGTCGACCAGTATCCGGATATCCGCCGCCGCAGCGTCGTCGAACTGGCCCAGCGATGCCACTACGCCGCGGATCACGCCGCGCAGGTGTCGCGCCTCGCCGTCGCGCTGTTCGATCAGACCCGGCACGAGCACGGCCTCGACGACCGGGCGCGCTCGCTGCTCGACCTGGCCGGCCTGCTCCACGACGTCGGCGAACATATCAGCTACGAGCGGCACCACCGGCACTCGTACTACCTCATCAAGCACGGGGAGTTGCGGGGATTCGAACCGGACGAAATCGAGATGCTGGCGCTCATCGCCCGGTATCACCGGCGCGGCAGGCCGAAACGCAGCCATCCGGGCTTCGGCGCGCTGCCGCGCGCGTCGCGCCAGGCCGTCCGCTGGCTCTCGGCCATGGTGCGCCTGGCGGAGGGACTGGACCGCAGCCGGGCGCAGGTCGTGCGGGACATCACGCTCGCGCCGCACGGCCGTGAATGGACGCTGCGAATGGCCGCCGACGGCGACGTCGAACTCGAACGGTGGGCCGCCCAGCGCCACGTGGTCGCCCTCGAAGCGTTGCTCGGCGCGCCCGTGCGTGTGCTGGCGGCGAGGCGCGCCCGGGAGGCGCAGCGGTAGAATGGACCCGTGACTCCATCGCGTGTCTGCGTCCTGTGCAGGGTCCACGAGGTCGATCCGCGTTTCTCGCCGTTCTGTTCGGAACGGTGCCGGATGCTCGATCTCGGCGCCTGGCTCGACGGCCGTTACCGCGTGGCCGTCGACGGACCGTCGCCGGAAGACGACGTCCCCGACGACGAGACGATGGACGACGAGGATGAGAGGTGAACGGCATGAGCGTGCGTCTGTGCCTGGCGCTGGCGGCGTTGGCGGTGACGATAGCCATTGCCAGGCCGGGTGAGGTGGGCGCCGTCGGCCCCTTCGACGGCGCAAGGGCGTTCGCGCACCTCCAGCACGTCGTCGGGTTGGGCCCTCGTCCAGCCGGGTCCCCTGCCATCGAACGCACGCGGGCGTACATCAGGCAGCAACTGGCGATCGACGGCCTCCAGGCCGTCGACCAGGCCTTCGACGCCCGCACGCCCGTCGGCCGCATCCGCATGGTCAACCTGCGCGTGACCTTGCCCGGGACCGGGAAGGGGCGCCTGATCATCGGCGGGCACTACGACACCAAGCTGTTCCGGGACGTCCGTTTCGTCGGGGCCAACGATGCCGGGTCGAGTACCGCGTTCCTGCTCGAACTGGCACGCGTCCTCAAGGCCCGCGCCAACGCGTTCCCCATCGAAATCGTGTTCTTCGACGGCGAAGAGGCCGTCATCGACTGGCGCGGCAACGACCGTGTGTACGGCAGCCGGCATTACGTGGAGGCCGCGCGGGCCTCCGGGGAGTTGTCGTCCATCAAAGCCATGATCCTGGTCGACATGATCGGCGACCGGGACCTGAACCTGCGCCGCGAGTCGGCATCGACCCGGTGGCTCACCGACACCATCTGGCATTCCGCGCGGACGCTGGGGCTGGGCCGGCACTTCCTCGACGAAGAAATGGCCATCGAAGATGATCACCTGCCGTTTCTCGAAGCCGGCATCCCCGCGGTCGACCTGATCGACTTCGACTACCCGCCGTGGCACACGCCGGGCGACACCCTCGACCAGGTGAGCGGGCGCAGCCTCGAGATTGTCGGGACGGTGCTGCTCGACGCGCTTCCGGCTATCGAGAACCGCCTGGGCCGGAACGCCGGCGCCGGACGATAAGGGCGCGGACGCCGACGGTCAGGGCGAAGGCGGGGACGGCCCCGGCAAGCCCGAGCAAGACCCCGCGATGGCGGGCGGCAGCCATGGCGCCGCGAATCGTTACCTCCGGGCCGGCGCCCGCAAGGAACATGTCCCGCCGGATGAGGTAGTCGGACATCCCGCCCCGGAGCGTCAGGTCGAAGATGGCGTGCCAGGCGGCGAACGCCACGAGCGCCGGCAGCCAGCCCCAGCGCCACGCCCTGCCGAACCTAGCCATGACCGCGCTCACGCCTGCCGCACGTACCGGACGACGAGCACGGTGATGTCGTCGCCCTGCGCGGCGCCATCGGCGAAATCGCGAACGAGGCCGATGAGGCCGTCGCGCAGCTGCGCGGCCGACGCCGCACGATTCGCCTCCAGGAAGGCCCGGATTCGATCGTCGCCGAGTTCTTCGCCCGCGACGTTCTGGGCTTCCGACACGCCGTCGCTGAAGACGACAACGGTATCGCCGTCGGAGAGTGCCAGCGTGTCCTGATCGTAGGCGGCGAAGTCGAACATGCCGACGATCATGCCGCCCTTCTCGAGGCGTTCGGTCCGGTCCTTCCGGACCAGGAACGGCGCGTTGTGTCCGCCGTTCGAGTAACACATCCGTCCGTCGGCGGCGAGCGTCGCGTAGAAGAGTGTGACGAACTTGGATTCGACCGCGCGCCGAAGCAGGCCGCGGTTGATCTGGCCCAGGACGTCTGACGGCCCGCTGGACGATTCAGCCTGCACCGTGAACATGCCCTGGATGATGGCCGTCATCAATGCCGCGGGAGCCCCCTTCCCCGACACGTCGCCCAGCGCGAAGCCCACGGCCTCGGCGCCCAGGTCCACGTATTCGAAGAAATCGCCACCGATGGCCCGGCAGGGCACCGTGGTGCCCGCGGCGGAGAAGAACGCCGCCTGGCGTTCGGGCTCGGGCATCAGGCCCTGCTGGATGGCGGCGGCGATCTTCAGCTCGTGCTCGAGCTTCGCCTTCTCGGTGGCCTCGCGGTACAGCCGCGCGTTCTCGATGGCCACAGCCGCTTCCGTCGCGAGGGCTTCGAGCGTCGTTCGCGTGGCCGACGCCTGCAGCGCGCCGCGTTCGCGGCTGTCGAGGTAGAGGACGCCGATGCGGCTCTGCTCGTCGGACGCTTCGGCCTGTTCGACGTAGCGCACGAGCACGAGGGGCAGGCACATGACGTGCCGGATGCCCAGCGCGACCGTTCCGAGATGCGCCGCAGCGAGGTCGCCGTCCATGAGATCGGCCACGATGCGGGCTT
>CAZJRM010000259.1:0-7004 GCA_964547975.1 uncultured Vicinamibacterales bacterium | reverse complement strand
CTGCTCGGCGGCAACCCGCCGTTCCAGCCGATGGTCACCGTGGCCAGCGGCAGCGTCGACAACCCCGGCGGCGCCGCCGGCTCGTCGGACCTGCCGTTCGGCATGCAGGGCCAGGATGTCGAGTTCAAGCTCCCGATGTCCTACATGTGGACCGTCGGCGTCCAGCGCGAGATCCCGTTCGGCATCGTGCTGGACCTGACCTACGTCGGCCGCAACGGCAAGTACCTGCAGCGCGAACGGAACATCAACCAGCTGCAGGCGGGCACGCTCCAGGCCAACCCCGGCGTGAACATCGCGGCCCTGCGCCCCTACAAGGGCTACGGCGCGCTGCGCGTCTCGGAAAACACCGGGACCTCCGAATACAACAGCATCCAGATCAGTGCCGAGCGCCGGTACGCCAACGGCTTCAAGATGAACGTGGCGTACACTTACGGCCGCTCGTACGACGACGGCAGCGACAAGCGCAACGTCCTGTGGAACACGTACGACGACTCCAACTTCTGGGGACCGTCGAGCTTCGACCGCCGGCACGTGCTGGTCGTCTCCTACATCTACGACCTGCCCATCTTCCGGGATCAGAGCACCCTGCTCGGCAACATCCTCGGCGGATGGCAGATCTCCGGCTCGACCTTCGTCCGTACGGGCACCCCGTTCTCCATCACCCGCACCAACGACATCGCGGGCGTGGGCGACGGCGGCAACGGCCAGCCGGTCGACCTGGTCGGCGACATCAACACCGGCGTGAACAACACGTTCTCGGCCGGCGCCGGCAAGGATGACAACTTCTTCTTCAACCCGGCGGCGTTCGCCAACCCGAAGGCGGGCACGTTCGGCAACTCGACGCGCAACATCCTGCGCAACCCCGGCGACATGCAGTGGGACCTCGCGATCTTCAAGAACATCCGCCTGAAGGGCACCCACCGCATCCAGATCCGCGCTGAGGCGTTCAACTTCATCAACCAGCCGAACCTCAGCGGTCCGGTCACCGACATCGCGAACTCGAACTTCGGCCGCGTCATCAGCAAGGATGGCAACCGCCGCGACGTCCAGCTCGCGATCACGTACAGGTTCTAGCGACGGTTCGCTGTGGAGCAGGGCCTCGGCCCTGCTCGATACTGCAAGAGGCCGGCTCCCATCGGGGGACCGGCCTCTTTTCTTAGAGAAGAGGGAGTAGGGAATAGGCGAGAGGGTATCGGCGAGAAGAAATGGGGAATAGGCGAGAGGGCAGGCCGCAGGCCGAGAGCCGGACATCGTCTTTCACCGTTCAACACGCTTCAGTCACGACCGGCGGTGGCGGGCCGGCCTATACTCGCCCCCGGCGTCAACGGACGCAGAAAGGACCTTCGCCGTGTCGTCTCGTCGAACCTCGCTGCCTGGTATCGCCGCCACCCTGCTGCTGACCGCGTTCACCGGCTTCTGGACCTTCTGGAGCTGCGCCGAGTTCTACTACGAGGGCTGGGGCACGCCGTTCCCGCAGCCGTTTGCCTACCTGATTCCCGCCACGGTGGCCGTCCTGCTGGGCGCGGCCACGCTGAGGTGGCCGCGCGTCATGGGCGGTGGCATCATCGCCCTCACCATCGCCTTCTACGGATGGGCCATCACGATGAACCTCAAACGCTGGGGCTTCTCGTGGAACCTCGTCATCACCTGGGGCGCGATGGCCAGCTGCTCGTTCCTCGCCGGCATCCTCTTCATCGCCGATGGGCGCCGCCGGCCGGAGCCCATCGCCCCGGCGGCTGCAGCGGCGCCCTGGTGGCGGCGTCACGCCCGCTGGCTGTCCGTCCTCGGCGTCCCGGCCGCCATCGCCGTCGGGATCAGCGCCGTGCAGCTTCCGCAAATCCTCATGCGCCTCGACGATGGGAATCGCGGGGCGAGACTGATCGAAGGCAACGGCGTGCGGCTGGTGTGGGCGCCGGCCGGGCCGGGCTGGAACTGGGCGCAACCCTGGGGCGGGTATCCGTCGTGGGACAGCCTGGCGTTCTACGGAGTCGCGCCCGTGGGCCTCAAGACCGGCAAGGCCCTCGGCACGCGGCACGCCACCGCCGACGACATGGCGCGCACGGGGCTGTGCGCGTATCTGAACGCGGACGGCACGGCCCTGATGGACACGCCGCAGGGGATCTGGCGGATGCCCACGGCCGACGAATTCGTTCGCTCGCTCACCCGCCGCGGCACGCCGGCCGGGTGCACGTGGACGGGTGACCGGGGTCCGATGCGTTGCGCCAGGAAGCCCGAGAAAGAGACGCCGCTCTGGGACCCGCACGCTCAGGCGATCTACATGTGGACATCCGAGTCCACTGAGGAACGGGCGTGGTTCGTGAATTACCAGGCGTACGTCGGCGCCCAGCCCAAGGGGTTCGGCAACCCGCGCCACGGCTATCGCTGCGTCAAGCCGGCCCCGTGACGCTAGAATGCCCCATGCGCCGTGACCGCCGTGCGTTCGCCGCTGCCCTGCTGCTCGTCGCCGCCCTCGGCCTCTCCGGAGCGGCCGGGGCCGGCACGACGCTCCACGTCTCGCCCGCCGGGACCGACACGAATCCCGGCACCGCGACGTTGCCGCTGCGCACGCTGCAGCGCGCGCTGGATCTGGCGCAGCCGGGCACGCGGATCTCGCTCGCCGAGGGCGTGTACGACCCGGCCGAAACACGGCGGCCCGGCACGGCTGACGCGCCCATCGTCATCGCGGGGATCGAGACGGGGCGGAACCCGGCTCGCCGCTTTCGCACGGTCATCCGCGGCCCGCGTATCGTGCTGCAAGTCAACCACAGCCACTACCGCGTGCAGGGGCTCACGGTAGACGGGCAGCCGGGGATTCCGCCGGACGTGTTTCCGCCGGCGCCGGGGCTCGACGAAGCCCGCGCGTTCAAGGACGCGCGCCGGGACGCCGCGGCCAACAGCAAGCTCATCTACGTCGGCTACGCTGCCGACTCGCGCGACATCACCGGCGTCGTGCTGGACGATCTGTTCCTGCACGGCGCGGGCGGCGAATGCGTGCGGTTTCGCAACAACGCCTTCGGCAACGTCGTCTCGAACTCGACCATTCGCTGGTGCGGGATGTTCCCGGGCGGCGACGACCAGGCCCGGTACCGGTATCACAACGGCGAAGGCGTCTACATCGGCACGAGCCCCAAGTCGACAACGCAGCCGATGTTCGCGAACGACACGAGCCACGACAACGAGGTGCGGGACTGCGCGATTGCCACCTACGGCTCGGAGTGTGTCCAGGTGAAGGAGAACGCGCACCACAACCGGGTGGTCCGCGTCGATTGCCGGGCGAATGACGAACCCGTCGAGTTCAGCGGCAGCAACGTCGAACTGCGCGGTGACCACAACCTGGTGGCGGACTCGGTGCTTGCGCTGAGCCGCGGCGTCAACCTGAAGATCGTGTCCGACGAACCCCGGTACGATCGCGGCGGCAACAGCGTGACGGGCACGCGGTTCCTGGGCGCCGCGGGTCCGCACATCCTGTTCAAGAGCACGCAGCCGATCGGCCTCGCGTGCGGCAACACCTTCGAGACGCCGCGCGTCGCCTCGGCGGGGACGGCGTTCGCCCGGGCGGCCGAGCCCTGCGCGAAGTAGCGCCGGGCTTCAGCCCGGCGCCGGCCGACTCCTACCGCCAGTGACCATCGACCCAGTAGTACCCGTGGCGCGAGTGCTGCCAGTGGCCAGGCACCCACACCGCGCGCGGCCGCGGCGAGACGACCCAGCTGCCGGGCGCCCACACGTAGCGATCGCCAGCCCAGCGGTGATGGCCCGCCACCCAGATGTGGCCGGGCCCCGGCGCGACGCCCCTGACCTCGACAACGGCCGGCGGCGGCGCGACGCGGACGTAGACGCGGCTGCGCGGTCCCGCCGTGGCGCAGGCCGAGGTGGTCAACGACACCAGCAACACCAGTCCGAGCGTGCGTACGGTGAATCCGAGTCTGCTCATGAGTTCCTCCAAGGTCCGTCTGCATGATTGGACCGCTGGAGTCCCCCGGAAGTTAAAGGGCGTAAAATGGCGGCGTCATGATCCTCGACCGTCGGGACTTTCTCGTGGGCCTGGCCGGCGCCGCCGCGATTCCCGGGCGATCGGCCTCGGTCCCGTGGCGCGCGGGCCTGGCCTCGGTGGACATCACGCCGCCGCTCGGCTTGTGGATGGCGGGTTACGCCGCGCGCAAGGAAGCGGCACGCGGCATCGCGATGCCGCTGCACGCGAAGGCCCTGGCGATCGCCGACGCCACGGGCTCGCGGGCCGTCATCGTCACGCTCGACGTGCTGGGGTTGACCGCACCCGTGGCGGACCGGATTGCCGCGGCCGTGCGGCGCCGCCACGGCCTCGGGCGCGAACGCCTGCTGCTCTGCTCCAGCCACACGCACTGCGGCCCCATCGTCAACGATCAGCTGGCGATTGCGTACGACCTCACGCCGTCGCAGTGGGACGATATCCGGCGCAACACGACGCGCATCGAGGCGCAGGTCGTTGACGCCGTGGATCGCGCGCTCGCGGCGATGCAGCCCGCGCGACTGCGCCGGGCGCAGGGACGCGCGGCGTTCGGCGCGAACCGGCGCACGACAATCACCCCCGACGGGCCGGTCGACCACGACGTGCCGGTGCTGACCGTCGAACGCCGCGACGGGTCGCTGGCGGCCGTGCTCTTCGGCTACGCGTGCCACAACACGACGTTGCCGGCGTCGTACGTGAGCGTCCACGGCGACTACGCCGGCGTGGCCCAGGCGGACCTCGAGCGGCGGCATCCGGGCGCGACGGCGATGTTCATCCAGGGCTGCGGCGCCGACACGAATCCCGCGCCGCGCGGGACGGTCGCACTCGTGGAGCAGCACGGCCGCGCGCTGGCTGACGTGGTGGAGGCGACGATGGGCGGCGGGGTAGAACTCGCGGGCCGGCTGCGGGCAGCGTTCCGCTCGGTGTCCCTCGAGTACGCGCCCGCCCCGGACGCCGACACGTGGCGGCGCAAGCTCACTGACGACAACGCCTACGTGCGGCGGCACGCGCAAATGATGCTCGATGTCATCGCGCGCGACGGGCACACGGTGACCTCGGAGCCGGATCCGCTGCACGTCCTGCGCCTCGGTCCGTTGTGCCTGATCGCCATGGGCGGCGAAGTGGTGGTCGATTACGCCCTCGCGCTCAAGAAGGCCTACGGCGCGGAGACGTGGGTAGCGGGCTACACCGACACGGTGTTCGGCTACGTGCCGTCGAGACGTATCCTGCGCGAGGGCGGATACGAAGGCGGCGACGCCATGCTCTACTACGGCCGGCCGGGCCCGTTTGCCGACACGGTCGAAGACACGGTGCTCGGCGGTGTCGACGCGCTCGTCGCGGCCACACGCTGAGGTTACATGGTGCCGTCAGGCCTGCGCCACGATCTGCCATGGGAGGCGACACAATGACCCGATGGTCCCGGCGCACGTTCCTCGCGATCGCCGGCGCGGCCTCGCTGGCCTCGCGGGCCGCCGCCGCCTCACAGTCGGCCAGCCAGGCGGTGCCCGCGCGATCCGCGTCCGGCACGCCCGCCGCGCTCGGCGGCGCGCCAGTCCGGACGGCCCCGTTCCCGGCATGGCCGGTCTCCGATGCGGTCGAAGACCGCGCGCTCACCGACGTCCTGACGAGCGGCCACTGGAACCGCGGGTCGCGCGTCGACGCCTTCGAGCGCGAGTACGCCGGGCTGACCGGGACGACGCACTGCCTCGCCACGGCCAACGGGACGAGCGCGCTCGTGGCGGCCATGGCCGCGCTCGACATCGGTCCGGGCGACGAGGTCATCGTGCCGCCGTACACGTTCATCGCAACGATCAACGTGGTGCTGCAGCGCCTGGCGCTGCCGGTCTTCGTCGACACCGATCGCGAGACGTTCCAGATCGACGCGAAGAAGATCGACGCGGCGATCACGCCGAACACCCGTCTCATCGTGCCCGTGCACCTCGGCGGCGCCGCCGCCGACCTCGACACGATCCTGCCGCTGGCGAAGGCGCGAGGGATCCCCGTCCTCGAGGACGCGTGCCAGTCGCACTTCGCCGAGTGGCGCGGGCGCAAGGTCGGCAGCCTCGGCATCGCCGGCGCGTTCAGTTTCCAGGCGAGCAAGAACCTCAACTCGGGCGAAGGCGGCGCGCTCGTCACGAACGACGCCGCGCTCGCCGAGGCTGCCTACGCGTTCCACAACAACAGCACGCCGCGCGGCGGCGGCAGCTTCAGGTATCGCGGGCCGGGCCTGAACCTCAGGCTCACCGACTTCCAGGCCGCGATTCTCTCGAGCCAGATGACCAGGCTTGCCGCGCAGGCCGCGCGCCGTGACGAGAACGGCGCGTACCTCACGCGCCGGCTCTCGCGGGTTCCCGGCATCATGCCGGCGAAGATGTACGACGGCAACACGCGCAACGCGTACCACCTCTACATGTTCCGCTACGACCCCGCCGCCTTCGGCGGTCTCTCGCGCGACGGCTTCCTGCGCGCGCTGCGCGCCGAGGGCATTCCCGCGTCCGGCGGGTATGCGCCCCTCAACACGTCGCCGGCGGTCGTCGCGTCGCTCGCCTCACGCGCGTACGAACGGGTCTACGGGAAGGCGACGATGGCGGCACTCGCGGCGCGCAACGTCTGCCCCGTCAACGACCTCCTGTGCACGGAGGCCGTCTGGCTCACGCAGACGATGTTGCTCGGGCCGCGAAGCGACATGGACGACATCGCGGCGGCCGTGACCCGCATCCAGGCGCACGGCGCCGCGATCGCGAAGGCGTCGGCCACATGAAACATCCATGGCTCGTCGGCGCCGTGCTGCTCCACCTGGGCTGCCAGCCGCTCCTGGCGCAGCGCGAACCGTCTCCCGCGCCGGCCGACGTGTCACGCCAGGCCGTTGCGCTGCGCGCCTCGCTCCAGCGCCTGCTCGCCCCGGCGCGCGTCATCGTCGCCGCCGAATCGGAACCCGCGCGCGGCGCGCGGGCGCAGGAGGTGCGCTTCTCGTGGGACGTGACGCCAGGCGCGGCCACGCCAGGGCTGGCCGCGAGCG
>CAZJRM010000258.1:0-7036 GCA_964547975.1 uncultured Vicinamibacterales bacterium | reverse complement strand
ATGGAAGGCAAGCGGGCCATCTTCGGCCTCGACGTGTGGGAGCACGCCTACTACCTCAAGTACCAGAATCGCCGCGGCGAGTACGTCGGCGCGTTCTGGAACGTGATCGACTGGGCCGAGGTCAACCGCCGCTTGAAAGGCTGAGCGCCTGACCGTGCCGCCGCGGACCGGATCCCGAAAGATCCGGCCCGCCGCGGGCGTCGTCAGGCCGCGCGTTCCTCCCCGGGATCTTCGGTCCCAGCCTTCTCGAGACTCCATCCGCGCCACAGACCGGCCACGAACCAGGCAAACGCCCCGACCCCGGCCATGAAGACCGTGTCGCCGACGAAACGCAGCCAGCGAAGCGTCTGAAGCCACGGCTGCTGCAGGAAGTCCGCGCTGCGCGCGAACCACAATCCCGTGTCGATGCTCGCCCAGGCCTGCGCCAGCCCGATAGGCAGCAGGCTCAAGCCGACCATGAGGCCGAGCCCGATGTTCAGGCACCAGAACGCGATGGCCAGCGGCCGTTCTCTCCAGGAGGCCGAACCCGTCAGCAGTCGAGCGACCACCAGGACGAGGCCGAGCGACAGCAAGCCGTAGACGCCGAAGAGCGCCGTGTGGCCGTGCACCGGGGTCGTGTTGAGGCCCTGCATGTAGTAGAGCGCGATCGGCGGGTTGATGAGGAACCCGAAGACGCCCGCGCCGAGGAAGTTCCAGAACGCCACGCCGACGAAGAAACGGATCGGCCAGCGATACCGCTGCATCCACGGCGCCGCGTGCTGACGCCGGCTCGTCTGGTACGCCTCGAATCCGATGAGGACGAGGGGGATGACTTCGAGGGCGCTGAACGAGGCGCCGATGGCCATGATGGACGTCGGTGTCCCGCTGAAGTACAGGTGGTGGAACGTGCCCGGGATGCCGCCGAACAGGAACAGCGCGCTCGAGGTGATCACGGCCGCGGCGGCGTGCGATCGGCTGACCAGGCCCATCCGGGCGAAGATCAACGCGAGCGCGGCGGTAGCGAAGACTTCGAAGAACCCTTCCACCCAGAGGTGGACCACCCACCACCGCCAGTACTCCATGACGGACAGGTGCGTACGCGCGCCGAAGAAGAAGCCCGCGCCGTACATCAGGCCCACCGCGATGCTCGCCCCCGCGAACATCATGACGAGCGGGCGCGAGCGGTCGTCCTTCCGGCCGAGCGCCGGCCAGAGGCCGCGCAGCATCAGGGTCAGCCAGATGAGGAGTCCGGCGAAGAGCGCGATCTGCCAGGCGCGGCCCAGATCGACGTATTCGTAGCCCTGGTGTCCGAACCAGAACCCGGCGTTCAGCCCGAGTTTCTGGTGAATCGACAACGCTTCACCAGCCAGCGATCCGCCCACGACGACCAGCAAGGCACCGAACAGCACGTTGACGCCGAGCCGCTGGAATCGCGGTTCGTGTCCCCCGACCGCCGGCGCGAGGAACAGGCCCGCGGCGAGGAACGCGCTCGCGATCCAGAAAAGTCCCGTCTGGATGTGCCACGTCCGGCTCAGGCTGTAGGGCAGGTACGACGCCAGCGGAAACCCGAAGAACGCCTGTCCTTCCACGGTGTAGTGGGCCGTCACCGCGCCGAGCAGGACCTGCACCACGAAGAGCAGGACGACGACGGCGAGGTACTTGCCGATGGCGCGCATGGAGGGTGTCGGCGTCAGCGCGCCAAGTGGATCCGATGTCGGCGGCACGACCACCGGTTCGTGGCCCGACCGGAAGGCCTGCCACCAGACGACAGCACCGGCGCCGGCGAGGAGCAACACGATGCTGATGACCGACCACAGCACGTTGGCGCTGGTGGGCACGTTGCCAATCAAGGGCTCGTGCGGCCAGTTGTTCGTGTAGGTCACGTTCGAACCCGGGCGATTCGTCGACGCCGCCCAGCTCGTCCAGAAGAAGAACGCGACGAGCTTCTCCCGTCGTCCCGCGTCGGGCACCACGTTGTCCTGCATGGCGTAGTGCTCGCGGAGCTGTCGCAGCGCAGGGTCGGCGCCAAAGAGTGCGTCGTAGTGACCGGCGACGGCCGCGATGGCCTCCGCGCGAAGCGCCGACACGGTGACGGTGCCAGTGACGGCGTCGTAGGTCGGTGTCCGGAGTTCGCGGGTGAGCGTGTCACGAACGCCGGCCTGCCGCCGGGTCTCGAGCGCCTCGAAGGTGACACCGCCGTCGTGCCGGGCGAGGAGGTCGAGCAACGTCACGGCCTCGCGATGGAGCCAGTCGGCCGTCCAGTCGGGAGCCTGGTAGGCGCCGTGGCCCCAGATCGATCCGAGCTGCTGGCCTCCCGTCGACTGCCAGACCTGCTGGCCGTCGAGGATGTCGTCCTTCGTGAACAACGTGCGGCCGTCCGCGGTCGCGACACGATCCGGAATCGGCGGCGCCTGGCGGTAGACCTCTCGACCGAAGAACCCGAGCAGGAAGAATGCGACAAAGAGCGTTGCGCCCAGCAACCACCAGGCGCGACGAAGCGACGATAACGAACGGTCGGACGACATGCAGACTCCTGGTATCAACGACGCCCGCGCGGGCGGCAGGTTGGCAAGAGGCGGGCAGCGCTCAGTCGAGGCCGAGCGCCCGCGGGAACAGGACGTTGTTCTCGAGATGAATGTGGTCCATCAACTCGGACTCGAACGCTCCGAGCCGGAGGTACAGCGCCCGCCATGTGCTGCACGCGTCGAGCGGCGGCGTCAGGTTCGCCGTCTTCGCGCGGGTCGCCGCCAGGCTGGACGCATGTTCGAGGTGTTCGTGTTCCATCGCCTTGATGGGCGCCCCGGCAAAACGCTGGCGCCCGCTCGCGATGAGTGGGAAGAGCACCTGTTCCTCCTTCGCGAGGTGGTCGAGCACCGCCGCATGCACACCCTGGAGGTGCGCCCTCAGGCCGACGGGGCAGGTGGGCTTGTCGGCGTGGACGTCCTCGACCTTGGCCGCGAGGGCGACGAGTTCCGGCAACTCGGTCCGCAGGCGCGCGTGGTAGTAGCCGACGATGAACGTGATGATGTCGGGAAGGGGGCGTTCGGCCCAGGATTGCTGTTCCGGCGCGGCGGCTTCGGCCTGAGCGATCTCGCGGAGGATGGTGTCGGGATCGAGTTCCCGTTCGCGACAGACATCGACGAGGGCACGGCGGCCACCGCAGCAGAAGTCGAGGTGGTAGCGGTGGAAGACGCTGGACGCGGTGGGGTGAACGGTTGCGAGTTCGGCGAGTGTCATGGTGGGGGTCATGATGTTCTCCGTCCCTGACAAGAGCACGTGGTGTGCCAAGATGCGTGTTCTTTGTTTTCTATGGTTTACTGCCAACAAGTGTTATAATGACAACGATTGGTTGTTGTTGGGAGTTCAACGTGGTGTTCAATCAACAACAAGTTGAAGCGCTACTTGAGATTGCCAGAGACCTGACGGCATCGCTGGCGGGGGAGGACCGCTATTCGCGGTTTCTGGCGGCGGTCCATCGTGTCATTCCGTTCGATGCCGCGTGTCTGCTCCGGTTGGAAGGAGACGAACTGGTGCCGCTCGCCGGGTTCGGCCTCCGGGCCGGCGCGCTGACCCGGCGGTATCGTCGGCATGATCATCCGCGGCTGGAGGTCATTCTCGGCAGCAGTCAGCCCGTCAGGTTCGCGCCCGACAGTCTGCTGGCGGATCCGTTCGACGGCGAGCTCGAAGCGGATCCGCACGCGCTGCGGCACATCCACGCGTGTTTCGGGTGTGCGCTGACGGAAGGGCGGAGCGTGGTCGGCGCGCTCACCGCGGACGCCCTGTCACCGGACGCGTTCGATCGACTCGATCTGCCGTATCTGGCGACGCTGGGTGCGCTGGCGGGCGCGGCGGTGAGGACGACGACGCTCATCGAGGCGCTGGAGCGGCGGGTGACCCATCGGGGCAACGTCGTGCGCGACCTCCAGCGGACGGCGGCCGCGTCGAGCGGCGGGGTCCTGCTCGGTCACAGTCCCGCGTTGCAGCGCCTCCGGGACGAAGTCGCGCTGGTGGCGGGCTCCGACCTCTCCGTGCTCGTCACGGGTGAGACGGGTGTCGGCAAAGAACTCGTGGCGACGCTCATCCACGAGGCGTCGCCGCGAGCTGATGAAGCGTTGATTCACGTCAACTGCGCTGCGCTTCCCGTTTCGATTGCCGAAAGCGAACTGTTCGGCCACGTCGCCGGGGCGTTCACGGGTGCGGCGAGGGATCGGGCCGGCAAGTTCGAAGTCGCCCACGGGGGGACGCTGTTCCTCGATGAGATTGGTGAATTGCCGATCGAATTGCAGCCGAAACTATTGCGCGCGCTGCAGCAGGGTGAGATCCAGCGGGTTGGCAGCGATCGTCCGCACCGCGTCGACGTCCGCGTGATTGCCGCGACCAATCGTCACCTGGCCAGGGAAGTCGAGAAGGGCACGTTCCGCGCCGATCTCTACCATCGGCTGGCGGTCTTTCCCATTCGGGTTCCGTCGCTTGCCGAACGCCGTGAAGACATTCCGGCGCTCGCGATGCACTTCGTCGATCTCACGCGCCGGCGGCTCGGTCTCGGTCCGGTCAGGCTGTCGGACGCGGCGCGCTCCCGCCTTCAGCGCGCGAACTGGCCGGGCAACGTCCGGGAGCTGGAGAACGTGGTGTCGCGGGCGGTCCTTCGTGCCTCGGCCGGCAGGGAAACGAACGCGCCGGTGGATATCGGCGAGGAACACCTGTCGGACGCGGGCCTCTCACCGTCCGGCACCGACGTCGTCCGCCGGCCTTCGTCGCTCGCGGAGGCGGACGCCCTGGCTGGCCGCCGGTCGCTTCGTGACCGGGTCCGGGACTTTGAGCGGGAGGCGATTCTCGAGGCCGTCGCTCGCCACCGGGGCAACTGGGCGTCGGCGGCGCGGGAACTCGGCCTGGACCGGAGCAACCTCCACCACCTCGCCGGGCGGCTGGGCCTGAAGTAGCCGGCGGCCCGCCGGCCGTCAGTCGCGGATGGCGTCCGGGTTGATCAGGTTCTCGAACGAGAACAGGTCGTCCCATTCCTCGGCGGTCAGCAGCCCGCGATCGGTCACGACGATCTCGCGCAGCGAGCGCCCGGTTTCGAATCCCTCGCGCGCGAGGTCGCTGCAGAGCGTGTAGCCCAGCCTGGGCTTGAGCAGCGTGATGACACCCAGCGAATTCAGGACCATGTCCCGCGTGTGGTCCGCATTCGCGGTGATCCCGTCGATGCAGTTCACGCGCAGACTGTCGACCGCGTTCTCGATGGTGCCGATGGCCGTGAAGAGCGCGAACGCGATGACCGGCTCCATGACGTTCAGCTGGAGCTGGCCAGCGGAGGCGGCGAGCGTGACCGTGAGGTCGAGGCCGATGACGAGGAATCCGGTCTGATTGACGACCTCGGGAATCACCGGGTTGACCTTGCCCGGCATGATGGACGACCCCGGCTGTTTCTGCGGCAGGTTGATCTCGCCAAAGCCGCACCGCGGCCCCGACGCCAGCAGGCGCAGGTCGTTGCAGATCTTGGTGAGCTTGGCCGACACCCGCTTGAGGACCCCCGACAACTGGACGTACTCGCCCGTGTCGGAGGTGGCCTCGACCAGGTCGTGCGCGAGCACGAACGGGATCCCCGAGACGTCGGCGAGGTAGCGGGTGGCCAGTTCCGGGTAGCCGGCCACGGCTGTCACGGACGTCCCGATCGCGGTGGCGCCCAGGTTGACCTCGCGAAGGTGTTCCCGCACTTCTTCGACGCGCTGCATCTCGTCGGCGATGGTGGTGCCCCAGCCGTGAAACTCCTGGCCGAGCGACATCGGCACCGCGTCCTGCAGGTGCGTACGCCCCATCTTCAGGACACGATCGAACTCTTCACCCTTGTTGAAGAACGACGCCCGCAGCAGGTCCAGCACGTCGAGGAACCGGCCGAGCCTGAGAATCAGGGCCAGGTGCAGCGCCGTCGGATAGACATCGTTGGTCGACTGTCCGAAGTTCACGTGGTCGTTCGGGTTGATGACGTCGTAGTCGCCCTTGGCGTGGCCGAGGTACTCGAGCGCCACGTTCGCGATGACCTCGTTGGCGTTCATGTTCGTCGACGTGCCCGCGCCGCCCTGGATGAAGTCCGTAATGAACTGATCGCGGAGCTCTCCGGCGATGAGGCGGTCGCACGCGTAGACGATGGCGTCGGCAATCCGGGGGTCGAGCGCGCCGAGATCCCGGTTCGCGAGCGCGGCGGCCTTCTTCACGTAGCCGAACGCCTGGACGAACTCCGGCGCCGCAGACATCGGAATGCCCGTGATGTGGAAGTTCTCCTTGCCGCGCACCGTCTGCACGCCGTAGTACGCCTCATCCGGCACTTCCCGCTCGCCGAGGAAGTCATGTTCGATACGGGCCATCGCGAAATCCCCCTTCGTTCAGTTGTACAACAACCAGGGGAGAGGGAACAGGCGACAGGGGAGAGGGAAAGGGGAGAGGGAATAGGGAACAGGCGAGACCCGACTTCAGTCGGGCCTGCCGTAAGCCGTAAGCCGTAAGCCGTAAGCCGTGAGCCGTTCCCTAGTGCATCGAACGCCGGGCGATGTGCGCGGCAATGGGATGGACCAGGTTCACGAAATCCGGCACTGCCATGCGGATGGCGTCGACATGCGTGCCGGCGTGGAAGGCAATTTCCGGATCGAGCGACAGCGCCTGATCGATGTACACGGGCTGATTGTAGAGCGGTCCGAACGGCGCCATGGCGCCGGTTTCGCACTCGGGGTACAGGGCAGTGAACTCGTGTTCGTTGGCGAGCCGGACGTGGCGGGCGCCCATCACGGCGCGCAGCGCCTCCAGGTCGACATGGGTGTGGGCCGGCACGAGCGCCAGCACGGGATAGCCGTCGGCCATGCAGACCACCGTTTTGGCCCAGTCCCGACCGGGCACGTGGCTCGCGGCCGCCTCTTCCTGTGCCGTGAATGCCGCGCGGTGGTGGATCGGAGCGTAGCTGACACCGTGACCTTCGACGAACCGGCGAATGGACAGCGGAATAGCCATGGCGCACCTCACCTTGGGGACCCTCACAATGTCGGCGCGCGGCGGCCCTGCGTCAAGG
>CAZJRM010000257.1:0-7041 GCA_964547975.1 uncultured Vicinamibacterales bacterium | reverse complement strand
AGGGAACAGCCCTAAGCCCGAGGCCGGAAGCCGTGGGCCGTGAGTCGTGAGCCGTGAGCCGAGGGCCGTGAGCCGGAAGCCGTGAGCCGGATATGTTGACCGTCAACGACCAGCCGCTCGAGTACGACGACGGGATGACCGTGGCGGATGTGCTTCGCAAGAAGGACTACAAGCACCGGATGCTGGCCGTGTGGGTGAACGGCGAGTTCGTGAAACGCGGGACGTACGACACGGCGCCCGTGCCGGACGGCGCGAATGTGAAGGTGATTCACGCCATCGCAGGGGGGTAGCTGCCCAGGCCTGGCCTGCGGCCGGCGACTCGCGGCTCTCGGCCTGGAGGGCGTCGAGCGGCGACCACGGGTTCGAACGCAGACACGAAGGGCCGGCGTGAGCCGGCCCTTCGCCTGTACCGGTTACATCTTGACCGGTTTGCTGTTCGCCTTGGCGCTCTTTACGGCCGCTTCGACAAACTGCATGTGCTTCACGCCGTCGTCCACGCTGGCGTAACGCGTACCGGCGCCGGTGAACGGCTTGCCGTCGTTGTAAGCGCGCACGTCTTCTTCGAAGAAGCGGTGCAGGCGCGCGAAGGCGTCGTGGAATCCTTCGGCGTGGCCGCTCGGAATCGTCGGCTCAGCCAGCAGGTCGGCCGGCACCTTGCCCAGGAAGTCGTCCTTCGCCGGCACCGCGCCACGGAAGTAGTGGCGGTCGACCCCGTCGGGCATGAGCAGCGTCACGCGTTCGGAGTCTTCCTGCCGCCACACGAGCGTGCCCTTCTCGCAGGCCACGTCGACCCCCATGTCGTTCTTGTGTCCGATGCAGATCTGGCTCGCGCGGATGAGCGCTTTCCCGCCGTTGGACAATTCGCAGTACGTGGTGAAGTGGTCGTCGAGCTGGCGGCCCTTCAGGAACGTCTCGATCATCCCGCGCACGCTGGCGATCTCGAGACCGGTCACGAACCGGAGCTGCATGTACGCATGGGTCCCGATATCACCGCCGCAGCAGCTGGCGCCGGCCTTCTTCGGATCCACGCGCCACGACGCCTGCTGCTGGCCGCTCGTTTCGAGGCGCGTCGCGAGCCAGCCCTGCAGGTAGTACGAATCGACCCAGCGCACGGCGCCGAGTTTGCCGGACGTGATGAGCCAGCGCGCGAACCGGCTGCTCCAGTGGCCGATGTAGGTGTGCGCCACGCCGAACGGCACCTTGGCCTTCTCCACGGCCTTCGCCAGCTGGATCGACTCCTTCGCGGTGATGGTCAGCGGCTTCTCGCAGAACACGGGAATCCCGGCCTTCACCAGCTTCATCGCCGGGTCGAAATGCACGAAGTTCGGCGTCACGATGACCGCGTAATCAATCCGCTCGCCGATCGGCTTCTTCGCTTCCGTCGCGATCATCTCGTCGTAGTTCGCGTAGCCGTGGATCGGGTACGGCCATTTGTTCGCCGAATCGATCGCGACCGCCGGGTTCTCGTGCAGGGCCCCGCACGTCACGCGGCGCGTGCCGTCGAAATGGACCGATCGCGAATGGGGGTGGACGATGAAGGCGGCGCCGCCGCCGCCGCCGATGAGACCGACGTTGAGTACTCGACTGGCCATGACTGCACCTCTCCTGCCGGGTGTGAGATCACGGGCCGACGCGGCCCGACCGCGCGATTGTTAGCCCTCGCCGGGCTGGTGTCAACTGGTCGCCTCCGGCGTGTTACGATCCCCGCTCGGAGGTCGTCATGTCCGTTCGTCGCGCACTCATCCTCACAGCCATTTTCGTCACGTGTTTCGCCGGAGCGGCCGCCGCCCAACGAGGCGGCCGGAATGCCGGAATGGAGCGGCCGGAGACGCCGAGGCGTTTCGACAACGCCGAACTCGGTCTCGGCTTCGACGTGCCCGAGGGCCTGGGGCTCTACACGCCGGAGCGCCCCGGCCGGTACCGGTCCGTGCTGAAAGACGGGCGCTTCGTCTACCTGGACATCCCGGGCATCCGGAGCGCGTCGCTGACGGCAAAGTGGTCGCCCAACACGACCGAGGCCGACCTGGCCGGGTACAAGAGCATCCTCGAGACAAACCCGCCCCAGGCGAAGCTCGAGGGATTCAAGAAACACAGCGTCAAGATGATCAAGATCGGGAAGAACCACGACAAGGACGCCCTGGAGTTCGTTTACGATTCCGGAAACTCCACCGTCCGGCAGGTCGTGTTCGTCCACAACGGGAAGGGCTTCACGTTCACGGGCACGGTGCTGCAGGCGCAGTTCGGGGCGGCCGAAGTGGAGATGTTCAGGCCGCTGTTCGAGCGGCTCGAGTTCAAGTAGATCGTTATCAGGCTTACGGCTTGCGGCCTCAGGGCGTGAGCCGCTTCGAGACGGTCACGATGTTGCGAACGCCGACACGTTCGTAGGTCACCTCGTCCATCATCGTCCGCACGATGTGAATCCCCAGGCCGCCGATGCCGCGTGCCTCGATGGGCAGCGTGAGATCGGGCGCTTCCACGTCCAGCGGGTTGAACGGCGGCCCTTCGTCGGTCACGGTCGCCCTCAGGGCCTGCGCGTCGACGTCGAGTTCGATCCACACGCGCTGGTCGCCCTGGCTGGCATCGGCGTACGCGTGGCGGATCGAGTTGGCCGCCATCTCGTCCAGTGACAGCGTCATCGCATAGGCGATGTCCGGCCCGACACCCTGTTCCTGCAGAAACGACTCGACGGTCTCGACAAGGCGGACGATCTCGGCGGCCTGATTGGCCAGTACCAGCGATAACCGGCTCGGCACGGTCACTCTCCCCGGGAGGGCCCGGCCGGGACGTACCCGGCCGGCGCACCGGTCATCATAGTCCGGGACGGCCGATCCAGCACGCCCGGAGTCGGGCGTGCGGTATCATGCGGCTATCCAACAAGGAGACCGGCAGATGCCACAACTCAAGCCCGGGGACAAGGCTCCCGCCTTTGCCCTCCCGGATCAGCGCGGCAATACGGTGAGGCTCGCCGACTTCAAGGGTCGCAAGCTGCTCGTGTACTTCTATCCGAAGGCGAACACGCCTGGTTGAACCATTCAATCCTGCAACGTGCGGGACGCACGTGATGATTTTTCCGCGCTCGGAACGGCCGTCGTGGGCATCAGCCCCGACAAGCCGGCGGCCCAGCAGAAGTTCGACGACAAACACGGCCTCGGGTTTCCGCTGCTCTGCGATACGGAACACTCCGTGGCGGAGGCGTTCGGGGTGTGGGGCGAGAAGTCGCTCTACGGCCGGAAGTACTTCGGCGTGACGCGGTCGGCGTTTCTCATCGACGAGAAGGGCCGGATCGTCGAGGCCTGGTACAAGGCCACGCCCGCCGACACCGTCAGCAACGCGATGGCGGTCTTGAAGACGTAGCGCTCACAGTTCTTCCCAGTTCGCCACCTCCGGCGCGCGATCGGCCGCGGCCGCCGCGTGCCGGTGAGGCCTGATTACGAGCGCCGGCCCCGCAATCGCCGGGTCGGCGAGCGGCATCACGCGGCTGACTCCGCCGTGACGGCGCTGGAGTTCTTCGCGCTCCCCGAAGGCCAGGGCCTGGCTCGGGCACGCCGCCACGCACACCGGAGGCCGGCCCGCGTCGATCTCCTCCACGCAGAACGTGCACTTTCGAACCGCGCTGGCCGCCGCATCCCAGCGAATCGCGCCGTAGGGACAATCGTTCTCGCACTTCCGGCACTGGGTACACCGGCTGTCGTCGATCAGCACGATGCCGTCCGGGCGTTTCCAGATCGCCTGGGTGGCGCACTGCTGCCCGCAGATCGGCACCTGACAGTGATGGCAGGCCACCGACAGGTAGTAGGTCACCGCGTCGGTCGTCCACACGCCGTCCCTGCGCGTCCAGCCGCCGGCCTGCACCTCGATGACCCGGCGCCAGTGCACGCCGGCACGGATATCGTGTGCGTCCTTGCACGCCACCTGGCAGGTGCGGCATCCGGAACAGGCGTCCGAATCGACGTAAAACGCGTACTGGGTCACGGCCATGGGCACCTCACCCTTTCTTCACCTCGGCCATGACCGTGTGCTGGGCGTTTCCGAAGGCCAGGGGCGTCCACCGTTCCGACGTCAGGACATTGACCGACCCGCGTTCGTCGACACCGCCCGCACCGGGCGTCCACCAGGCGCCCTGCGGGATCGCGATGACACCCGGCATGATGCGCCTGGTCACGCGGCACGGCAGCCGTGTTTCGCCGCGATCGTTGAATACGCGGACCTCGTCACCCGACGTGAGACCACGCGTCGCCGCGTCAACGGGATTGATGAACACACGCTGGGGAAAGGCTTCCTCGAGCCAGTCGACGCCCTCGAGCGTCGAGTGGGCCCGCGCCAGCGAGTGGTGGCCGATCACCTGCAAGGGGTATCGAACCGCTTCGGGGCCAAACGGACTCTCCCACTCCTGAATGTACTTGGGCACGGCAGGCACGGCCGCCGGCATTCCGAGGGCCGCCAGCGCCGACGAGAAGATCTCGATCCGGCCGGAGGGCGTGGCCAGCGGGGATGCCGAGGGGTCGGCCCGGAACGCCGCGAACGCCACCCCATCGTCCGATGGCGGACGCACGAAGACCCCGGCATTCGACGCCTCGAACTCGGTGAGGGTCGGGAGGCCTCGGTACCGCGAATCCCGCAACCGCGCCAGTGACCACTCGACCCAGTCCCGCTCGTCCCGCCCTTCCGTGTACATGTCGCCGATGCCGAGCTTCGCGGCGATATCGGCGCAGATGCGGTAATCGCTCCGCGCGTGGCCGGGCGGCTCGACGAGCTTCGGCATCAGGAACACCTCGTCGCCGTATTTCCATCCGTCCTCGACACCCCAGGTCTCGAACTGCGTGCAGGCCGGCAGCACGAGGTCCGCGAACCTCGCGCTCGGCGTCATCACCTGGTCCTGCACCGCGATGAACTCGACCAGGCGTTCATCCGCCAGCAGGCGGGTCGTCCGGTTGATGTTGGCGTGCTGATTGACCAGGACGTTGGACGCGACGGCATAGATGAGCTTGATGTCGTTGTCGAGGCGGTCGGCACCGCGTACGCCGTCCGCGGCCGTCAGTTGCCGGCCGCGTGCGACGGCTTCCGTCCACAGGAACGTCGGGATGCTCGTCCGGACCGGGTTGACCCCCGCGGGGAACACGTTCCACCGAGGACCGCCGTCCGGCGCCTGCAGGCCGAGACCACCGGCCCATCCGCCCGGCACGCCGACGTTGCCCGTCAGGGCGGCCAGCACGCAGGCGGCGCGCACGGCCTGTTCGCCGAACGCTCTCCGCTGGAGGCCGTATCCCTGATACAGGATGCCGGGTGTCGTCGTGGCGTATTCGCGGGCGAGGCGGGTGATGGTCGCTCGCGGCACACCGCACACCCGTTCGGCCCACGCCGGCGTCTTGGGCACGCCATCCCGCGCCCCGAGCAGGTAGTCGCGGTAGCTCTCCGCGCGCTCGTACCCGGCGGGCATCTGCGACTCGTCGAACCCGACGCAGTGCGTTCGAACGAACGACTCGTTGACGAGGCGCTCGGAAACCATGACGTGCGCCATCGCCGACAGCATCGCAGCATCAGTCCCGGGGCGGACGGGGATCCACTCGTCCGCGAGCGCCACGGCGCTGGGCGTCTGTCGCGGGTCGACGCACACGATGCGCGCGCCTCGTGCCCTGGCGCGACGCAGATAGTGTTCCGTGTGTGTCCCGTCGCGCATCTCGCACGGGTTCCATCCCCACATCAGGATGTAGCGCGCGTGCACCCAGTCACGGCGGTCGTGGCCCGTCATCTCGGTCCCGAACACCGACGAGGTCGCGGCCGCCATCGCGGCCCACGAGTAGTTGCTGTAATGGCCGAGCGACCCGCCGTAGAGGTTCAACAGGCGTTGGGCGGTCTGCCGCCCGTTCGTCTGGCTGTAGCTGCCGGTCCCGTACGGGACGAACAGGGCGGAATTGCCGAAGGCCGTCCTGACCCGCTCGATCTGGCGCGCGATCATGGCGATCGCGTCGGGCCAGTCCATGGGCTCGAACCGGCCGCTGCCCCTCGGCCCGATCCGTCTGAGCGGTGTCGTCAGGCGTTCGCGGCTGTACTGGCGCCGCCGGTAGGCCCGGCCCCGAACGCACGCGCGAAGGGGCGGGCGTTCCGGGTCGTCAACCGCGCGGTCATCGGTCTCGATCCTGACGATGACACCGTCGCGGACGTGGACGGTCAGCAGGCACCGCCCGCCACAATTGTGGCCGGGACAGCCCGTGCGAATCGTCCGATGGCCCGGCGCCTGGTCGGCCCGCGTCCCGGCTGGATCCGCGGCCAGCGCGTCGAGCCAGGGGTGGGCCAGGAGCGCCTGTCCGGCCAGCGCGGTCGTCGCCAGAAAGCAGCGCCGGCTGAGACGGCCATCGGGCGCTCTCGGCTCCATGGCGGGCCATCCTACGCCCCGTGCCAGGAAGGTGCAAGCGCCAGCCGGCGATCGGATGACACGTGTACAATGGGCGAATATGCGAGAACGAAGGTGGGTGGTCGTGCTCGCGATGGCGGTCGCCGCGGGCGGCTGCGGTCGCGAATACGAAGGGGGCGGAGACCTGCGCGCGCAGAAGGTCGTCCTCCAGCGTGAAGTCGCCGGACTGCGCGAGACGGTGTCGAAACTCGAGAGCGGCGATCCGCTGCTGCCGGCCGACGACGTCGCCATCTCGATCGATGCGTCCCTCATCAAAGACCTCCTGAGCGCGCAGTTGCCGGTCGACGCCGAGGTCAGGGGATACCGACTCAGCCTGGCCAACGCCGAAGTGGCGTTCAAGGAAAGCCCGCTGATTCGCCTCAAGGGATCGCTCTACCCCGTCGACAAGCCGAGCCTGTTCGCTGAAGCCACGGCCCTCGGCGCGCTCGCCGACATCCAGGTCGACGCGGCGTCGTCTACCCTGAAGGCGCGGCTGGCCCTCGACCATCTCGCCATCGAGAAGGCGGCGGGCCTCGAGACCGTGCTCAGCAAGGACGCCCTCGACGAAGTCGCCCGGGAGGTACGGCTGTCGGCCGCCGGCAAGCTGCCGTCGATCAAGATCCCGGTCAAGATCCAGCAGAACGTCGAGA
>CAZJRM010000256.1:0-7050 GCA_964547975.1 uncultured Vicinamibacterales bacterium | reverse complement strand
GGTCGTCCGGCTCGAGGACATGGTGCACGGCCAGCGCCGTGAATCACCGGCGGCTGCCTCCCGGAGCCAGGTCGTGCCCTTCGCGACCCGCACCAAGCCAGCGGCGCCCTCGAACCAGGCCGACCCCTTCCCGCTCGATTCGACGGGGACCGACGGGGGGTTCTAGCCAGGGGCCGTTCAAGCGCCGGTCGTCCCTGCCGATTACCGATCGCGGAGGGCCTACCATGCGTCTGTTCGCCCTGTGCGCGGTCGCCGTCGTCAGCCTCATCACCGTCGCTCCTGCCGAGGGGCGCCAGACCATTCCTGCCAGCTACCGTGTGGCAGCGGCCTCCGCGGCGGCCCCTGTGGCGGCGTCCACGGCCGACGTCCCGGCAGAGGCGCCCGAAAGTCCAGCCCCGGCTCCGATGCCGCCGAGAGAGTGGTTCGGTCACGGTACCGCGTGGCACGACTGGTCGCGCCTGACAGGGGACTGGGGGTCCGCCCGCACCTCCCTGGAATCGAAGGGCGTGACCTTCGCGATGAACTACACGGGGGACGCCTCGGCCCTCGGGACCGGTCGCACCGGTGCCAACGCCGTCGGGCGGGCGCTGGCCGACGTGAGCGTGGAACTCGACTTCGAGCGCCTCTGGGGCCAGAAGGGCGGGAAGGCGTTCGTGCAGTACGAACGCAAGAGCGGTGGCATCGGGGGGCGCTGCCTCGGGGAAGGACAGGGCTTCTCGAACATCGACAGCGACGACTTCTCCGCGTTGTACGAGGTGTGGGTCGAACAGCAGATCGGGTCGAAGGTCCGAGTGAAAGCCGGCATCATCGACGCGAATTCCGAGTTCGCCTTCGTGGAGAACGGCGGCGAGTTCATCAACTCGTCGATGGGGTTCACGCCGACGATTGCCCTGCTTCCGACCTATCCGGATCCTCACGCCGGCGTTGTCGTGCAGGTGCAGCCGTCGGAACACGTGTACATCGGCGGCGGCGTCTTCAACGCCGGGCCGGCAGTGGGCGTCGGCAACTTCGACGCCCGCTTCAGCATCGGCGAAGCCGGGGTCCGCTGGACGGGCCTGGGCGGCGGCCGTCTGAGCGTGGGTTACTGGTACGCCGGCGGGCAGGCTGCCGCGGAGGACGGGGCGAGGGTTTCACTCTCGACGGGCGGCGCGTACCTCGTGTTCGACCAGTCGCTGTGGCGACGAGACGAACGAGCCGTGGACATGTTCGCGCAGTTTGGTGCCGCCGACGATGACTTCAGCCGGGTGTCCCGCCACGCGTCGGTAGGGGTGTCGGCGACCGGGCTCGTTCCCGGTCGTGTGCAGGACGTCGTGGGTGTGGCCGTGACCGGCGTGTCGTTCGGACAGCCTGGAACCTGCGCGGAGAGTGGCGCCGGCCGGTTCGATGAGATCAACATCGGCGCCTTCTACAAGGTGCCGGTCACCCCCTGGTTTGCGCTCAAGCCCGACCTGCAGTACGTCATCCACCCGCTCGGGGCGGCGACGCGTCCGGCGCTGGTCGGGACCGTTCGTGTCGAAATCGGATTCTAGGACTCGAAGGAGCACGGAGCATGCCGATGAACGTCCTCGTCGTCGATGACGATTCGATGGCACGAATGATCCTGCGGCAGATCCTGCAGGGCCATCTTGGCGCGGCCGTGACCGAGGCCTGCAACGGGGTCGACGCCATTGTGGCCCTCGAGACCACGCGGTTCGACCTGGTGCTCCTCGATCTCGAGATGCCGATCATGGACGGCATGACGGTGCTGCGGACGATCCGAGCCAGCGAACGCCTCGCCGGTCAGCGCGTCATCGTGCTCTCGGCCAGCCGGAAGGACCACAACGTCCTGCAGTCGATCAAGCTGGGCGTGAGCGACTACCTGACGAAGCCGTTCAGGGGTAAGGAGATTACCGAGCGCATTATCCAGGCACTTGCGACATCCCCAGCCAGTCATCCCCCGATGCCCGCCGACGTTTGATCCGGACCCTCCGGAAATCCCTGATGCCCCGAATCGGGACGCCGATTCTGTGAACGAGGGCGCTTCCGCGTGCGCCGTCGTACCGCTGTCCGCCCGCCCCCCAGCGTCGCGTTCATGTGCAAGGAGTACATCATGACCCGTGACTGGACCATCGGCAGGAAGATTGGGTTGGCGTTCGTATTGGTCTTCGCCGTGCTCGTGGCCACTGGCGGTGCCGGCCTCTGGAGCGCGCGCAGCATCAAGGCCAATCTCGACGAGACGGTGGGGGTGACCGCGCGGCGCCTGGAACTGGCGATTCAGGCCCAGGGTCTCAGCACCGCGATGTTCTTCGAGGAACGGTCGCTCATCCTCTCGATCCTCACCAACGATACCGAGCTCTACAAACGCGCGGCGGCGCGCCTGGCCACCGAACTCAAGCAGTTCGACGAAGGGACGGCCGAGATCGCCCGGCTGGCGCGTACGGCTGCGGACCGGGAGACGGCAGAGCGGCTGCGCGCGTCCATGGCTCAGTGGCAACGCCTCAACACGTCGCTGGTTGCGATGCTCGCCTCCAACCAGGCGGTCGAGGCTCACGTCAAGTCCGACAAGGATGGCCGTCCCATCCGCGAGGCGCTGCGCAAGGACTTCGAGGCGTTGATTGCATCGCAGCAGGCGACGTTGAAGGCGGACTCCGCCAGAGCGCAGGCCGTCTTCACCCGGTCCGTCCTGCTCCTGGTCGTCATGCTCGGCGTGGCCGGCGCGGTCGGCGTGCTCATCGTGTTCACCGTCCGCGCCATGAATCGGGACCTGGCCAGCGGCCTGGCTGACATCTCGACGGGCGCCAAGCAGGTCGTCGCGGCATCGACGCAGGTCGCGGCGTCCGCCCAGTCGCTCTCCCAGGGGGCGACCGAGCAGGCCGCGTCGCTCGAAGAAACCTCGGCGTCGATGGAGGAAATGGCGTCGATGACCCGCCGGAACGCCGAGAACTCGCACGATGCGGCGGCCCAGATGGCCGAGACGGAGCGACTCGTGTCGGGAGCCAACCAGGCACTCGGCGAACTCGTGACCTCCATGACCCAGATCCGCGAGTCGAGCGGACAGGTGACCAAGATCATCAAGACGATCGACGAGATCGCGTTCCAGACAAACATTCTGGCGCTCAACGCCGCTGTCGAGGCCGCAAGGGCGGGCGAGGCGGGCATGGGATTCGCTGTCGTTGCTGACGAAGTTCGTAACCTCGCCCAGCGCTCGGCGCAGGCTGCGAAGGACACGGCGTCGCTCATCGAAGCGTCCGCGTCGAACGCGATGGCCGGCGGTGAGAAGGTCGATGCCGTCGTCGCCTCCATGACCGCCATCACCCAGAGTTCGGGCCGGGTCCGTGGCCTGGTCGAAGAGGTGAGCCTCGCCAGCCGCCAGCAGTCCCAGGGCATCGACCAGGTGACCCAGGCCATTACGCAGATGGAGAAGGTCACGCAGACCACCGCCGCCACCGCCGAGGAGAGCGCAGCGGCCAGCGAGGAGCTCAACGCCCAGGCCGAGCAGACGTTGTCCACGGTCAGGCGCCTGGAGCTCATGGTCCGGCGCCAGGCCGAGGTCGATGCCGCCGTGCAGAGGACGGCCCGCGTCGTGACGATGAAGCGGGCGGCGCGGCCGCCGGCGGACCGAGGCGACCTGCGTCCGACCGGCACCGATTCGTTCACCAGCTTCTGACCCGCCCCTCGAGCAGGCGAGTCTCAGAACGACGGCGCGGGGTTCTTCGGAACTCCGCGCCGTTTCGCGTTTCTCACCGGCTCCCGGCTCCCGGCTCCCGGCTCCCGGCCCCGGCTTCAGGCTCCCGGCCCCCGCCTCCCGACTTCGCTCGGGGTGCCCTGAGCCACGTCGAAGCGCAGGCTCCAGGCGCGGGGTTGGGGACTGGGGATTGGGGGTTGGGGATTGGGGATTGGGGATTGGGGAACGGGGGCGAGGCCGCGGGCCGAAGGTCGAGGGCCGAGAGCCGGACGTCTGATGCCGCGAGTCCCGTGGGGGCCAGCCGGAGCCAGCCCCCACGGGCGAGACACCACCAGTTAGAACTTCGTCGTCCAGAGCACGTAAGGGGCGTAGAACGTGTCGCTCGCGCCGGCCTGCTTGAGATACGGCCCGGCGAAGAGCGCGCCGAGGCCGGCACCCAGGCTCAGTTCCTTGGACACGGCGTAAGTCATGGCGACATCCGCTTCCCACCCGATGTCCTTCGACGTGGCGGTCTTCAGGAACACCGTTCGCGAGCCCGATGCGTTGTAGAGACCGTCTCCGAGCGACGCGAGGAAGAACCGGCTGACTCCCGTCGTGACTTTCAGTGGTTTCGCGGGGTACATCTCGACGTTCATGCCGAAGTGGTGGATGTTCCGCCATCCCACGAGGTCGGCCTGGCCGTAGCGCGCGTGGTTGCTCGCGTACAGCTGGTCGAACGTCTGGCGTTTGCCATCTTTGGCGTTCTCGTCGCCCGACGCGAAGTTGTATTCGAGCACGACCTTCGGCTTCCACGGCGTGTGGCTCATGGTGCGTACGAAGGCCGCGTGCGCCGCCCACGCGGTCACGGGGTCGCCCGCGATGTCGCCGCGCTGGACGACCACATCCGCCGCGTAGTCGACTCCCGCCACGATCCGGCCGGCGACGCGGCCGCCCATGGTGTACAACACGGCGTTGCCGACCGTGCCGAGCTCGCTGGTCGCCGTATGGTTCGTCCGGACCACGCCGAACGGTTCGACGACGCCGGGAATGAGCTTGTCGAATGACGCGTAGAACCCGTAGAAGTCCTCACCGACCTTCCGAGGGTCGAACCTCGACGGCATGATGTCGATCGGCGCGCCGGCGAAGACGTCCAGTTTGACGCCCGGCTGTACGGCCGACACCCGCACGATGTCGTAGGTGCGGTTCGTGTTTCCCCAGTCCGGCGTGCCGATGAGGCGACCTTCGCCGAAGGTGAGGTCTTGGCGGCCGATACGGGCGGAAACGGGGCCGTTGGCCCGGCCGATCGCCACGTAACCCAGCCGAAGGTCCAGCGTGTTCAGCATGTTCTTCGGGGCCGGCGAGACGTTGTACCTGAGTGCCTGCGAGTCCTGCACCTGGAAGACGGCCTGCAGCCACGGCGCGGCCACGACCGTCGCGTTCAGGCGGAGGCGGTTCAGGTAGTACGTGTCGTAGTCCGGTTTGGCGAGCAGCCCGCGGCTGCTTTCCGTACGGCCTCGGTACTGGAACGCAACCTTCAGCCACGCTGGCCAGTCGTCGCTCAAGCGTTCGAGGCCGGTGGGCGTCGGTTTCTTCTCGGTGATGACCGCCTTGGCCTGCGCCGGGGCGGGAGGCGGTTCGGCTGGCTTCGCCAGCGCTGCGGTCGCCGCCGTGGGAGGCGGCGGCGCACCGACCGCGCGAACCCGTTCCGCGGTGACTTCAGCCGCGGGTTCCGGCGTCCCCGTCGGCACGTCCGGTGGGGCCGGCGCATAACCGAAGGACTCGTCAGTCGATGGCCATTCCAGGCGCTCTACCGGTGCCGCCGCCGCCCCCGCGGGAGCCTTGGCCACTGCCTTCACCGGCACCGGCGTGTCCGCCCGCGCGTTCAGTCTGGTCTTCTTCGCGTCGGCCTTCGCCGCCGGAGGCGCGGCGGATCCACTGGCCGCCTTGGCGGGTGCCGCCTTGGCCGGCTCCGCCTTCACAGCAGTCGTCGCGGGCGCGGCCACGGTTGCCGCCGCGGCCGATCCCCAGCCTTCAAGTGGCTTTCGGCTTGCGTCCCACACGCCAGACTGCGTGGCGGTCGCCGGGCTCTGCGGCGGGGCGCCGAACACGGCGGCGTGGACGATCAGCCAGATCGCCCAGGTGAACGTCACGACCATCCAGGGCCCGGGACCCGGAATGGCCCTGGCCTGGGCGAGTTTCTTGGACGGGTTCGCAGATCTCATATGTCACCCCCACGCACAGAGAACCGTGTGGGCGCACGTGCGTCCACAAGACCGGGAATCGGCCAGCGACCGACGTTCTTGAATGCGGAAGGGGTTCAGGGCACCTCATGCCCTGCCGCCTCGTGCCGATTGCTGGAGTGTGTCACCCGGTGTGCGCCGGGCGGTCGTCGGCTGTGCGTCAGCCGGGCGGCTGCCGGCGAGAGAGCCGACGGTGACATCGGGATACGGGTGGTGTTCGGGGGACACGATGGACACGCAGGACCGCACAACCACGAACCAGAACGGCCCCGATGACGCCGAACTGGTTCTGCTCCAGTCCGACCCGGAACTGGCAGGGATGTTCTTCGCCGAAGCGCTCGACCACCTGGGCTCGATCGAGGCGACCGTGCTCGCCCTCGAAGGCGCCCCCGGCGACGTCAAGCTGCTGAACGATCTGTTCCGGCCGTTCCACACGATCAAGGGCAACTCCGGCGCGCTCGGCGTCACGAGCGTCCAGCACGTCGCCCACAAGGTCGAGAATCTCCTCGATCTCGGCCGTTCGGGCAAACACGCCATCGGCCAGGCAGAGATCGACGTGATTCTCAAGGCCGTCGACGTCGTGACCGCGATGATCACCGGCCTGAAGATGCGCGTCGACGGCGTTCCGGCTCCGGAGACGTCGGCCGACGCCCGTCAACTCGTCGACGCGGTCGAGGCGATCATCGCGGCCGGTCCGGTTGCCGCCGCGCGAGCGCCAGTGGCGCCCGTCGTCATCGAGGCGGCTCCGCCTGCCGACCTGAACGTGCCGTTCTTCCCGGACGAAGGCGCGCCGGTTGTCGAACCCGCCCGCCCCGAGATGCCGGTGCCTCCCGCCGCGCCCGTCGCGGTGTCGGCGCCGCCGGCCGCCCTTGTCGAGAACGACGCGCCGCGGCAGGGCGGAGGCGCAAAGCTGGACGCCATCCGCGTCGACACCGTGAAGGTCGATACCCGCAAGCTCGACAACCTGGTCGACATGGTCGGCGAGCTCGTCATCGTGCAGGCGATGATCCAGGAAGACCCGGTGCTCGGCAGCATGGACAACGAGCGCCTCTCCCGCAATCTGGGTCAGCTCAAGCGCATCACGACCGACCTGCAGCGCAACGCGATGGCGATGCGCATGATGCCTGTGCGGCAGACGTTCCAGAAGATGGCGCGACTCGTCCGCGA
>CAZJRM010000255.1:1122-7072 GCA_964547975.1 uncultured Vicinamibacterales bacterium | reverse complement strand
GATCCGACGTCAGCCACGCGAACGGCGCGGCGAACACGTAGAGGCCGATCGCGTATGGAAACGGCGTCGCGCTCGTCGACAGCTGCGTGAAGTAGAAGTGGCCGGCGAGGACCGAGCCGAACCGATGGGCGTGGAACAGCGCGTCGACGATGGGCTTGTCGGGGTGAAGGAGAAACGCCAGTTTCACCGCGCACGCCGTCGCCGAGACCGCGACCGCCAGCCGCGCCCACGATGAGGCCCGGCGGCGAGTCAGCACGTCCGCGACGCCGAGAGGGACCGCGGCGAGCAGGGCGACGAACCAGGCCACCTGCGCAACGGGCGGAGCGCCGGACACGTACGGCGCGATGCCGGTGTGTGCCGCGAGGGTGAGCAGGACGGCTCCGATGGCCGAGACCAGCGCCGCGGCGCCGGCCGACACGCCGATGACTCCCGCCATGACGCCGAGTGCGGCGGCCGCGCCAGCGCCCGCCACGAGGGCCCGCGGAGACGGGCCCGGCACGCCCCCGACGGGCGCGCAGCGGAACCAGTCGAACGCCAGGCCCAGTGCGCGTCTGTCCGGTGGCGCCGGCTTGAACGCAGGTCCGATGTCCATCCGGAGATCGAGGCCGTAACCCTCAGCCGTCGGCGTCGTGAATCGCAAGACGGGGTCCGGCGATGTGACCGTCGTGTCGAGCACCACGGTGCCGCGTGAGGCGACGATCACGCGCGCGGCACCGGCTGACGGCGGCCGCCAGTTGATCACGGCGGCCTCGCACCCCCACGCGACCGACCGGTCCGCCCCGGACAGGGGCAGCGTGAGCGCGGGGCCGCTCCAGGCAAAGGTCCTGGACTCCGCGCGTTCGGGCGGATACAGCCCGGTTATCGCGGCCCGGTGATCGCGGTCCATCTCGAACCGGATGGCCGGTGTCGCCCGCGCCGCCACAAACGCCGTGAGGACGCTGGCGAGCACTGCGGCGGTCACCGCCGCGAGCACGGCCCGCACTCGACCGGCGATCGACCCGCGCGCTGTCGTCATGCGGCGACGGACTGCGGCGTCGCCACCGCGCCTCGCTTGATGACCGTCCGGATGGCCGGCACGCCGACCTTGAGCAGGTCGACCGCGTCGCCGTCCACGATGACGGCGTCGAACAGTTTGCCGGGTTCGAGCGACCCGACCCGATCGTGCCGGTCGAGCGCGTACGCCGCATTGGCCGTCGCCGCCACGAGCGCCTCCTCCATCGTCATGCGCATCGAGAAGCAGGCGAGCGTCATCGCGAACGGCATCGACGGCGAGAAACCGCCGCCCGGGTTGAGGTCGGTGGCGAGCGCCACCGGCACGCCGGCCGAGATGAACTCGCGCGCGGGCGCGTACCGGCCGAGTTTCAGGTAGAAGGCCGCGATTGGCAGGAAGGTCGCCACGACCCCGGCGTCGCGCATGGCCTCGATCCCGCGCGGGCCGGTGTAGAGCAGGTGGTCGGCCGACCGCGCGCCAACCTGCGCCGCGACGAGCGACCCGCCGCTTTCCGCGAGTTCGTCGGCGTGGACGCGCGCCTTGAGCCCGTGGCGTTTGCCCGCCTCCAGGATCTCGATCGTCTCGTCGGGCGTGTAGACGCCGTTCTCGCAGAACACATCGCACCACTCGGCCAGACCGTCACCCGCGACGGCCGGGATCATCTGCCGGATGACCTGATCGATGTAGAACCGGCGGTTGGCGCGATGTTCGGCCGGGATCTCGTGCGCGCCCATGAAGGTGGCCACGAGGTCGATGGGGTGGTCCCGGTCCAGGGCCTGGATGACGCGGAGCATCTTCAACTCGGACTCCGGATCCAACCCGTAACCGCTCTTGGCTTCGGCCGTCGTCGTGCCCGCCCGCAGCATGTCGTCGAGGCGCGCGCGGGTGTCCGCGGCCAGGGCCGTGTCCGACGCCGCCCGCGTCTCCCGCACCGTCGACAGGATGCCGCCTCCGGCGGCGGCAATCTCGGCGTAGGTCGCGCCGGCCAGCCTCCGGCGGAGTTCTTCCCGCCGATCGCCGCCGTAGACCACGTGCGTGTGCGGGTCGACGAAGCCCGGGACCACGGCGCATCGGGTCGCGTCGATGTCGTGCACGTCCGCCCCGGGCGGCACGTGCGCCGCGATCTGTGACGACGGCCCGACGAACACAATCGTGCCGTCCACCGATACCACCGAACTGTGGGAGAGGGGACGGGCGTCGGACTGGTCGTGGCCCCGTTTCGGCGCGGGGCCGGCGCACGTGAAGAGGGTTTTTGCGTCGCGGACGATCAGGACGGATGGCACGGCGCCTCGCAGTGCGGAGCCCGAACGGCTCCGCCTCGCGAATCGTACCACGGGAGCGGGCTTACCGCGTGCCGCCGGCGGCTTCGTCGATGTCTTCGGCGCCGCGGGTCTGCTGCCAACCCTGGGGGTCGTTGTGCCGCGGTCGGTGGATGACGACCTTGTCGGCGCGTTCGTCGCGATCCCGATCGGCCTGCTCGCGGATGAACTCGAGCGTGCTCTTCAGGTTGCTGATGACGGCGTCGACCGTTGCTTCGGCTTCGCGCCGCTTCAGGCGCAGGCCGTCGATCTCGCGCTGCACGTCTTCCGCGCGCGCCTGGGCTTTCTCCAGCACCAGCGCGGCCCGGGTTTCCGCTTCCTTCAGCATCGACGTGGCCTGCCGCTGCGCGCTTTCGCGGATTTCGTCGGCCAGGCGCTGGGCCGTCAGCAGCGTGTTGCGGAGGTTGCGCTCGTGTTCCTGGTGTTCGGCCACCTGGCCTTCGAGGCGGGCGACATCCTGGCGGAGGCGATCCGCCTCCTGCAGCGCGGCTTCGTAGTCGTCCGCCGCCTCGGCCATGAAGGCCGTGACCTCGGTCTTGTCGAACCCTCGCATGACGATGCGGAAGTGCTGCTGGCGGAGATCGAGCGGCGTGACGTTCATCCTGAACTCTCCTGGGCGTCGCCGGGTGTCAGCCGCCCGCGCGCGTCGTGGAACCCGTCCCTGTCTGGCCCGTCAGCTTCGCGTGCCGAAGATCGACGTGCCCACGCGCACGAGCGTGGCGCCTTCTTCGATCGCGACCTCGAAATCGTGGCTCATGCCCATCGACAGCTCGCGAAGCATCGAGGCGGGCACGCCCCGCGATCCGAGGGCATCGCGGAGTTCCCGGAGGCGCCGGAAGTACGGCCGCGCCTCCTCGGGATCGTCGGCGAACGGCGGCAGCACCATCAACCCGTTGACCTGCGCCGCCCGGCACGCCGCGGCCGCGTCGAAGATCGGCCACACCGCATCGGTCGTCGCGCCGAACTTGGTCGTTTCACCGGCCAGGTCCACCTGCACGAGCAGCGCAGGCGCCGCGCCGGTCTCCTGCGCGGCGGCATCCACACGCTGCAGCAGGTCTACGCTGTCGATCGAGTGGATGCAGGCGAACGCCGACGCGGCCTTTCGCGCTTTGTTCGACTGCAGGTGACCGACCAGGTGCCACTCGATACGCGTATCGGACGATGCCTCGATCTTCTGCAGGGCTTCCTGTACGCGATTTTCGCCGAACACGGTCTGCCCCGCGCGCAGCGCGGCGCGCACGGCGTCGAGCGGATGGGTCTTGGAAACGGCGACGAGGCGGATGGAGGAAGGATCCCGGCCGGCACGCTGCGCGGCAGCGGCCAGCCGGGTTCGAACAACGGCCAGATTGGCGGAAATGACCCGGTCGACCTCGAGTCCGTCCGCCACGGCCCTTACTTCTTCAGCTGCGGGAGGATCCCCTTCACCGTCGCGGCGTACTGGCCGGCCGGCGCGAGTTCCAGGTACTTCTCGAACATGGCCGCCGCTTCGGCCATCTTGCCTTCATTCAGGTTCGCCATCCCCACCTGGTAGTGGGCGTCGGCGTGATCCGGCTTCATGAAGATGACCTTCTCGAAGTGCGTCTTGGCTTCGGCGATCTTGCCGGCGTTCCACAGGATGACGCCCTGGTTGAACTCCGCATCCACCCCGCCCGACGTCCCGGGGCCCGCCGCGGCCGCCAACTCGGCCGCCTTGGCGCCCATCTCGGCCGCCTTGTCGAACTTCTTCTGCGCGTTGAAGACCGTGGCCAGCCCGTTGAAGGCGTCCACGTAGTTCGGCTTCAGCTCGATAGCCTTGTTGAACGCGACCTCGGCCTGGTCGTACTCCTTCTTCTGCATCTGCGCGTAGCCGATGTTGTAGTAGCAGTCGTAGCAGGCCGGCACCAGACCGGTCGCCTCCGTGAACTTGGCGATCGCGCCGTCGTAGTCGCCCGCCTTGCTCGCCGCCACGCCCGCTTCGAACACCGTCTTCAGCAGCGCGGCTTTCGCGGCGTCCTCCTTGCTCATGCCGCCCTTGCCGGCATCGCCGCCGCCCAGCTGGAAGTTCACTTCCGCCGCGTCGCCGAGGCGGACGCGCACGTCGAAGGTCTGTTCGCCGAGATTCGTGAAGGACGCCGTGATCTTGTAGCCACCCGGCGGCAGGCCGATCTGGATGTACTCACCCTTCTTGTTGGTCGTCACCTCGTACTTCCGGTTGACGCCATCCTTGAACTCGATGACCAGCTTGGCCTTCTCGAGCGGCTTGCCAGCGCCGTCGAGGACCTTGCCCTTGACCATGCCGGTCTGGGCGTACCCAGGGGCAGCAAACAGGACAGCCGCAATGGCGACCACGAGGACGATCGCGAAGCGGCCGGAGATGAGGCGAGGCATGGAGCTCCTCCGTAGCAGTGAAAGACGATGAAGACGGTGAAAACAACAGACAGACAGTCAGAATAAGTCTACACCGAAAAGACAGGGGAAAGGGACAAGGCGAGGGAAGAGGGAAAGGGAAGAGGGAAAGGGAAGAGGGAACAGCCCGAGGCCCGAAGCCCGAGGCCCGACGCCCGCGTCAATCCTCCCGGTCCGTGCGTGCGAAGAACCGGGTGATCTCGTCCAGATCGGTCGTGACGGGCGCCGGGGGCAGGGACGTCAGGAATCGCTGGCCGTACGGCATCGTCCGGATTCGCGGGTCCAGAATCGCCAGGACACCCCGGTCCCGGCGGTGGCGCAGCAGCCGGCCCAGACCCTGAAGCAGGGCCAGGATCGCCAGGGGCACCTGGAGGTCGGCGAATCCGTCGCCGCCGCGTTCGGCAATGGCCTCGAGCCGCGCCGCGATCACCGGCTCGCCCGGCGACGCGAACGGCAGCCGATCGATGATGACGCAGCTCAAGGCGTCGCCCACCACGTCCACGCCCTGCCAGAAACTGGATGTCGCCAGCAGGACGGCGTGCGGCGTCGACCGGAACTGCTGCAGCAGCACGGACCGCGGCGCCGACCCCTGCACCAGTAGCGGGAAATCCAGCGCGGAGGCCACGACCGGCTGCACCGATCGCATCATCGCGTAACTCGTGAACAACACGAACGCCCGGCCGTAGGTCCGCCGCAGGATCTCGACCACCTGGGCCGCCACCGCCGGCGCGTACCCCGGTGTTTTCGGCGACGGCATCCGCGGCGGCAGGTAGAGGATCGCGCGCGACGCGTAGTCGAATTCCGACGGCAGGCGGAGCTCCACGGCGAAACGTCCCACCCCGAGCCGGCCCCGCATGTACTCGAACGATCCCTCGACGGTGAGCGTCGCCGACGTGAACACGGTGGTCGAAAACCGTTCGAGCACCGTCCGCCGCAGGATGTCCGACACGTCGATGGGCGACGCCTTCAGGTAGACGCCGCGCCCGCGCCACTCGATCGAGAACACGTAGTCCCGGTCGGTCGCGCGCAGGAGGAAACGCAGGTCGTCGCGCAGCGCCGCCGCTCGCGCCCCGATGGCCTTGAGGTCTTCGCCCGGATCGGGCGTCAGCACGACCACGCCCTGCAGCGCGTCGCAGGCGTCCACCAGGCGCGCGCCCGCCTCGGCCCCGGGCGACAGCTGCGTCGGGCCCACGCGGACGCGGCCGTCCGCGGTCGCGGCCGATGCGCGGGCGGTAGCGCGATTCATCCGAGAGGC
>CAZJRM010000255.1:0-1112 GCA_964547975.1 uncultured Vicinamibacterales bacterium | reverse complement strand
CGGGTTCGAACCTGGCCATCGTCAGCGCGCTCCAGAACTCCCGCGCCACGTCCTCCACCGACCGCAGCGCCCGCGTGACGTCTCCGGCTCCGTCTGCGATCGTGCCGCCGGACGCGAGGCGCGCCCCGTCCCGCACCAGGTCGTCGACCCGGTGGTTGCTCACCGTCACGCCGAAGTAGTTGGTGGCGACGTCTTCGAGTTGGTGGGCCTCGTCGATGATCGCGACGTCGCACGCCGGGATGACTTCGCCGTACGCCCGTTCCCGCACGGCCGCGTCCGCGCACAGCAGGTGGTGGTTGACGATGACGACGTCGGAGGCCGCCGCCCGCTGACGCATGCGCGTGACGAAACACCCGTCGAAGTCCGGGCACTGGTTGCCGATGCAATTGTCGGCCGTGGCCGCAATATCGCTCCAGAACTCGACGTCTTCCGGCAGATCGGCGAGTTCCGCCCGATCGCCCGTCTCGGTCGTGGCCGCCCAGTCGTCGATCAGGTCGAGGTAAATCCGGTCGGCCGGCGTCGCCGCGTTCCCGTCGTCGCGCAGCGTCGCGAACCGGTGCTGGCAGAGGTAGTTGCCCCGGCCCTTCATGTACGTGGCCGTGAACGGGACGCCGAGCGCCTGCTGCAGCAGCGGCACGTCCTTGAAGTAGATCTGCTCCTGGAGGTTCTTCGTCCCCGTCGAGACGAGCACGCGCCGCCCGCTCAGGATGGCCGGTACGAGGTACGCGAGCGTCTTGCCGGTCCCCGTGCCGGCCTCGGCCAGCAGGACGCCTCCGGTCGACACCACCCCGGCCACCGCGTCGGCCATCTCGCGCTGGCTGTCGCGGGCTTCGAAATCGGCGACGGCCCGCGCCAGCGGGCCGTCGTCCGAGAACACGTAGCCGACCGTGCCGGTCAGCGAGTGGAGCGGAGATTCGGGTACAGCGGGAACGTCCGGCACAGCGCCTCCACCTCGGCGCGGACCATGCGGTGCACCCGGTCGTCGTCCGGCGATGCCAGGACACGCGCGATGAGTTCACCGATGCGGTCCATTTCCGCTTCGCCCATTCCGCGCGTCGTCACGGCCGGCGTGCCGATCCGGATGCCGCTCGCCTTGAGCGGCGGGTTCTGGT
>CAZJRM010000254.1:0-7092 GCA_964547975.1 uncultured Vicinamibacterales bacterium | reverse complement strand
CGCTTCGACGACCGCCTCAGCCGGTTCGGGTGGCGGGGGGGCAGTGCCGGAGCGGGAGAGAGTCACCACGCACGTCTCCCGGTCATGAGGACCTCAGGGTTTGACCGCGACCACGGCCGCAAACCCGCGATGCCGCCATGTGACGTCCACGGCGAACCCGGCGTGCTGGAGCAGGCCGAGTTCTTCCTCGAGCGTCGTGAAGGACGCGTCGGCGTCCCAGGCTTCCAGCAACCCGCGCACCGCGGCTTCGGTGCGGGATTGCCGCATGTGCGCGATCCACCCCGCCATCTGGCTCGTGGCGACCGCCGCCACCGCGCTCGGATGGAAGTCACCGCTGACGAGCACACCGCCGTGGGGGAGCGCCTTGAACACGCGCTTGAAGAACGCCACCTTGGCGCGGCCAGGCTCCAGGCGGTTCAGGGTGAGTGCCGCCACCACGGCGTCGCCCGGCGGCAGCGCCAGCGTCAACGGATCGGCATGAATCAACGTGACCGGGCCGCGCGATCGCGCGAAGCGTTTCATCGCGCGGCCGAGTACGACGGCGTCGGCTTCGACGCCGACCAGCGATGCGGCCGGGACGGCTGCGACGCAACGCGCGGCGAGGGTGCCGGTGCCGGCCCCGAGATTGACAATCGTCGGCCGCGGCGTCGACTGGACGCCCACGGCGCAGGTGTTCGCGACGGCGTCGAGCAGCCGCGCGTAGCCGGGGATGAGGGTGCGATGCTGGGACTCCCGAGGGGCGTGCGTGGCGGCAGGCATGCGGGTGAGTGTAGCAAAAGACAGAGAAGAGGGGATGGGGGAGAGGGGAGAGGCAGGGAACAGGGGACAGGCGACGGGGAATAGGGAAGGGTCGCGAACGGATGGGCGATGGTAGACTGCCGCGGGCCTGACCGACGGAGGTGATGGTGCGCGTGCGGGAACTGACGTCAGGATTGGTCGTCGCCGCCGGGTTGTTTGCCGTGGCGATTGCGTCGGGATGTGGAACGCCATCAGCCAGCACAATCCGCCTGACGACGGTCGAAGGCGCGATGGGAGTGGTCCGGCTCGATGTCAGCGATCGTTGCGCGTCGTCGGCTCCGCGGGTGACGGCGGTCGGCGTCTGGATCGATGGCGTCCACGACCAGGAACTGCCGCTGTTTCCCGGCGCCGGACGGCTGACCTACGACGCCCTGATCGGTCCGCTCGCGGCCGGGGCCCACGACGTCGAGATCCGGCCTTCGGCGTGGTGGGCGCCCGCCGGCTGTGTTTCTCCACAGGCGGTGACGGTGACTCCCGTGGATCCCGCCTCGCCAGCGTACGAGGTCTACAGGCGTGCGCCGGTGCTCGAACTGCGCGCCGACACGGTAGGTGAACAGACCGATGTCCCGCTCTATGCCTACGTCGAGCGATTGCCTGGGGCTGGCGGAGGATCGATGCTGCGGTATTCGGTGGTGTTCAGCAATGAAGACGGCGGCACTCCGACCCGGGCCCTGCTGGCCCGTTGGGGACGCACGACGGACATCGAACAGGTCTACGACGTCACCATCGCGGGGGGACGCGTGGTCAACGAGGCCTTCCAGGGACCCGATCATGTCATCCGCGCGTTCCACGGTCGCCGCCGGGGAGTCGCTCCGGTGTTGCTGGTCGCGACGCTCAACAACATGGTGACCGACCGGGGTCGAGGCCTCGCGGCGGTGCGCCCGGTGCCGACGGAGGTGAACCTGGCTGGGGCCACGCGCGAGTCCACGATGGACGAGCGGCCCTGGGTCTACCGCGTCATGGAGACCGAGCGGGCCGCGGAAGGGCGCATCGCGGCGAACGCGCCGGTGGACGACCAGTGGGCGAAACTGGCCCCCGACGCGCGCGAACATGTCTATCTCGAGGCCGTGCTCGCGCTCGAAGACACCGTGGCCGTGGCCTGGGTCGAAGACCGCGCCGGTCAGCGTTACTGGTCGCACTACGGCCGTCTGCCGCTGGCCATCGAACGCAGCGCGAGGGTGCGGTCGGCGGTGGCGGTCGGGCCGCAGCCTGGCTTGGCGGTCACGGCCGCGGGCTGGACCTGCCTGGCGGCGCCCGACGCTCCCTCGACCGGACGGTGCGACATCGAAACCTCGCGCCTGTTCGTGCTGGGCGCTGACTATCGGCCCGGCGACAACCGCACCTCGGCCGCGCGCGCAGTGCTGAAGCCGGGGGGCGAGTTCCGCCTGTCGCTCAAGCCGGTCCCCTGACGCGTCGATTTCCCCGAGAGGAGGGCGGGCCTGCGGTAGGATGAGTCCGTCTCGCCCCCCGAGTACGCCACCCCCAGGGCGTCCGCGTCTGACCAGCCCCCGGTTCTGGCAGGCATCACCCATGATGTTGGATACACCTGGAATCCGCCCGTGGCTCCGCCGACTCGTGTGGGGTGGAGGATTACTGCTGGCTCTGGGCGCCGTCGCGGCGCATCCCGGAGCGTTCGGGCCCGCGTCCGCGACCATCGAGAACGCGGATTGTTTCGGCTGCCACGGCGACAAGGACTTCGTGACCACCGGGCCCGACGGGAAGCCGCGCTCGTTGTTCGTCGACGAAGCCGGGTTCGCCGCGTCGATTCACGGGCACAACCGCTGCACAAGTTGCCATCGCGACATCGTCGAAGTGCCGCATCCGGATGGGTTCCGCCCCGCCCCGGTGGCCTGCTCGCAGTGTCACCGGGTCGAGTCGGGCATCTACCTGGCGAGTGACCACGGGCTGGCCGTGCATCGGGGCGTCGCCGAGGCGGCGTCCTGCAAGGACTGCCACGGGAGCACGCACACGTTGCTGAACTCCAGGAACGCGGCGTCACCCGTCAACCGCCGGAACCTGGCGCAGACCTGCGGCCGCTGCCACGCGAACGCGGCGGAGATGAAGAAGTTCCACCTGCGCCAGGAGAACCCGGTCGGGACGTACGAACACAGCGTGCACGGTATCGCCATCATTCAGAAGCAGGCGATGAACGCCGCCGTCTGCACCGACTGTCACGGTTCGCACGACCTCCACAAGTCGACCAACCCGGCGTCCAAGCTCTACTGGCAGAAGGTGCCCGAGACCTGCGGCAAGTGCCACGAGAACGTCGAGCGCACGTACATCCATAGCATCCACGGCAAGGCCCTGCAGCAGGGCGTGCGCGATACGCCCGTCTGCACGGACTGCCACGGCGAACACTCGATCACCACAGCGAAGGCGGCGAATTCGCGGGTCTCGCCCGCGAACATTCCTGAAACGTGCGCGCAGTGCCACGCCGCCAGGCGCATCATCACGCAGTACCAGCTGCCACCAGACGTCTTCAGCACGTACGTGCAGAGTTTCCACGGACTGGCGCTCCAGGGCGGGAATCCGACGGTGGCCAATTGCGCGTCCTGTCACGGGACGCACGACATCCTGCCCTCCAGTGATCCGCGGTCGAGCGTGAACCCGGGCGACCTTCCCAACACCTGCGGCAAGTGCCATCCTGGCATCGGCACTCGGCTGGCGGCGGAGTTCTTCACGGTGCACGCGCCCCCGGGGCGACACGCGGACAAGCCGTGGCTGGTGAATGCCGTCGCCACCGTCTACCTCGTACTGATCGCGCTGACCATCGGGGGCATGGGGCTGTTCGTGGCGCTCGACTACGGGCGCAAGGCGAAGGACCACGTCAGGACGGTCAAGGCTGACGCCCACGCGGAGGAACGCCTGTCGCCGTGGCTGCGTCGTCAGCACCTGCTGAACGCCGTGCTGTTCATCGTGCTGGCGTATACCGGATTCGTGCACAAGTTCCCCGAGTCCTTCATCAGCTGGCCGTTCACGGTGTTCGAGAACGGCAACGCCATCCGCGGATGGATTCACCGCGTCGCGGGCTGGTCGTTCGTCGTGTTCTTCACGGTGCACCTGGGGGTGCTGGCAGGAACCCGCGCAGGCCGCGGCTACGCGAAAGCGCTCTGGTTCGTGTGGGACGACATGAAGGATGCGTGGGCCCAGTTGACGTTCAATCTCGGCCTCCGTCCGGTCAGACCGCCGGCGCGGCGGTGGAACTACGCGGAGAAGGCCGAATACTGGGCGCTGGTGTGGGGGTCGGTGGTGATGGCCATCACCGGTGCCATGCTCGTCTTCACCGAAGCGATGTTGCGGACGTGGCCGAAGGTGTGGCACGACGTCGCACAGGTGATTCACTACTACGAGGCGGTCCTGGCGACGCTGGCCATCCTCGTGTGGCACTCGTACTGGGTCGTGTTCGACCCGGCCGAGTACCCGATGAACCCGGCCTGGATCATCGGCCGCAAGCCGAAGCATCACGCGCACCCGGAACCGGCGGCCACGCCGGCGGAGACGTCGGAGACGGCGGAGACGGCCGGGCCGGCGGCTGCGCAGGCGGAGGCGCCTCCACGATGACGGAGGAGAGGGCGCATGAAGACCCTGCTGACTGGCGCGATCATGCTGGCGGTCGCGATTCCGGCCGCCGCGCAATACCGTACGCTGGACGATCGGTTCGCTCCTCCCTCGGCCGGATCGGCCGCCGAATGGGCGGCACGCGCCGCCGCGCTCCGTGAACACGTCCTGGCGTCGGCGGGGCTGCTGCCGCTGCCGACCCGCTCGCCGCTGAACGCCCGGATCTTCGACGAGAAGTCACAGTCCGGCTATCGCGTGGCGAAGGTGTACTTCGAGAGCCTGCCCGGCTTCTACGTCACCGGGAACTTGTATCGTCCGGAGGGGACGGGCCCATTTCCCGCGGTGTTGTCGACCCACGGGCACTGGACCTACGGCCGCCTCGAGAACAACGACCTCATGTCGGGGCCGGGCCGCGCCATCTCTCTCGCCCGCCAGGGGTTCGTCGTCTTTGCCTACGACATGATCGGCTATAACGACAGCCGGCAGCTCACGCATGCGTTCGACGGCCAGCGGGAACGGTTGTGGGGACTGAGCCTCGCCGGCCTTCAGTTGTGGAATAGCATCCGCAGCGTCGATTTCCTGCAGTCGCTGCCGTACGTGAAACGCGAGGCCATCGGGATCACCGGCGAGTCGGGCGGCGGCACGCAGACCTACATGCTCGCGGCGGTCGACGACCGCATCGCGGTGGCGGTACCCGTGAACATGGTGTCGCTGCACATGCAGGGCGGATGCCTGTGCGAGAACCCGCCGGGCCTGCGGCTCGAGACGACGAACGTGGAGATCGCGGCGACGATGGCCCCGCGCCCGATGCTGATGATCTCGGCGACCGGCGACTGGACGAAGGACACGCTCGAGGCCGAGTTCCCGGCCACGAAACGTCTCTACGAACTCGCCGGCGGGGGCGACCGCGTCGAGGCCGTGCGATTCACCGCCGAGCACAACTACAACAAGAGCAGCCGCGAGGCGATGTACGCGTGGATGGCGCGCTGGCTGAAAGGCGCGCCGGCGGTCCCGCGTATCGAGGAACGTGCCTTCTCTCCCGATCCGCTGCCGAACCTGCTCGTCTTCCACGGTCGGCCGATGCCGGAACGCGCGGCGAGCGCCGAATCGCTGACGACGGCGTGGATCGACGCGGCGCGAGGCCAACTGGCCGCGACGCCACTGTCCGTGCGGGCCGCCGCGTTGCGGCACGCGCTCGGATTTTACGCGGACGCCACGCCGGAGCTCCCCGCGACATCGAAGGTTCGTCGCCCGAGGACCGTTGTCGTCGTCGGTGACACCGCGGCATTCGAGCCCCGCCTGAAGAAAGCCGGTTACACGATCCAACGCGTACGCGTGACTCCGTTCGACGCGGAGGCTGCCTCCAAGGTGAAACACTTCGAGACCTACAACCGTACCCGCGCCAGTCAGCTCGTGGCCGACATCGTCGTGGCGCTTCGGGCGAATCCCGCCGCTCCGCTCGTCGCGACGGGCGACGAAGCGTTGGCGGGGCTGCTGGCGTCGGCCATCGCGCCGCCGCCGGTCGCCGTGCTCGACGTGAGGGGATTCGACACCAGCCGCGACGTCGACTACCTCGCGCGGTTGTACACGCCGGGCCTGCGGCGCGCCGGCGACGTGCAGACCGCCTCGGAAATGGCCGCAGGACGGATCTCGGTGTTCGGGGCGGGCGAGACGTTCGCGGCGACGGGGGCGACGGTGCAGCCGGCCAGCCTCACGGCCGCAGATGTCGTCGCGCTGCTGCGGTCGTCGACGAAGCGTTGACGCCGCGTGTCAGACGCCGGCGTTCGGCGCGCCGAACTTGCGTGCGAGTTCGGCGTTCTGCCGGATCTGGTCCTTGTACCGCGGGAACATCCCGACGATGACCGCGTCGATCGGCTTGATGTTCGAGAACGCGTAGGAGAACGCCGCTTCGATCTTCTCGCGGCTCCAGCACCGGCGTCCGGCCGCGAGGATCTTGAACACCAGGCATGGCGTCTTCGTCTCGCGCACGGCCGCGGTCATCTCCCCGGGATCCGTGTCCACGAAGGGTTCGTCGAACGCGGCGGTTCCGCCGAACTTCCGGCGCTGTTCGTCGACCGGGCGCGTGAGGTTGTGGAAGCAGGTCATGTAGAGATCGGCTTCCCAGCCCTCGCTCACCATGCGCCGGAGGTTGTCCGGATTGTGTGTCGAGACGCCGGCGAGCACGCCGAGGTCCTTCGCCCGTTTCATGAAGTCGCGCACCTGCCCGGCCTTGCCCTGGCGGAACAGGCTGTCGGTCACGCCGCCGTGATGCATGATGGCCAGGGGCTTCACGTCGCGAATCACGTCGGGCAACGTGCCGTTCCGGCCGGCATGGTGGACGCAGATGAACTGGATCGTCGACCCCTGATCGCGCGCCGTCCGCAGCGCGGCGGCGATGTAGTCGAAATAGTCGAACTGCCAGGTGGTGATCCCTTCACGCTCGAGCTGGTGAATGTACGCGACGGTGCGCTCCGGCGTGAACCACTCGAGCATGGCGCTGCTCAGGTCTGGCGTCGCGTGCGAGTAGCCGCCGATAGGATTGCCGCCGGAGATGAGCCTCGTGACGGTGTGCGCGCCCAGCCGGATGGTCGGGAGCGGCGCGGGGTTCGACACCGCCGGCGGCGGGGCGGACCCCTGCCCGGAACCGGACGCCGAGGACGCCGCCAGGGCGGCGCCCGCCGCGCCGCCGACCGTCAGTCGAAGGAACTCACGCCGGCTCTTCGCGCCTTCGTAACA
>CAZJRM010000253.1:0-7242 GCA_964547975.1 uncultured Vicinamibacterales bacterium | reverse complement strand
GGGCTTATCGCCCGCCGCGCCCATGGAGAATGCCCTGAGCGACGCTGAGCGAGCGCACGTACCCACGCGAGTCGAAGGGGAGTCGAAGGGCATGACACCAGCGCCTGCCACCGAACCCTGCTTCGTCTGCATCCTCCGCTGCGCGGACGGCAGCTTCTACGTCGGCTGCACGACCGACCTCCGCACGCGCGGTCGAGGGCAGCGACCGTGTAACCACCACGAATCGTGTTGCGGCAGGTGACAGATGACAGCGAGACGCTCGATTCCTTACGGTATCCTTGACGCGCTTGGCGGTCTGCCACTCTTCCTCACCGCACCACTGTACCGGCACTGGCACATGCGTTGGGGCGCAACGGAAGGCGAAGTCCGTGGCCCCATGCCTGGAGACTGGCTCGTACCGCAGGCGCCGTTCACGGCGACACGCGCCATCACCATTGGCGCGCCCCCGCCGGCGGTGTGGCCGTGGATCGTCCAGATGGGCTACCGCCGCGCCGGGTTCTACACATACGACCTGCTCGACAACGCCGGATTCGAGAGCGCCGATGTCGTCCTCAAGGAATACCAGGATCCGCAAGTGGGCGATTGGATGCCGATGGCCAGCGTGGTGAGGGAGGACCGCCTTCAAGGTGAAGGCTGTCGAACCCACCCGGTGGCTTCTGTGGGGAAAGCCGGACAGTACGTGGGCATGGAGGCTTGACGCCCTGCCCAACGGCGGCACGCGCCTGATCACCCGTCTGAAACAGCGATACCAATGGGAGTCTCCCGCGCTCGCCCTCTTCACGCTGGTGCTCCTCGAGTTCGGGGACTTCCCGATGATGCGCAGGGTTCTCAGGGGCATCAAGTCGCGAGCCGAACGGGCCGGCTCGGCTCAGGGCGAAGCGCCCTCATGACTCTGCCGTCTCCGGTCGATCGGGTATACTCCCGCAACCATGCGGCGATCGGCGCTCGTCCTGCTCCGCCTTCTGGTCAGGGGAGTGATCAACGGCAGACGCCGGTGTGTCTCGAGGAGGGCGTGATGCGGAAGCAGGTGTGGGTCGTCGTCGCTGTCCTCGCGCTCGTCGTCAGTGTGACGCTCATCGCCCAGCAGCCGGCGCCCGGACAGCGTGGCGCGCCGCAGGGTGCCGTGGCGGCTGCCGGGCCGGCGACGAACGAGGAGTCGGTGCCCAGGATCCCGGAGGGATTCACGCCGATCTTCAACGGCAAGGATCTCACCGGCTGGCACGTCAGCAAGACGAACCACCACGGCGTCACACCCGACTACCGTGTCCTCCACGGCATCATCGTCGGCACGCAGCAACCACTCGGCGGCGGCGGGATTCTGATGACGGATAGGAAGTACCGGAATGCCGAGGTGTACATGGAGGTCAAACCGGACTGGGGCTGCGACAGCGGCTTGTTCTTCTGGACCGACGAGGATGGCGGCGGCTACCAGGTCATGCTCGACTATCTGCCCGGCGGAACGATGGCGGCCGGGGTGTACGGCGAACGCTTGACCGGCGTGAACATGAACGGTCCGGGGTGGGCGAATCTCACGCCGCAGCAGCGCCAGGACGTCCAGACGAAGCGGACCGAGACCTGGCAGAAGGCGTGGAAGCGTGACACCTGGAACGCCGTGCGCGCGAGAATCGAGGGGAACCCGCCGCGCATCACCGCGTGGCTGAACGACGAGATGGTGTTCGAGGGAACCGACACGGAAAACCACGCCACCAGGGCCGCGACCGAGGGCTCGATCGCCATCCAGATCCACGGGGGCGAGCGGTGGCGCCCTGCCGGGTTCTGGCGGTGGAGAACGATTGCCGTCAAAGAGCTGCCGGACACGCCGCCGCGCGGCCGGTAGACGCATCAGCCTGCACAACCCCGCCGCCGGGACCTCCCAGGGACCATCGAGGACTGGACATGGACTGCAAGCCGACGACCCGCAGAGCATTCATCTCGAGCACAGCCGCCGCAGCCGCCGGATTCACCCTCGTCCCCCGCCACGTGCTCGGGGGCCCGGGCTTCGTCGCGCCGAGCGACACGGTCAACGTCGCCATCATCGGCGCCGGCGGGCAGGGCCGCACCAACGCTCGCGCCCTCATGCAGGAGGACGACTGCCGGATCATCGCCGTCGCCGATCCCGCCGCGTCGTGGGACATGTCGAAGTGGTACTACGGCGGTCTGGCCGGCCGCCTGCCGGTGAAGGCCGAGGTAGAGAAGCACGACGCGGGGAGGACGCCGAACGCCAAGTGCGCGGATTACGAGGACTTCCGCGTGATGCTCGAGAAGGAGAAGGCGATTGACGCGGTCCTCATCGCGACGCCCGATCACAACCACGCCTACATCTCCATCATGGCGATGGAGGCCGGCAAGCACGTCTACTGCGAAAAGCCGCTGACGCACACCATCAAGGAAGCGCGCACCGTCGCCAGGGTCGCGAAAGAGACGGGCGTCGCGACGCAGATGGGCAACCAGGGGCGCTCGGGCGAGGGGCACCGGCTCACGATCGAGTGGCTGAGGGACGGCGCGATCGGCCCGGTGAAGGAAGTGCACGCGTGGAGCGGCAGTCCCGAGGGGTTCGACACGATCGAGAAGCCGCGCGGGCCCAGCGCGAAGCCCGCCGACCTGAACTGGGATCTCTGGCTGGGCACGGCGGCCGAGCGGCCCTACCGGAGCGCCTACGCGCCCGCGAGCTGGCGCTACTTCTGGGACTTCGGCGAGGGCGCGATGCCCGACATGGGCATCCACCACCTCGATCCTGCGTTTGCCGCGCTCGGGCTCGACGCGCCGACGACCATTGAAACCACCACCACGCTGGTCGACGCCGAGGCCATCCTCGGCGTGGACTTCTGCACGTACCGCTTCGCGGCGACGGCGGCTCGCGGCCCCATCACGGTCCAGTGGTACAACAATGGCTTGCGTCCGCCGCTGCCGCTCGGCCTCGACCCCGACGATCCGAAACAGCGCCTGGGCGACGGCGAGAACGGCCTGCTCATCATCGGGGAGAAGGGCTACCTGACCTGCGCCGGCTGGTCGGGCATGCCGCGGCTGCTGCCGCTCGATTTGCACCTGAACTACACGCGACCCGCCAGGACGATCCCGCGCGTGAAGGGCCATCACGCCGACTGGCTGCAGGGCTGCAAGGGCGGCGCTCAGCCCTGCAGCAACTTCGAGTACGGCGCGCGGCTCACCGAGTTCATGCTGCTCGGCCCGCTGGCGCGGCGCGTGCGCAAGGTCATCGAGTGGGACCAGGCCGGGATGAAGGCGACCAACGCCCCGGACGCCCAGAGGTACATCGAGGGCAGTTATCGCAAGGGCTGGGAACTGCCGGTGTAGGTGCGACTTCCGCCGCCCCTCACGGCTCGGTGATACCTGCTCGTCGCGATCGGTGTGCTCAGCTTCGTCGGGGCCGCGTGCACGGCGGTCTTCGATCGCTGGGTGTTCTCTCTGGCGGGCCAGCGACGGCTGACTCGTCGACGCGAGACGCCACTTGGCCGACCTGCTGGTGTAAAGTCTTCATTGCAGGGCAGTTGCCGCAGTGCGCCGAGGGCGGCGTGTGTGCCGGCCCCCAGAATTTACTCGGATGTGACATCCGGGGAGAGTGAGCCATGGCAGGATCGAACGAGGTTGGCCATCCGAGGTTCGAAGTATCCATGCAGCGCGACATCGATCACATCAAGTTGGCCGTCAGTGAGATGTCGGCGCTGGCGGAGCGAGCGCTCCAGGATGCGATGCAGGCCCTGTTCCGGAACGATCGGCGGCTGGCATTCTCGGTCATCCTCAGGGACCGGCTGATCGACGGGAAAGAACAGACGCTCAATCAGATCTGCCTCGAGTTCCTCGTCCGCCAGCAGCCCGCCGGCCAGCTTCTTCGGATGGCGTACGCCGCCATCCGCATCAGCCTCGAGCTCGAGCGCGTGGGCGACTACGCCGAGTCCATCGCGCGGCGCGCGCTTCGGCTCGCCGACTTCCCGTCCCGCGCCCCCCGGGCGCAGTACGAAGAAATGTCCGGCATGACGATCGCCATGCTGCGCGACGCCGTCAACGCCTTCGTCACCGAAGACGCCGACCTCGCGCGGCGCGCCGTCGACGTGGAAAGCACCGTGGACGGGCTCAAGGCCAATCTGGGCAAGGCCCTGGTCGCCCAGTACCGTGCCGATGAACTGACGTTCGACGAATTCGACTCGCTCATGAACGTGAACCGGCGACTCGAACGTACGTCGGACCAGGCGCGGAACATCTGCCACGAAGTGATCTACATGTGCACGGGACACCCGACGCGTCACCAGACCGGCGCCGTCCTCCGGGTCTTGTTCGTCGACGACACGCACGGCTGCCTGAGCCAGATGGCGCAGGCCATCGGCGAAGGCCTCGACGCGCCCGGAGTGGTGTTCGCCAGCGCCGGCATCGATCCGCAGCGCCTCGACCCCGTGACGCTCGACTTCATGCGGGGCAAGGGCATCGACCTCTCGCCGCGCCCTTCGCGCGCGATTCGCGAAGTGCCCGATCTGGATCAGTTCCAGGTCGTGGTGGCATTCACCGATCGCGTGAGGCCGGCGTTCCCACCCGAGCCCCGCGGCCTGGTGTGCCTCGACTGGCGCCTCCCGTCTCCCGTCGGCACCGCAGGTCCGACCGAGGCCGTGACGGCCGCCTACGAGGCGACACACGCGCGCCTGACATCAGAGGTCACCGAACTGGTGCGGATGATCGGCGCCGAGTGAACCTGGACGTCCCATGACCCGCGACTTCCGCACGCCCGTCCGCTCCGCGACCGCCCTGGCGATGCTTCTCGCCGCGGGGGCGGGCAGCCTTGCCGGGTGCCGGCCCCGCTCCGAGGGCGTGGCCATCCAGAACAAGGGCTCCGATACGATGGTCAACGTCGCCCAGGCCTGGGCGGAGGAGTACCAGCGCGTGGTCCCGGGCGTCAACGTCGAGGTGTCCGGGGGCGGGTCGGGCACCGGCATTGCCGCGCTCATCAAGGGCACCGTCGACATCGCCAACGCCAGCCGCAACATCAAGGCGGAAGAAGCCGCGCACGTCCGCCAGAATACCGGTCTGGACCCGACGGACTTCAAGGTCGGCTACGACGCGCTGGCCATCTACGTCCATCCGGTCAACCCGCTCGATCAGATCACGTTCGACCAGCTCGCCGGCATCTTCCGCGAAGACGGCGCGCTCACGCGCTGGACGCAGCTTGGCCGGGCCGTGCCCGGATGCAAACGCGACGAGATCGTGCGGGTGAGCCGCCAGTCCAGCTCGGGCACCTACGACTTCTTCCGCGAGCGCGTCCTTTCCAAGCGCGACTTCAAGCTCGGCTCCCGCGACCTCAACGGCTCGAAGGAGGTCGTCGAGCTGGTGTCCACGACGCCGTGCGCCATCGGCTACAGCGGGATGGGCTACGCGACGCCGCGCGTGAAGGTCTTGAAGGTGGCCCGCCGGGCGGGCGATCCGGGTGTCCCGCCAACCGTCCAGGCCACGTGGAACCAGACGTATCCCATTGCCCGCTCGCTGCACATGTACACGCTGGGCGTACCGCGGGGGCCGGTGAAGGCCTACCTCGACTGGGTGCTGTCACCGAGCGGCCAGCGTATCATCCAGGAGAGCGGCTACGTGCCGCTCCCGCCGGCGCTGCAGACGAGGACACCGTGACGCCCGTCGAGACCGCCGATCGTGGGCGCGGCTCCGCCGCACGGCCCCGCCGCTCCGCCGGCTCGCTCGCGGGCGAACGAGCCATCGAAACGCTGATCCGGCTCTGCGGCATCAGCGCCATCCTGTTCGTCCTCGCCATCTTCTTCTTCATCTTCCGGGAAGCGGCCCCGGTGCTGGTCTCGGAGGACTTCGACCCGATCGAGTTCCTGTTCAGCGTCCAGTGGTACCCGACGTCGGTGGTGGACGTGCGCTACGGGACGCTGGCGCTCACCCTGGGGACGCTGTCGGTCACGCTGCTGGCCATGCTCATGGCCGTGCCCTTCGGCCTCGGTGCGGCCGTCTTCGTCTCGGAGTTCTGCAGCCCGCGCCTGAAAGAAACCCTGAAGATCGTCATCGAACTGCTCGCGGCCATCCCGAGCGTGGTCTGGGGGTTCGTGGCGCTGACGGTCATCAGCCGCCTGATGGTCGAACACACCTCGGCGCCGGTCGGGGTCAACATGCTGAACGGCGCCGTCGTCCTCGCGCTGATGAGCGTGCCGATCATCGTCTCCATCGGCGAAGACGCGCTCAAGGCCGTCCCGGATTCTTACCGGGAGGCCGCGCTGGCGATGGGCGCGACGCGATGGCAGACGGTCGTCCGCGTCCTCATTCCGGCGGCCCGCAACGGCCTGCTGGCGGCGGTCCTGCTCGGCGTCGGCCGGGCCGTCGGCGAGACCATGGCGGTGCTGATGGCGACGGGCCACGCCGTGCACGTGCCGGGCGGGTTGCTCGATTCCGTCCGCACGCTGACGGCGAACATTGCCGCCGAGCTGGGCGAGGCGCCCGCGGGGTCCGCGCACTACCGCGTGCTCTTCCTGACCGGCGTGCAGTTGTTCGCCATCACCTTCGCGGTCAACCTCGCCGCGGACGTCGCCGTCCGCGGCATCCGGAGGAAGTAGGCGGTCATGTCGAGCGACGCGCTCAGCGGCACGCTGCTCCCGCCCGACGCCGGCGGACCGTTCCGGGAGACTGCGTACGGCCGCCGCAAGTTCCGTCAGGAGGCCGCTGCCCGCGGAGTGTTCCTCGGGATGACCCTGCTGATGATCGCGCCGCTCATCGCGATCGTCGCGCACCTGGTCATCCACGCGTGGCCGGCCCTGAGCCTGGAGTTCCTGCTCGACGTCCCGCGCAACCGGATGACCGAAGGCGGGATCTGGCCCGCGTTCATCGGTACGATCTACCTGGTGGTGATTTCGCTCGCCGTGGCGGCGCCGATCGGCGTCCTCGCGGCCGTGTACCTGAACGAGTACGCCCGCGACACGTGGTTCAACCGCATCATCAACCTCGCGGTGATCAACCTCGCCGGCGTGCCGAGCATCGTGCACGCGTTGTTCGGACTTGGCGCGTTCGTGTACGCGGCCCGCTTCGGCTTCTCGGTGGCCGCCGCGTCGCTCACGCTGGCGATCATGACGCTGCCCGTCATCATCGCCAGCACGCGCGAGGCGCTGTCGGCCGTGCCGATGGCGTTCCGCGAAGCCTGCTGGAACGTCGGGGCCACGCGCTGGCAGACCGTGCGCGGCGTCGTGCTGCCGAACTCGATCAGCGGCATCCTGACCGGCGTCATCCTCCAGGTCAGCC
>CAZJRM010000252.1:0-7276 GCA_964547975.1 uncultured Vicinamibacterales bacterium | reverse complement strand
ACCAGGGAATTTCCTCGGGCAGGTTCGCCGACCAGATGATCAGGAACTGCGAGAAGGACAGGTACGTCCACACCATGGCGAAGGCGAAAAGCAGCTTTCCGAAGTCGTGCCAGTGGCCCGTGTTGAGCACGGAGGCCATGGGCGGCTCCGACGAGAGGCGGCGGGCCGTGAGAATGCCCACGGCGAGCCCCGTGAGCAACTGGCCGATGATGAACAGGAACCCGTACATCGTCGAGAACCAGTGCGGGTCGAGGGACATGCCCCAGTCGAAGGCCGCGAAGGTCATCGAGAACGCGTAGAGCACGATGCCAATCGCGCTCAGCGCGCGCATGCGGCGCTTCAGCGCGGGGTCGCCCGACTGATCCTGCTGCCGCGACCACGTCGTCAGGAAGAACGCGAGTCCGACCCACACGGCGAAGTACAGGGCCGCGCGCGCGAGAAAGAACGGCACGTTGAGATACAGGGCCTTCCCGCGCAGGATATGGTCGGCGGCGACGGCGGCGGTGTCGGTCCAGGGATAGAGCGTGGAGAGGCCGAACACCAGCGGAACGAAGAGGAGGGCCATCCACGGCAGCGTGCGCGCCGCAGCTTCGAACGTCCGCCGCAGCACGACACCCCAGTTGCCGCCCGTCAGATGCTGGAGCATGAGCAGCGCCAGGCCTCCGAGGGGCGCGGCCAGGCAGAACAGGAACGCCAGCAGGTACGACTGGAAGAAGTGCTGCGGGTTCAGGAATCCGCCAATCACCACGAGGGCAAGCCCGGCCAGTCCGGCGATCAGGGACCGCAGGCGGAGTCGGTCGAGGCTCGCGGGAGGAGTGTAGGTCGCGTCGTGCATGTCGTCAGCTGCCTGTTCGCTCGATGTCGTCAGCGCTGGGGCTCGGCTTCGAGCCTGGCGCGTTCGGCCGCGGGCACATCGGCCAGCGTCCCCTGGTGGCTGCGTTGCAGGGCGCGCAGATACGCCACGATCGCCCAGCGGTCTTCGGGCGGAATCTGCTGCGCGTAGTCGGGCATCGCTCCGAACCCGTTGGTGACCACGCTGAAGAAGTGGCCCACCGCCATCTCGCGAAGCCGATCGTCATGGAAGGCCGGCGGGCGTCGGTATCCGCGCCGCACGATCAGGCCGTCACCCCAGCCGGTCCGTCCGTGGCAGGGCGCACAGAAGATGTCGTACCGTTCCCGGCCGCGGGCCATGACGGCCGCCGTGATCGGGAACGGGAACTCGCGGACGAGTTCGCCGGCCTCCCGGCCGGTGTACGCGGCGGCATCGTCTCGAAGGAAACCCCGGGGCACGGTGCCGGCGACCAGCGGCCGGCCGACGCGCCCGTCCGCGAAGAAGTCGCTCTTCGCCTGGGCCTTGTACTTCGGCTGGTCGTGCATGTCCTGCCGGCAGCCCGCCAGAGTCAGGATCGCCAGCGCACACGCCGCCAGCAGACGCCGTTGTCTTCCGGCCCCTGTGGGGGCGGGCTTCAGCCCGCCCTGACACGCGTCCGGCTGAAGCCGGACGCCACGGGCATCGTGAGCCGTGAGCCTAGTGTTCAACGTCGCACACCTCACGAGGGCTGAGACTCTCCAGGAACCGGCGGGTCTGCGCCGTGTCGAACTTCGGATCGGCCGATTCGATGCACAGGAAGAACCGGTCGCGGCTGGCCATGACGAACCGCTGGTCGTTGAAGACCGGGTGGTACGGCATGGGCAGGCCGTTCAGCGCGAGCATGCCGACCACGGCCGCGAGCGCGGAGAAGAGGATGGTCGTTTCGAACGTCGGCACCAGGAACGACGGCCAGCTGTGCAGCGGCCGCCCGCCGATGTTGAACGGGTACGCGATCGTGGAGGCCCAGTACTGCAAGCCGTATCCCGCGAGCCCGCCGGTGATGGCGCCCCCCAGCACGATCCACGGCAACTTCGTCTGGGGCAGGCCCAGCGCGTCGTGCAGTTCTTCGATTGGGATGGGGGAGTACGCGTCCATCTTCCGGTATCCCGCCTCACGCGCCTTCGACGCGGCGCTCACGAGGGCGGTCGGGCTCTCGAATTCCGCCATCAGGCCGTACAAACCTTGTTGCTCCATAGATCCTCGGTCGCCACGTGCCAGGGGCTAGCCCCTAGCCCCCAGCCCCTAGCCCCTCGCCTCTTCGTCGTTCACCCGCGCCGCCGGCACCATCGTGCGCATCTCGAAGATCGCAATCATGGGCAGGAAGCGGATGAAGAGCAGCAGCAGCGTGAGGAACAACCCAATCGTGCCGAGATACGTCGCCCAGTCCCAGATCGTGGGCGAGTACATGCCCCACGACGAGGGGAGGAAGTCGCGGTGCAGGCTCGTGACGATGATCACGAACCGCTCGAGCCACATGCCGACGTTGATCACGATCGACAGCACCCAGAGCGCCACCACGCTGGCGCGCACCCTCGACGACCACAACAACTGCGGAATCGCGACGTTCGTCAGGATGAGGCCCCAGTACGACCACCAGTAGGGGCCCGTCATCCGGTTCCACAACATCGCGCGTTCGAAGTGGTTGCCGCTGTACCACGCGATGAACGCCTCCATCGCGTACCCGTAAGCGACGATGAGCCCGGTCGAGAGCATGACCTTCGACATGACGTCGAGGTGGCGCGCGGTGATGAAGTCTTCGAGGCCGTACACCGCCCGAATCGGGATCGCCAGCGTCAGCACCATCGCGAAGCCCGAGTAGATGGCACCGGCGACGAAGTAGGGCGGGAACACCGTCGTATGCCAGCCCGGGATGAGCGACACCGCGAAGTCGAAACTCACCACCGTGTGCACGGAGACGACCAGGGGCGTCGCCAGGCCGGCAAGCAGCAGGTACGCCGTCTCGTAACGATGCCAGTGCATCGCGGAACCGCGCCAGCCCATGGCGAGCATGCCGTAGATGACACGGCCGACCTTCGACGGCGTCCTGTCCCGCAGTACGGCCAGATCGGGGATGAGGCCGACGAACCAGAAGAGCGCGGAGACCGTGGCGTAGGTCGAGACCGCGAACACGTCCCAGATGAGCGGGCTGCGGAACTGCGGCCACATCGACATCGTGTTCGGGATCGGCATCAGCCAGTAGGCCAGCCACGGGCGCCCGACGTGAATCAACGGAAACATGCCCGCGCAGGCCACCGCGAAGAGGGTCATGGCTTCCGCGAACCGGTTGATGGAGGTGCGCCACTGCTGGCGGAGGAGCAGGAGAATCGCGGAGATGAGTGTGCCCGCGTGCCCGATCCCGATCCACCACACGAAGTTCGTGATGTCGAACGCCCAGCCGACCGGCGAGTTGTTGCCCCAGACGCCGACGCCCGTCGTGAACAGGTGACCGACGGCAATCGGCAGCAGCGCGGCCAGCGCCGACGCGCACCCCAGCGCGATCAGCCAGCCCGTCGTGACCTTCCTGGTCAGGACGATGGCGCTGATCTTGTCCGTGATCGTGGCGAAGGTGTGGCCCGGTGCCAGATAGGTCTGCGTCACGTGCGGTTCTGCCATCTCGGTTCGCTCTCAGTGCCGGTCGTGGCCATCGGGACCCGGCGCGCCCTCGCCGAGCGCCGGGTTCGGGTTCTTCAGCGCCGCCAGATAGGTGGTTCGCGGCCGCGTGTTGAGTTCGCCGAGCAGGGAGTAGTTCAGGGCCTCCCGGCGCAGCTGCGACACGCGGCTGTTCGGGTCGTTGATGTCGCCGAACACGATGGCCTCGGCCGGGCAGACCTGCTGGCACGCGGTGGCGACGTCGCCGTCCCGCACCGTGCGGTCCTGCTTCTCGGCGTCGATCTTGGCTTCGTTGATGCGCTGCACGCAGTAGGTGCACTTCTCCATCACGCCGCGGCTGCGCACGGTGACGTCGGGGTTCCGCCCCAGCTTGAGGCTCTTCGTGTCCCAGTCCTGGAAGAGCAGGAAGTTGAAACGGCGGACCTTGTACGGGCAGTTGTTGGCGCAGTACCGCGTGCCGACGCAGCGGTTGTAGACCATGTCGTTCAGGCCTTCGTCACTGTGCGTGGTGGCGGCGACCGGGCAGACGACTTCGCACGGCGCGTTCTCGCAGTGCTGGCACATCACCGGCTGGTGGTACGCCTCGGGATTCGACGGCGAGCCCGTGTAGTACGTGTCGATGCGAATCCAGTGCATCTCGCGTCCGCGCTCGACCTGCTCCTTCCCGACGACGGGCACGTTGTTCTCCGCCTGGCAGGCCACCATGCACGCGTTGCAGCCGACGCAGGCGTTGATGTCGACGGCCATGCCCCAGGCGTAACCCTTGTACTCGTGGGGCGTGTACATCGTCAGGGTCTTCGGCGGGACGAACTCGGCGCCCTGGATGATGCCGGGGTTCTTCGTGAACGTGTCGAGGGTCGCCGAACGCACGATCGCCCGGCCTTCCATCGAGTGATGGAGCACCGTCGCTGTCAGGCGGGCGCGGCGCCCAGTGCGTGATACCGTGACACCCGACGCCTGCCACGGAGCCGTGGCGGCCCGCAGGGGCGCCACGTCGAAGCCGATGCCATTGGCCACGCGCCCGGCTCGACGGCGTCCGTACCCCATCGTGACCGCGACCGCATCGTCCGGATGGCCCGGCACGATGAACGCCGGACCGGCGACCGAGCGGTCCCCGACCTTGATCTCGACCACGTCGTCCTTGGCAATGCCGAGGCGTTCGGCCGTCGCCGGGCTGAGGTGGACGCTGTTGTCCCAGACCAGCTTGGTGAACGGCTTGGGCGTCTCCTGCAGCCAGCCGTTGTTGGCGAAGCGGCCGTCGTAGACCGTCGGATCGGGGCGGATGGCCAGTTCGATGCCGGCGGTGGGCGCCGAGCCCGGACCGATGACCGCGAAGACGTCTCCGGCCGTGAGGGGCCGGGGCTGGGCCGCCGTGCCTGGAATCACGCCGTCGTGCAGCGCCTTACGCCAGAACCGTTCGAAATCGGGTTCCCCGGCGGCGGTTGCGAAGGGACGCCAGGTGTCCCGGACGATGTCGTACGCCGGGCGCGCCGCCGCGCCCTGGAGGAGGGCGAGGAGTTCGTGGGACGACTTGCCCCCGTACAACGGGGCGATGAGCGGCTGCACGATCGACGAGGTTCCCTCGAACGCCCGCGCGTCGCTCCAACTCTCGAGGGCGTGCGCCTCTGGCACGTGCCAGCGGCAACGGGCCGACGTCTCGTCGGCATAGAGCCCCAGGTGCACCGAGAAGGCGACCTTCGCGAACGCGTCGCCGACCCTCAGGTCCGCCGGCGCGTCGTACACCGGGTTGCCGCCCAGGACCACCAGGGCATCGACGGCTCCGGCGTTGATGTCGGCCACGAGGTCGCGCAGCGAGTCCACCTGGCGGGCCGGGAACGCCTCGATCGGGTCGGTGTAGGTGACGGTCGATCCCTGGTTGCCCAGGACCTGGTTCATGGCGTGGGCGAGCGCGTGGACGGCCGGCGGCTGTTCGTCCCCCGCCACGACGAGGCACGCGCCCCGGCGGGCGGTGAGATCGCTGGCGGCCGCGGCGATGAACGGCTCCCAGGCCGGACGGGCCAGCACGGCCGGCGCGCCGGGCACGCCTAGTTTGGCCGCGAGCGACCGCGCGATGACTTCGACATCGCCGGGCCGGGCGGCGAGGCGGTGATCGGCCTTGGCGCCCGTGTTGGTCAGCGTGCTTTCGACGACGTAGAGCCGGGACATCTCGCCGGAGGTGCCGCGCACGCGGCGGCCGGCGGCGAAATCGCGGATGTGACGCACCGCCCCCGGCATCGAGCCGAGGACGTCGGCGTCGAGGGAGACGACCACCTTCGCCTTGTCGAACGCGTACTGGATGGCCGCGTCGGTGCCGAACGCCGCCTTCAGACCGATGCGGACGCCATCCCGGCTGCAGGCCTCGTACTGGTGGTGTTTGGCTTCGGGAAAGGCCTGCAGGATCTCGCGGATCTGCCGCGCGAGCGTCGGAGAGTTGACGGTGCCCGTCAGCAGCCGCAGGCCCGCGCCACGAACGGTCTTCTTGAGGTCGATGACCTTGCGGAAGGCATCGAGAAACGCGCCGAAGGTGCGGATGTCTCCGGCGTGGGTCAGCGTCTGCGAACGATCCGGGTCGTAGAGGTCGAGGATCGACGCCTGCGCGAAGAGATCGGTGGCGCCGAGACTGCCAGGATGCCCGGGGTTCCCCTCGATCTTCGTCGGGCGCCCCATGTGGCTCTCGACGAGCACGCCGGTCGCGACGCCGCCCAGGGTCAGCGCGGTGGCAAAGAAGAGCGGCTTGCCCGGGACGATCTCTTCGGGGGCCTTGACGTAAGGCACGATGGCTTCAGGCGGCTGCTTGGTGCAGGCGCTGACGCCCGCCAGCGCGAGTGACGCGCCCATCAGCCGCAGGAACTGCCGCCGGCCGACCGGATCCGTGAGCTCTGAGGCCTGGTCGGGGAACTCGCGGTGCAGGAACGCCTGGAACTCGTCCGTGCGGGCGAGTTCCTCGAGGCTGCGCCAGTAGTCCGGGCCCGACGCGGCGGCCAGCTGCGCCTGTACCGCCTTGAGATCCAACGAGTGCTGTTCGTTCATGGCGTCGATTCGGCTATCGGTGGCAGGTCGAGCAGCTGGTCAGCCGCTGAATCTTGTAGTCGGCGACGAGCGTGCGCCCCAGCTCGAGCTGGTTGGCCGGCGCCTGGTAGTCGGTCCGGAACACGGCCTCCCTCGGACGCACGTACCGCTCGGGGTTGCGGTGACAATCGAGACACCATTCCATCTGCAGCGTCTTGACGGTCCACATGAGCGGCATCTGGTCGACCTGGCCGTGGCACGTCGTGCAGCCCACCCCTTTGTTCACATGAATGCTGTGGTCGAAGTAGACGAAGTCGGGCAGGTCGTGGACCTTGACCCACTGGATCGACCGGTCGGAGGCGAAGCTGGTGCGAACAGGCTCGAGGTACGGACTCGCCGCCAGGATCTGGCTGTGGCAGTTCATGCAGGTCTTCGTGGGCGGAATCCCCGCGACGGCCGACTGCTCGACGGACGTGTGGCAGTACCGGCAGTCGAGGCCGTTGCCGGCCACGTGCCGCTGATGGCTGAACTGAATCGGCTGCTGCCGGGCTTCGAACGCGCGGGTCACGTAGGGCGACCGGCCGAGTTCGTAGAGGAGGTAGCCCGATGCCGCCAACAGGACGACGGCGACAGTCAGGGTCCCTCGGGCGACAGCATTCGCGCTCGACGGAAAGATCTGCGACATGGGGGCGTCCGCAGTTACGTATTGGTTGTTGGTTGACCCAGCCCCGTAAATTACTACAGATCAGGGGCTAGGGGCTAGAGATTAAGAGAAGGGGACAGGGA
>CAZJRM010000251.1:2292-7285 GCA_964547975.1 uncultured Vicinamibacterales bacterium | reverse complement strand
ACAGGTGGTTTGCTTGCCCTGATTGGCCTGCTCCTCGTCGCCGGGTTGCTGTGAGGCCAGCGGGCGGAACAGGGCCGACGCCGGCGTCGGATTTCGATATAGTCTCCGGGTTCGAGGAGACCCGATGGCGGCGAAGATCAAGCACCTGCGATGGTGGATCGGCGGGATGTTGTTCCTGTCGACGGTCATCAACTACATCGACCGTCAGACGTTGAGCATGCTCGCGCCATTCCTCAAAGAGGAATACCACTGGTCCAACACGGACTACATGTGGCTCATCATCGCGTTCCGGATCGCCTACTCCGCCGGGCAAACGTTGTCGGGGCGGCTGCTCGATCGACTGGGAACCCGGCGCGGCCTCAGCTTGGCGGTCGTCTGGTACTCGCTGGCGGCGTGGCTGACCGCGGCGTTCGCCGGCGCGCGGACGTTTCCGGTGTTCCGTTTCCTGTCAGGGCTCGGTGAGTCGGGCAACTGGCCCGGTGCGACCAAGGCGGTGTCCGAGTGGTTTCCGCGCAAGGAGACCGGTTGGGCGGTCGCCCTCTTCGATAGCGGGTCGTCGATTGGCGGCATGGTGGCCGGCATGATTATCGTGCCGCTCTACCTCGCGCTCGGCCGCGAATGGCGACCGCTGTTCCTGCTGACCGGCACGCTCGGGCTGGTGTGGTGCCTGGCGTTTCGCTGGCTCTACGACCGCCCCGAGACCCATCCCCGCATCACGCCGGAGGAACGCCAGTACATCCTGTCGGGGCGCGGCGACCAGACCGCCGACCGAGGGACCGAGGGCAAGGCACTGCCGTACTCCACGCTCCTTCGGCTGCCGCAGACGTGGAGCTACGTGATTTCGAAGTCGCTGACCGATCCGGTGTGGTTCTTCATCACCGACTGGTTTCCCATCTTCCTCGTGGCGAAGGGGTTCCGTCTCGAGTCGAGCCTGGTGGCGGTGTGGGTGCCGTTCATCGCGGCCGACGCCGGCAACTTCTTCGGGGGCGGGTTCTCCAGTTTCCTGATCAACCGGGGCTGGTCGGTGGGCCGCGCGCGCAAGGCCATCGCCGTCGTTGGCGGTCTCGGCATGATGTTGCTCATCCCCGCCATCTGGGTGCAGTCGCTGCCCCTGCTCGTTATGTGTTTCGCCGTGTCGACCTTCTGTTACGCCGCGTTCTCGACCATCATCCTGAACCTGCCCGCCGACATCTATCCGACGGCGTCCGTGGCCACCGTCAGCGGCATGGGTGGTACAGGCGCCGGCGTCGGGACGATCCTCGCGACGCTGCTGACCGGATTCGTGGCCGACCGCTACTCGTTCGAGCCCATCCTGGCCGGTGCCGGGACCATTGCCCTCGTTGCCATGCTGGCGGTCCTGCTGCTCGTGCGGAATACGCGGGCGACCGACGCCGGGCTCGTGAATCGTATCTGATGACGGCAGGGGCTGGCTGAAGCCAGCCCCCACGCGAACGGCTGCGGCGGGCGTGCGATTCTCTGCGGGTGGGGCGCGAGAACGGTGGCGGATGGGTCGCGCGACCGCCTCTCAGAGCGCCCGCCGCACGACCGCGCGCAGCTCCTCCGCAGTCAGCACGATCGGGTGTCCCTTCATGCTGCTCGACCGGGCGGCCTGCTCCACGATGGCCGCGACATCATCGTCGCCGACGCCCCAGGCCGCCAGCCCGGGCACGCCGAGATCCGCCGTGAGGGCGGCGAGCCATTCGACGCCCTCCCCGGCCGACGCGTGGTCGCGTCCCGTTAGCAGCCTGGCCGCCTCCGTCGCGCGTGAGAGGGCCCAGTGCCCGGGGGCGCGCGATTCGAGCGCCGCCAGCGTGGCGGCCATGACCGGCATCAGCAGCGCCGCGCATACCGCGCCGTGCGGCGCGCGGAACATCCCGCCGATCGGCCCCGCAAGGCCGTGCACCGCCCCGAGCCCGGCGTTGGCGAGCGCCAGGCCCCCGCACAGGCTGGCCACGGCCATGTCGTCGCGTGCGTCGGCGTTGCGGCCGTCGCTCCACGCGGCGCGAAGCGAGCGGGCTGCGCGCCCCAGACCTTCGCGGCAGACGCCGTCGGTCAACGGCGTCGCGCGGTGCGACAGGAACGGCTCGAGGTTTTGCGTCAGGGCGTCCAGGCCGGTGTAGGCCGTGATGGCCGGCGGCAGGTCGTCCGTCAACCGGGGGTCGACGAGGGCCACGCGCGGCAGCATCAGCGGACTGCGGAGGCTGACCTTGACGCGACGATCGGGCACCGCCAGCACGGCGTTGCGCGTCACCTCCGACCCCGTGCCCGCCGTCGTCGGGATGGCGACGAATGGCAGGGGGGCGGCGCCGAGCGGGAGCCCCGGCCCGACGACTTCGAGGTAGTCGATGACGTCGCCGTCGTTCGTCGCGAGCGCCGCGATGGCCTTGCCCGCATCGAGCGCGCTGCCGCCGCCCACCGCGACGACGACGTCAATGGACTTGCGCCGGGCAAAGGCGGCCCCATCGCGTGCGAACGCGACGTCCGGCTCGCCCTCGACGTAGACCAGCCGGACGTCCGGGCCGAGCGCCTCGACGAGCCACTCCGCACGGGTCGGCGTCGAGCCCGCGACGACGAGCGCGCGCGATCCGAAGCCGCGGACGATCCTCGCGGCGCCGTCGGCGGCACCGCGCCCGAACACGACGCGCCCGGCGGTGGCGAATTCCCAGGGCCCGGTGGCGGTCACCACCCGGCCTCGCCAGGGAACACGTTCGAGAACTTCACGCCCATACGGGGTTCGGCCATCATGGGCGCGACCGTGTCACGCCAGGCCGCGTAGTGGGCTGTATCCTTGTGGGCGGCGGCTGCGTCGACCGTGCGGTAGACCTCGACCAGGACGAATCGTGTCGGGTCGTCCAGGTGCTGGACGACATCGAACCGGGCGATGCCGGGTTCGCGCACGCTGTGGCTCGCGTTCTCGATGGACGCGGCGCGGAAGGCCTCGACCGACTCCGGCGTGACGCGGACGAGAACGTGAACGATGAACATGACGCGCCTTGTAGCGCGTCGGAGGCGGGATCCCGCGCCGCGCGGCGCTCGTCATACCGCTGAGACGCCATGAGTCCCGACCGTATCGAACACGACCGTGATGCCCGCGAGCCGGGCACCTTCATCCTCCGGGCCGCGCTGCAGATCGATCGGCCTCGTCGCGAGGTGTTCGCGTTCTTCGCGGATGCCCGCAATCTCGAAGCCATCACGCCGCCGTCGCTGCGATTCCGCATTCTCACGCCGGGCCCCATCACGATCGGGCGAGGGACGCTCATCGACTATCGGATTTCCCTCCACGGTGTCCCGATGCTGTGGCGGACGCTGATCGCTCGATGGGAGCCGAACGAGGTGTTCGTGGATGAACAACTGCGAGGTCCGTACGCGACGTGGATTCACACCCACACCTTCCGCGACGCACCGGGAGGCGGCACGATCATCGAGGACGAGGTGCGGTACCGGCTGCCGTTCGGTCTGATCGGTCGCCTCGCGGCCCCGTTCGTCCGCCGCGAGGTCGACGGCATCTTCCGGTTCCGCACGGCACGGGTACGGGCGCTGCTCGAGCAGGCGTAGCGCCCGACTTCAGTCGGGCCCGTGGGCTTGGCCTGCTTCGTGCACTCGCTCCCACCATGATCACCGCCCGACCGACCCGGCTGAAGACCTTCGACTACCGTGGCTGCCATCGGTATTCCCTGACGTTCTGCACCGCACTTCGACATGCCGCGTTCGCGACACCCCACGTGGCGACAGTCGTCCGGGGCCAGCTGTTGCGACGGGCGGCAGACGATGGCTTCGCAGTTTGTGCGTACTGCTTCATGCCGGACCATGTGCACATTCTGACCGCGGGCGAACGGCCGGATTCGGAGCTCTTGCCGTTCGTCAGGCGATTCAGGCAGGCCTCGGGCTACTGGTACTCCAAAGCCATGCAGCGGGATCTCTGGCAGAAGGGGTTCTTCGACTACGTCTTGAGGGACGCCGAAGCCACAGCTGACGTCGCGAGGTACATCCTGGCCAATCCGGTTCGGGCAGGGCTCACCGCAACGATAGGGGAGTACCCGTACGCTGGCTCGGGTACGTTCAACCCGATGGGTGCGACGTGGGATGGCCGGCCCGACTGAAGTCGGGCGCTACGTCCGCCCACGCCTGCCTACCGTGCAGCGAAAGTGTCGCAGGCGGCCAGACTGCCCGATTCGAACCCCTTGCGGAACCACGCGACACGTTGCGCCGATGACCCGTGCGTGAACTTCTCCGGCATGACGCGGCCGGTGGTCATCTTCTGGATCCGGTCGTCGCCAATGGCCGCCGCCGCGTTGAGGCCCTCTTCGATGTCGCCCTGTTCGAGGATGTTGCGCTGTGCCGTCGAATGTCCCCACACCCCGGCGAAGCAGTCGGCCTGCAGCTCCATCCGCACCGACAGATCGTTCGCCCGCTGCGGTTGCGCGCCCTGCGCCCGCCGCACCTGCTGCTCGACGCCCAGGAGGTTCTGCAGGTGGTGCCCGATCTCGTGCGCGATCACGTAGGCTTGCGCGAAGTCCCCGGCGGCGCCGAATCGCTGCTTCAACTCGTCGTAGAACGACAGGTCGATGTACACCTTCTGGTCGCCCGGGCAATAGAAGGGGCCGGAGGCCGCTTCCGCGAACCCGCACGCCGACCGCACCGCGTCACGGAACACGACCAGCGTCGCCCGCTGATACTGCGCGCCCTGCTGGGGCAGGACTCTCGCCCACGTGTCCTGCGTGTCGTTGAGGACGAACTTCACGAACTCGAATCGTTCGTCTTCCTCAGGCGTCGTCGTCGTCGGAGGCGCCGACGGCCCGGCCATCGGTGCGTCACCTGCCGGAACCTGGTCGAGCAGCGTGAAGAAGTTCTGCTTGAAGACCAGGCTGAGGAGACCCAGCACGATGATGCCGCCGAGGCCGAGGCGCAAGCCTCCGCCGCCCGGCAGTCCGCCCCGGAACCCGCCACTCGCGCCGCGCCGGTCTTCGACATCGGCGCCACTGGTGCCACGCTG
>CAZJRM010000251.1:0-2282 GCA_964547975.1 uncultured Vicinamibacterales bacterium | reverse complement strand
CTGCCACCGCATAAGGCCTCCCGCTTCTGGATGCTCCAGTGTAGCAGGACCGCCGGGCGGGGGCGCCGGAACCGGGGAACCACGCGCGCCACGCCTCCGCGGTCGCGGCCCGGCGCGCTCTGTTGTACGATCATCCGGATGTCACCGACGCCGTCAGACACGACCGGGGCCCTGGCGACGCCCGGAGAACCGCGGCCGCCACGCGCGGTCGGCCTGGATGCGCTGGCCGCGCGGTTCAGCCGTGATGACCTCACGGTGGCCGTGGCCGACCCAGCAGAATTCGCGGACATCGAAACGCTGTCGCACGCCGCTCATCCGGACGACCTCTACGCGCCCGTCACGGCCGACCTCCTGCGGTGGTTCACGGACGACAATCCTCACGGCCCGGGGTTCGTCGTCGTCGCGCGCGACGGCCGGAGCCGCGCCCTGGTGGGCTACTTCCTCTACTACGCGAACACCCTCGTCCACTCGGTGGGGGGCGGCGCCAGGCCGATCCGCGCGTACCTCTACGTCAACCTGTACGTCGCACCCTCCCACCGCCGGAACGGGGTCTTCAAGACGATGTTCGCCTTCGGCACGGCAGTGCTCCAGGCGATGGGAATTGGGTTCGCGTACACCGTGCCGAATCCGCGATCGTCCCCCGGGTTCGCGAAGTTCGGCGTGCCGCTTCTCGGGACGCTGCCGTGCTGGATGGCGCCGTCAGCCTCCGCCTGGCGCATGGCGGCCGGCCTGTTGTCGCCCGGCGGTGCCGGCATCGACGTGGTCCAGGTTCCCGCGTTCGACGACGCGATGGTGTCCGGCCCGAGCGGGGCCGCCGAGGTCGCCGGAGAGCGGACGGCCCGCGGCCTCAACTGGCGATTCGGCCGGCGCCCTGGCGTCGCACACACCATCTGGAGAGTCACGACGCCCGCGACGGGACCCGGTTACGTCGTGAGCCGCGTGATGAAGATCCAGCGGTATCGTGTCCTCACCCTCTGCGACTGGTCGCTGCCGGGTGTCGGGCCCGCGCCCCTCAGGGGTATTGTCGATCGGATCGTGCGAGAATCGGCGCCGGCCGACCTCGTCATGGCGCAGGGCGGATCGCCTGACGACGCGGCGCGACGGGCGTTCTGGCGCGCGGGCTTCGTCCCGATACCCGAGCGGTTCCTGCCGCAGCCCATCGCGGTGTTTGGCGGCGAACCCGGTGTGCCGGGTGGGACCGGTGGCCTGCCGTCGCTCGGCCGCTGGTGCCTGACGCCGGGAGACTGGGATGTCTTCTAGGCGCGCGGGCCCGGGCAGCCGGCTCGTATCGAGCGACCACGTACGCGTCGTGCCGCACACGCTCTCGTCGCGAGTGGCCCTGCTTTCGATGGACCTCGAGACCGACTACGGGACCGGCCGGTCCGACGCGCTCGACCAGCTCGCGTGGTTCCTCGACGTCCTCGACGAGCTCGAACTCCCGCTCACGGTGTTCGTGGAGGGGCAGCTCTTCGAACGCCGGCCGCACCTGTGCGCGTTGCTGGCCGGGCGCGGCGTCGATGTGCAGCTCCACGTCTACGATCACGCGACGACCGGCGACAGTCCCGACTCGCTGCGCCGCGGCGTGGAGGCCTTTGCCGCGTTCATGGGCCGGCCGCCCGACGGCTACCGTGCCCACACGTGCCGGCTCACGCCGGAACTCTTCGACGCGCTCGTCACACTGGGCTTCAAGTGGGACTCGTCGCTCATGAGGGCCTACGCCCTCGGTCACAACGGCCACCCGAGCTTCGAGAGGGGCGACTACTTCACGATGGGCGACGGGCTTGTCGAGTTCCCCGTCGGGCGGTGGCGGGGCGTCAACCTACCGCTCAACCATCCCTACACGCTGCTGACGGGCCGCGCGGGCAGCCAGATGCTCCGCCGGGTCTGCGGTCCGGCCGATCACCTTGTCGCCTACAACATCCACATGACCGACCTGCTGCGCGTGCCGGCCCTCGACGAGGCGCCGTACGGCGCGCTGTTCCGGTGGCTGCAGCGATGGATGTGGCTCGGGCACGGCCGCGACACCGTTGCGTTCTTCCGGCAGATGATGGGCGACCTTCGCGCGCGCGGATTCACCTTCGAGACGACGAACGGGCTGTACCGGCGGTTGAGGGAGCCGCGGCAGGAGACGTAAGACGGACTGCGTCTATTCCCGGTACGGCTGGCCGCCCGCGTAGAGCGCGCGGCGGCGATCGATGTCCTGCGCCAGCTGATTCTGACCCGCCGCGCGGGCCGCGTCGGCCGCGCGGGCCGCGGTCGCGGCGGCTGCGGTGTAGCGCCCG
>CAZJRM010000250.1:0-7386 GCA_964547975.1 uncultured Vicinamibacterales bacterium | reverse complement strand
GATACGATGCAGATCGAGATGCTGATCAAAGGGCTGATGGTGGACCCTGTCACCAACATGCCGATCGTCGTGCTTCGCGACCGTGAAGGCCAGCGCGTCCTGCCGATCTGGGTCGGAGTCTTCGAGGCGAACGCCATCGCGCTGCAGATCGAGAACATCACGACGCCGCGGCCCATGACGCACGACCTCCTGCGCAACCTGATCGGCGACCTCAACGCGACGGTCCAGCGTGTCGTGATTTCCGATCTGCGAGAGAACACCTTTTACGCCCTGATCTACCTGGCGACCGCCGGCGACGTTGTTGCCATCGACGCGAGGCCGAGCGACGCGATTGCTCTCGCGCTTCGCACGCAAGCCCCGATCCTGGTCGAAGAACACGTCATCGATAATGCGAAGACCATCGACATCGCGCAGGATCGCGGCGATACGGAGCGCTTGCAGCGCTGGCTCGAGAGCCTGGACCCGGAAGAGCTCGGCAAGTACAAGATGTAACAGGCCTGTTCCGGCGATTTCTTGACAGACCGTTTCTTGACTTCCTAGAATGACGCGACCTTCCGAACAGGCCGCGCTCGAATGATCATCGCCATCGCCAATCAAAAGGGTGGAGTCGGAAAGACCACGACGGCCATCAACCTTGCCGCAGCCCTGGCGCTGCGCGGCAAGCGGACTCTGCTCATCGACATGGACCCGCAGGCGAACGCGACCATGTCGTACCTCGACGTGAGACAGGTCGCACGCAGCATCTACGACGTGATGACCGACGCTCAGGTATCGTTGGCGGACGTCGCGCTTCCAACGAACATCCCGGACCTCTCGGTGGCGCCGGGGAAGATCGCCCTGGCGAAACTCGAAGCCAAGCTGGTCGGCGAACTCGACGCGCACTTCCGCCTCAAGGACCGCATCGATGCGCTCCAGGACCGTTTCGAGCACATCGTCATCGACTGTGCGCCGACGCTTGGGCTACTGACAGTGAACGCGCTCGTTGCGTCGACGCATCTGCTGGTGCCCATCCAGGCGTCCTACTTCGCGCTGGAAGGAACCGACGACCTGCTCGAAACGGTGGACAAGGTCCGAAGCCGTGCCAATCCGGGACTGCGACTGCTTGGCGTCCTGATCACGCTCCACGATCGCCGAACGGCACTGGCCCGCGACATTCGCGAACAGATTCACCGTGTCTTCGGCGACAAGGTCTTCAATACCGCGATCAGCAAGAGCGTGCGGCTCGAAGAGAGCCCCGCCTACAAGGAACCCATATTTACCTTCGCCCCGGACTCGACGGGTGCCGCCGAGTATTACCGGTTGTGCGAGGAGGTCATCGAACGTGGCTAAGCGCGCAGGACTTCCCGTGAGCATCCGGATGCGCCACGACGAACACTACGTCGAGGCGCTGACCGGGCCAGCCGGCACCCCGATCGGGCGTATGATTTCAATCGACCTCATCGACCCGAACCCAGACCAGCCCAGGCAGTCGATGGGGGACTTGTCCGAGTTGATGGCGTCGATTGCGGAGAAGGGCATTCTCGAGCCGCTGCTCGTGCGCTCCGTCGGTCCCCGCTATCAGATCATCGCCGGTGAGCGTCGCTACCAGGCCGCAGTCCAGGTCGGCCTGCAGGAACTCCCGGTCGTCATCCGCGACGTTGATGAGGCCGAGACGATTGAGCTGGCGCTGATCGAGAACATCCAGCGGAAGGACCTGACGCCGTTCGAAGAAGCCGAAGCGCTTCACGCCCTTGCCGAACGCAACGATTACACGCACGAAGACCTCGCCAGGCATCTGGGGAAGTCCCGGACCGCCATTACGGAGTCTCTGGCGCTCCACAAGATGCCTCCCGAGGTGAAGAACCTTTGTCGGCTGGCCGACATTTCCGCTAAGTCGTTGCTTCTAGAGATAGTTAGGCAGTCAGACCCAGAAAAAATGATCGCGATGGTCGAGCGCCTGACGCGCGACGGTGCCGTCGCGACGCGCCAGCGGGCCAGAGACGAAGCTTCCACAAGGAAAGCTCAGCGCGGACGCCCGAAGGCGTTCGTCTTCAGTTACAGGCCGCCCACGAAAGCCTTCAACCTTCGTCTGCAGTTCAGTCGCGGTCAGGTCGAGCGTTCGGAGATCATCACAGCGCTCGAGGGCATCCTCGCGGACCTCAGGCAACAGCAGGATTAGTCGGTCGGGGAGGCGGCCGCAGCGCGTAGGGCGGCGGTCGTTTCTGCTTTGTCGATTATCCAGTTAACATAACATACATTATGAGACGTGGTGCCAGGGCCGCCCGTTTGTGGCCTGTTGATGCTCTGTGGAGGCATCTTCCTCACTTCTCTCCCGATCGACCTAATCCGCAGGCCCACAGCATGCCCCTCGCCGCCTTTCCCTCGGCGAATGTGATATCGTTGCCTTCGGAATACGCCTGATGCTGACCCTGATCGACCGCTACCTCATCCGAAGCATCATTCCGCCGTTCCTCATCGCCCTTCTCGTTTTTACCTTCGCCCAGCTCGTCCCGTTCCTCGTCCGCCTCGTCGAGCCGCTCATCTCCAAAGGTGTTCCGACTCTCGTCATCCTCAAGGCCATGGCCATGCTCGTCCCCATGGCGCTCGCTGTCACCATCCCCATGTCGCTGCTCGTGGCCCTTCTCGTCGGCCTCGGGCGCCTCTCCGGGGACCGTGAATGGGTGGCGCTCCAGTCCTGCGGCGTCAGCGTCTTTCAGCTGATCCGACCGGTCGCCTTCGTGTCCGTGCTCGCTTGGGCTGCCACCTCCTGGGTCATGATTTGGGGGGTGCCGTCCGCCAACCAGATGTTCAGGGAAATCCAGTTCGGCATCGCCGCCCAGCGCGCCGAAAGCGAGGTGCGACCCCGCGTCTTCTTCGAGGAGTTTCCCAAGACCGTTCTTTACGTACGTGACCTCCCGGAGGACGGCCTCGGCTGGCAGGACGTCTTCCTGGCCGATACCAAAGACCCGGAGGCGCCCGTCGTTTACCTGGCCAAACGTGGCCGGCTCGTTCTCAACCGGGACCGCCAGACCGCGGAACTGGTCCTCTCGGATGGTACGCAGCACCAGAGCGTCGCCAGCGCGCCCGAGAACTACAATGTGGCCCGGTTCGAGCAACTGACGCTCGCGCTCGACCCTGGGTCGATGTTCCAGAGCGAAGGTCCGGCGAAGGGCGACAACGAGAAGACCATCGCCGAACTCGAGGCCAGCATCGCGGAGAGCCGCCGCCAGGGCACGTCCACCCACAACGCCATCATGGCGATCCACCAGAAGTTCTCGATCCCGGCCGCCTGCCTGATTTTCGGCTTGCTTGCGCTCTCCTTCGGCCTGACGACGAGACGTGACGCCAAGATGTCGAGTTTCATGATTGGCGTCGGCCTGGTCTTCGTGTACTACCTGCTGCTGGGCACCGGAACGAACCTGGCCAAGGGCCAATGGGTGCCGGCCTCGCTCGCCAAGTGGATCCCGAACCTGATCCTCGCGCCTCTTGCCGTCCTCCTCCTGGTCGGACGCGGTCCTCACGGCACCGTCTGGCGAACCAGGCTGGCCGGGGTTTCGCGATGGCTGCACCGGTACCTGCCGCTTGCCGCGGCACGACGGCTCTCCGGCGGGATCGTCGCGCGGTTCGGGCGCAGACAGGGGCTGGCGACGCTGGGGATCGGCGAATCCCGCCCGTGGTTCCCGCGGCCGAGCCTGCTCGACCTCTACGTCACGAAACTCTACCTTCGGGTCGCCGGGATCTCGTTTCTCGCCCTGATGGGCATCTTCTATATCTCCAATTTCCTCGACCTGTCCGAGAAGCTGTACAAGGGCAAGACCACCTGGGGCGTGCTCATGCAGTACATGTGGTACGCGACGCCCCAGTTCGCGTACTACTGCATTCCCCTGGCCGTGCTCATCAGCGGCCTGGTCACGGTCGGCATGCTCACGCGCACCAGCGAGCTCGTCGTGATGCGGGCGTGCGGCATCAGCCTCTACCGGACGGCGCTCCCGCTGGTCCTGCTGGCCACCGCCGCGAGCGCCCTCCTGTTCTTCTTCGACGACAACGTCCTGGCGTACACCAATCGCCGGGAAGAATCCCTGCGGCACCAGATCCGGACCGGTTCCCCTCGGACCTTCAACGTGCTCAACCGCCAGTGGATCGTGGGCAAGGATGGATCGATTTATAACTACACGTACTTCGATGCCGTCAACGCGCGATTCAGCAAGTTCTCGGTCTTCAAGTTCGCCCCGAGAGCCTGGCGGCTGCAGAGTCGGTCGTTCTTCACGGATGCCTCGGCCCGAGGCAAGCCGAATCCGGAGAGCATCCGCGTGCCCTGGGAGGCCAGGAACGGCTGGGTCCGCGAGTTCGACCGCCAGATCGAAGAACGCAGCTATCGCACGATTCCGTCGGCGAACATCGAGCTGGAACCGCCGAGTTACTTCGCCACCGAGCAGCCGGATCCGATCAAGATGAGCTATCGCGACCTGCGGTTCTTCATCGCGGAGCTCCGGACGAGCGGATTCAGCGTGGTGAAGTACGAAGTGGCCCTGCACCGGAAGCTGTCGTTCCCCTGGGTCACGGTCATCATGACGCTCATCGCGGTTCCGTTCGCCGTCACGACGGGACGCAAGGGCGCGATGTTCGGCATCGGCCTCGGGGTCGGGCTGTCGCTCGGCTACTGGGTGATGATGTCGGTGTCGATCGCGATCGGCCAGGGCGGCGCCATCTCTCCCCTGCTTGCCGCGTGGGCGCCCAACCTCGTCTTCGGCGCGTTCGCGGTCTACCTGCTCCTCACCGTCCGCACCTGAACCGCCGGCTCGTTCCGTCCGCCGGTCATCGTTCCGTACGGAGCCGATCCACGATCAGAGTGCCCCGGCTGCCCGGACGCGTATTGACGCTGTCGACCACGAACATCAGCGCGCCCACCCGCTCCGCGTCGGACAACATCCCCCCGTCGGTCTTGACCGACCGCATCGAAGCCAGCGGCACGACCACGTCACGCGGCGTCGTGTCGGCATAGAAACTCCGGCGCCAGCGCAAATCGGGGTCGTCGGCGTGCTGCCGAACCTGGACCGACGCGCGCATGGGCCGGTCGGCGCGGACGCGAAACGCAAGGCTCCCGGCATCTCTCACGGGCGAGACGTGATTCGTCACCACCGCCGCGTACGGACTTGGCGGGCCGCCGTTCGCCAGCGCGTAGGCCAGGGCGAATGCCGGGCCGGACTCCCCGCCCGATACCGACACGGCGGCAATCGACCCCGGCGACTGCTCCACCGTCCACGGTACCGCCGGCCACTCGAACACGGCGGTCGCAGGCACGGTCTGGACCGCCGGCGGCTCCGCCATACCGATGCGGATGGCATTCGACAGGATCCAGGGAATCGGAGGGCGGCCGGGCGCGCCGGGCACCAGCACTTCGACCCGGTAGACGCCGGGCTGATCGCCGAACCAATTGAGGGCACCGCCGTTCCGCGTATCGATCTGCCGCCCGTTCCGGTACAGCACCACGGTGCTGCCGGGCGGTGCGTTGGACCGCGCGCTGATGGCGATCGGCCCGTAGAGGGGGACGGTCTCCCCCATGCGGGCGACCCAGTCCCCCACCCGCGCCTCGAACTTCAGGACGGCCGGCGACGCGACCGCGTCGATGGCGGTGTAAACCCGCCCCGCGCGGATGGCGTCGGTGATGGCGGGCGCATCGACGTCCGCGGACTCCCGCAGCGGATTGTCGATCTCGACGACCGTCGAGAACGACCGGAATACCTGCTCGTAGGTTGGCAACCGGAGGTAGAAACGTTCGTCCTCGGGTTCGATGCCCCCCTCGAGGCCGAGGCGCTGGTGGGCGTCGTGCCCCGCGAGCGCGACGACGGGTCGCACCTGGTTCATCGCGTCCCACCGGTCGATGATGGCACTCGGCCGGTCGAACAACGTCGCGACGGCTTCAGCCGGACGCCACAGGTACCGCACGAGGGTGGGCGGCAGTTTCCACCGCTGCTCGTCCCGCCACTGCGAGTCGCCGTTGAACCACTCGAGGGCCGGCACCGCGACGTTCCATTCGCGCCACTGCAGATCGCGCTTGGCCGAATCGGGGTGCGCGGCGATGCCGAAGCCGCCGAGCCTCGCGACATCTTCGACGACATCGCGGCCTTCCCCGCCGAGCGGGTACGGGGCTTTCGGCAGGCCGATTGCGGCGTAGTGTCCGTCGGAGGAGCTGATTTCCACTTCTTCGAGGCACAACACGCCGCTGTAATACCGCGGCGGCCGTGCCGCGCGACTCGCGTCGCCGTGGTCGGTCAGGATGACGAACGAGAGGCCGGCGCGGGCGGCGGCCGCGGCGACTTCCGCAATCGATCCCGTGCCATCGGATTCGATCGAATGGACGTGGTAGGCCCCCCTGACGAGCGGCCGCGTCGACAAGACGGCGGCGGCCAGCGACTGCGCGGGCGGCGGTGTCGTGACGAGGGCCCAGAGGCCCCACGCCCCGACCGCCAGCACCGCGACAAGCCCCGTCCGTCGGAGTGTCATCAGCTCAGCCCGGCGTCGCCGCGCAAGAGCGCCGCCTTATCGGTGTGTTCCCAGGAGCACGAAGGCTCGGTGCGTCCGAAGTGCCCGTACGAGGCCGTGGCTCGGTACACGGGCCGCCGCAGGTCGAGGGCTTCGATGATGCCGCGGGGGGTCAGCGCGAAATGCGCGCGCACGAGTTCGGCGATGCGCGCATCGGGAATCGGCGCGGTACCGGACGAATCGACCAGCACCGACACGGGGTCGGCCACGCCGATCGCGTACGCCAGCTGGACGAGCACGCGGTCGCCGAGGCCCGCCGCGACGCAGTTCTTGGCGATGTATCGGGCCATGTAGCTGGCCGAACGGTCGACCTTCGTCGGATCCTTGCCCGAGAACGCGCCGCCGCCGTGGGGCGCGGCACCTCCGTACGTGTCCACGATAATCTTCCGCCCGGTCAGTCCGGTATCGCCCTGGGGCCCGCCGACCACGAACCGCCCTGTCGGGTTGACGTGGACGACCGTGTCCGCGTCGAAGAGGCGTTCGGGGACGGCCGGGATGATGACGTGATCGATGACGGCGCGCCTCAGATCGGCGAGGCTGACCTCCTCGGCGTGTTGGGTCGAGACCACGACCGTATGCACGCGCACCGGGGTGGCGCCGTCGTATTCGACGGTCACCTGCGCCTTGCCGTCCGGGCGGAGGAAGTCGACGACGCCGAGCCGCCGCACGACCGACAACTGCCGGCACAGGCCGTGGGCCAGCATGATGGGGAGCGGCATCAACTCGGGGGTCTCCCGACAGGCGTAGCCGAACATCAGGCCTTGGTCTCCGGCGCCGCCGGGGTCCACGCCGAGCGCGATATCGGCGGACTGTTCGTGAATCGACGTCAGCACCGCGATGGAATCGGCGTCGAAACCGTACTTC
>CAZJRM010000249.1:0-7445 GCA_964547975.1 uncultured Vicinamibacterales bacterium | reverse complement strand
AACAGCCGCGTCAGAAAGGAGCCGGGGGTTCAGCCTACCTGACGTCCCGCCACGGCGTGCCCGCGCTCAGCGCGCGCGCCACGCAGCGGCCTGCAGCCTGGTAGGCGGCGCGCCACGCCTCGGGCGACGTCGCGCCCCGCAGTTCCGCATCCGTCGGGCACGGAGCGCTGGTGCGGTCGGCAGGAACGACTTCACCCGCCATCGCCACCGCGAGCCCTTCTCTCACCCAGAGCTGCCTGCCGTTCAACGTGTCTCCCACCAGCACGTGGACGAGTTCGTGCCGAACCGTCGATTCGACGACGCCCCGCTTCTTCAGGCCCGACAGCGGCACCGTGTCGATGCGCGTCCCTCGGGTCCGCGCCGCGGCCCACCACGGCAGGCCCGACGCGCGGCCGAAGCTCTCGACGGTCGGATGCACGACGACGTCGATCGAGGGCGGAGGCTCCAGGCCGAGTCTCCCCGCGAGGCCGGTGAGTTCACGCTCGACCATCGCGCGGAACGCCGGCGCCTGCTCGCGCTCGGCCTCCGGCAGCCGGACGCGCACCATCGTCGACGGGAGCCGGGCCGGCGACACCGCCGTCCCGGGGAAGTACGCGGCGAGGATGGTCTCCGCGCCCGCTCCTGCCAGCGCTCTCGCCGACGCGCCTTCCACGCACAACCCCACGCCGTGCCCGCGGCCGCGCCCGGTGAAGCGGTATCCCGAGGCCGTGCGGTCGATGGCGAAGCGCGTGGACTTGATCGTCGCCCAGCTCAGCAGGCGACCCGCCGTCATCCGGAAGACATTGGCGTCCACGGCCGGCGGCACCATTCCCTCCACGGCGAGGGTGACCGCGCGTCCCGAACGGCTGGTGCTGCCGACGCGCAACGACACGACGGCGCTGCCGCGGAGCCCGGCCGCCTCGAGCACCCGCTGGATCTGCACACTCGTGACCTCGGACACCCACGGCTGGTTCGTGGCACAGAACGGGTCGGGCACCGCTCTCAGGTGTGAGGGGTCGGCAGCCCCGCGCCAGACCGCGGAGGGCTGCTCCGTGTGCCCGCCGCAGGACGCGGACAGGTAGACCTCGGCCGGCACGCCGCCGGAGAGGAGCACACGTCCCCGCGTGCGGGCGGCTGCCTGCTTCGCTGCGCCACTGGCCGGCGCCAGGGCGAGACAGTGTGTCAGGTCGCACAGGTCGAACCCGTCGGCCGCGTGGCGCCCGCGGTTGCGCTCGGCGTACGTCCGGGCCGTGATCGCGATCGCATCGAGCGCACCGCCAGGCAGCGTGTCACCGCCTTCGCCAGCCACCGCCCGCGCCACGTAGTCTTCGACGGCCGCAGCCGATACGTCGTAGGCGCCGTTGCGCCCGAGCCGCCCCACACGCAACATGCGGCTGTCCGGGCTGCCGCGCGTGCCGGCCTGCCCCACGACTGTCACGCGGCCACGCATGCCGGCAGGGCTGAAGCCCTGCCCCACGACTGTCACGCTGGCGGCCGGAGGCCGGCGCGCCACGCCCTGGCGCGCCAGGGTCTCAGCGCCGAGGCGGGCCGCGGTCGCCCCGTTCACGCCCGGCGCGACGACCACGATCGCGTGCGTCGGCAACTCGGTGTGCACGACCGCGACGACGAGTCCCATCGAGCCGCCGCCGGGCATCGGCGCCGTCCCGGTCTTGGCCATGCCGGAATACCCGGCATTCCACAGTGCCGACGCCGTCCCGTCGCGAACGGCCCCCTCGAGCCCGAGCCGCAACACCCGTCGCGTATCCGGCCGGAGCGACAGCGCGGGCCCGGACGTGCCCGTCAGGCGCAGGAACGCCTCGAGCCACTGTCGGGGCGTCGCCTTCACGCCTTCGATACCCAGCGCGACCCGGGGCAGCGGCACGCCCGGATCGGACGGCGCGAGCCCCGCCCGCACGAGCACGTCATCGAGCGCCTGGCGCGGCAGCCGACGAGCGAGTGTCGCGAAGTAGACGTTGCACGACTGGGCGACTGCCTCGATCGGGTCGAGTCCGCGATGGAAGTCCGGGTGGACGCAGGTAACCGGTCTGCCGTCGAGGTCAATGGAGCGTCGGCACAGGATGCGGGTATCGGGCCCTGCGGTGCCGGACTCGAGCGCGGCCGCCAGCGTGAACGCCTTCATCACGGAGCCGGGCGCGATCGGGGCAGTGAGGACGTCCGGTCGCGACTGCGAGACGACGCGCAGCGAGGGAACCTCGAACACCAGGTAGGCGGGCGGCGGCGGCGTGGCCACCGGCTGCGCCGACGTCGCGCCGGCGGACAGCGACAGGACGGCAAGAACGAGCAGGACCGATGTCACACGAGCATCCATTGCCGGCGGGGCTGAAGCCCTGCCCCACGACTCTCACACCGCAGTTCGCCACCACACTCGACTGGCAGGGCTGAAGCCCTGCCCAACGACTGTCGCTGCGAAGCCTGCCCCGCGGCGGTCACGCCGCCCCGAAGAACGCCGCGGTCTCCCGGAGGATCGTCTCGATGTTGCCCATCAGCAGGTGGTCGTCGTCGAGCATCCGGAGCGCGACGTACGGCTGCTTGCCGGCATAGCGCTGCACCATCGGCGCCTCCACGGACGCGTCCCGCGTGCCCTGGAAGACCAGCGTCGGCACCGTCAGCGTCGCCGAGAAGGAATCGTACGCGCACGCGTCCTCGAGCAAGGCATATCCCACGCGCGCGGGCCGGTTGTCGCCGAAGTGGAAGACCTCGAGCCAGCCGGTCCTGCGCCACTCCTCCACCTGCGCCGGCGTCACCGTCCCATAGCTCGACCGCCCGAACTCGAGCGCCGGCGCCAGCAGCACGAGGCGGTCGATGCGCTGGGCCGGCCGCTCCCCTGCCGCGATGCGCGCCTGCTGCCGCAACGCGGCGTGCACGGCCGCGAAGCCGCCCAGGCTCGATCCGATGAGCGCGATCGGCCCCGCCGGCTGCGCGGCGATGTCGGCCTCCAGCTGCCCGATCATCCGCGACACCGTCAGTGTCTCGAACGCGGGCTCGTTGAAGTCGGGGCACCGGACGGCCACCCCGGCCGGGCCAAGGCGGTCCGCGAACAACGCCGCCTTGGTCGACCGGGCCGACGACGCGAACCCGTGAACGTAATACGCCGTTCGCACTACTTCCGGCCCCCCTGGATCGGGGCCGCGTCCATCACCCACATGCCGCGGCCGTGAGTCGCCGCGACGATGACGCGATCGCGCGGGTGCACGACGATGTCGTGCACGTAGTTGGTGGGCAGGTTTCCGCCCAGCACGTGCCAGGTCGCGCCGCCGTCGGTCGTGACGTACGCCCCGACGTCAGTGCCAACGTAGAGGATCTTCGGGTTGGTCGGGTCTTCCGTGATCACGTTGATCGGCCCGAGCGGAATCCCGGTCGCGAGGCTCTTCCACGTGGCGCCGAAGTCCGTCGACTTCCACAGGTAGGCGGTGAAGTCGTCGTCCCGCTTGCCGTTCTGGGCCACGTAGACCGCGCCTTCGTCGAACGCGGACGCTGCGACCTTGGCCATCCACCGCTTCGGGGCGAGCCCCTTCGTGATCTCCGCCCACGTCTTGCCGCCGTCGCGCGTCACGTGGAGCCGCCCGTCGTCCGTGCCGGCGTAGAGCAGGCCGGCACGCATCGGCGATTCGGACAACGCGAAGAGGGTCTGGTACGGGATGTCGCCGAGCATCTTGGGATCGTTGTAGGTCAGGTCCGGGCTGATGCGCTCCCAGGTGTCGCCGCGGTTCGTCGAACGGAACACGAACTGGCCGCCGTAGTACAGGGTCGACGGGTCGTGAGGCGACAGGATGATCGGGGTCAACCACTGGCCCCGCAGGACGCCGTCGGCCGGGCTCAGCCGGGGCGTGATGCTCTTCGCCACGCCGGCGTTCCGGCCATCCAGCCGGCTCACGTCGGTGCGGTTCATGTTGTGGTAGAACCCGGCCGAGTAGACGGTCTTCGTGTCGTAAGGATCGATCGCGTGCCTCGTCCCTTCCCCGCCGGGCGCGTTCTCGAACTCCTGCGCCGGGATCCGATCGCGCCCGCGGCTGAGGTCCACGATGCCGCGGCGGCTCCCGTGGTCCTGGATCGACCCGTACACGTGGAACGGCGTCTCCATGTCGTACGACACGTTGAAGAACTGTACCGCGGGCAGGTTGTCGAGGAACTGCCGCCAGGTCGCGCCCTGGTCGTACGACACGACGATGCCCCCGTCGTTGCCGTTGACGAGGAACCGGGGATTCTCGGGATCGATCCAGAGTGCGTGGTGGTCGCCGTGCATCCCGCGGAGCGGCTGGAACGTCTTGCCGCCGTTCTTCGAGATGTTCAGGCCGAGGCCCATGATGTAGACGGTGTTCTCGTTGGTGGGGTCGACCCGGATCTGCCCGAACACCCAGCCGTAGGTGCCGGCGGCGCGCTCCATGTCCGCGTTCGAGTCACTGACCTTGCGCCACGTGCGGCCCTTGTCGTCGGTGCGATAGACCTCGGCCCCCTTGATGACCGCCGCGCGCGGGCGGCCGTAGGCATCGAACTCGCCGGCCTGGGCCTGCCGCGCGATCTCGTAGCTGTCGACGAAGGCGTAGAGCACGTTCGGGTTGGAACGCGCGACGTCGAGGCCGATGCGCCCGCGGAACTGCGGCGCGGGCAGGCCCTCGTTGATGGGGGCCCAGGTGGCGCCGCCGTCCGTGCTCTTCTGGACGCCGCTGCCCGTGTAGTCGGCTTCGTGGCGCGGATCGTTCCACTTGCGGCGGATACGCTGCCAGGTCGCCGCGTACAGGGTGTTGGGGTCCGACGGGTCCATGACGAGGTCGATCGCGCCGGCGCGGGGATTGACGTAAAGCACCTTTGCCCACGTCTTCCCGCCGTTCGTCGTCTTGTAGACGCCCCGGTCCTCGTTGTCCGTCCACTCGTGCCCGGAGGCCGCCACGTAGACCGTGTCGGGGTTCGTCGGGTGAATCACGATTCGCGCGATGGTGTGCGTGGCCGCCAGTCCGAGGTGCGTCCACGTCCTGCCGGCATCGGCGGACTTGTAGATACCGGCGCCGGCGTTGGAACTGCGGAAGATATTGGCTTCGCCCGTGCCGACCCAGATGACGTTCGGGTCGTTCGGGGCGATGGCCACGTCTCCGATGGACGCCGTGATCTCCTTCTCGAAGATCGGCACCCAGGTCACGCCGTCGTTCTCGGTCTTCCAGACGCCGCCGGTCGCCGTCGCGGCGTACATCGTGTAGGACCTTCCGCGGGGCGTCACGACCGCCACGTCCGTCACGCGCCCGGAGATGTTCGTCGGCCCGAGGAACTGCCAGGTCATCGCCTTGAAGGGCGACGCGGCACTCATGGACTGGTGCTGTTCGAATCCCTTGAACCGGACCTGCGGGTCCGTGAACGTCGGTGCCGCGGGCGCCTGTCCTGACACGACCGCCACGAACGCCGCACTCGCGGCGGTCAACGCGACCACGGACACCACTCCAACGAGACGACGAGTCGCCATCAAGCCCTCCTGGAACAGGTGGGGGGAGTATACCGCAGGCTCAAGATCCGGGGCCTGGAGGCTAGAGGCTGGAGGCTAGAGGCTAGGACCTAGCCCCTAGGAACTAGCCCCTAGATGGTGGTCCGGCAGTTCTTGCGGCAGTTGCAGGGGATCTCGGCCGTGCCCCCGGTGTAGTAGTTGTAGCTGAGTTCTTCGCCCTTGCGGATGTTGCGCGCGGCACGAATCCAGATCACGTCCCCCACTACCTGCGAGTAGCAGTTCGGCGTGCAGGAGTGGTTGATGAAGCGCGCAACGTTGCCGCCCACCGCGGCGTCCCGCACCCAGCGGCGGTTGATGGTGAAGCACCAGATATGGCCCTTCTCGAGGTACTTCGCTTCCCGGGGCGAACTCTCCTTGGCCGTGATCTTCTCGCCGGCGTAGTCGATGATTCGCGTGTTCTTGTTGATGGATTCGAGCGCGAATACTCCCCAGCCGTGGACCTTGGACTTGCGACGCTCGATACGAGGCGGTGTTCGACGTTTCATCTGCTCTAAGATACAACGGACGACCGTTCGGATGAACGCCGCCCCACGAGGAGACGCGCCATGCGCACCATCACCACGCTGCTCGCCGCCCTGACGGCCCTCGCGTTGGCTACGGCCGCGTCGGCCCAGCCGGCCTTCGCGCCCGCCGTGTCGCACGACGGGCTCATCTACGTCTCGGGAATCGCGGCGGCCCCCAGCGAGCGGTCGTCGGGGTTCGATCGGCAACTCGACACGATCCTGGGTGAACTCGCCGCGCGCCTGGCCGCCGCAGGGTCGTCGCTCGGACAGGTCGTCTCGACGTCGGTCTTCCTGGCGAACGCGCAGGACGTCGCCGCGCTCAACGCCGCGTGGCACCAACGCTGGCCGTCGGCGGCGCCCACACGCACGACCGTGGTGGCGTCGTTGCCCGCCGGCGCCCTGGTCACGGTCTCGGCGGTGGCCGTCCCCAACGGCACCGACCGCGTCGCCCTGAAACCCGAGGGATGGGCCACGCCACCCGCGCCCTGGAGCTACGCCATCCGCACACCAGGCACCGTCTTCCTGTCCGGGCTCGTGTCGCGCAGAGGCACCGACAACAGCCGCGTCGATGGCGACATGACCGCCCAGACCCGCACGGTGCTGGACAACGCCCGCGCGGTCCTGGCTGCCGCCGGCCTCACTGCCGCCGACGTCGTCAGCGCCAGGGTGTTCGTCACCGATGTCGCCGCGTTCCAGGCGATGAACGACGTCTACCGCACGTACTTCCCTCAAGCGCCACCCGTTCGCGCCACCGTCGTGGCGCGACTGCTCCATCCCGACGACCTGGTCGAGATCACCCTGACAGCGGTTCGCGGGACGGATCGCGCGGTCTTCACGACACCGGCCGCGGATGGCTCGGCTGGAAAGCCGAATCCGAATCTCAGTTCGGCCATTCGCGTCGGCCGCCGCCTGTTCCTCTCCGGCATGCTCGGAGTCACGCCGGGCCAGAAGACGGATCTGGCGGCGCAGACGCAGGAGACGCTCGCGCGACTCGAACGCACGATGACGCTGGCAGGCTATTCGTGGTCCAATGTGATCGACAGCACCGTGTACGTCACGGACATCTCGACGGCCGATGCCGTCGTGCGGGCGCTGGCGGCAAAGACGGGCGCGGCGCGCGTCTCGGGAACCGTGGCGGGCACCGGACTCGTCAGCCCCGACGGGGTGGTCGAAATCATGCTGACCGCGGCGAAGCAGGAGTGAATCATGGCAGGCACGTGTTCGTTCGATGTGACATCCACCGTCGATCTGCAGGAAGTCGACAACGCCATCAACCAGGCGCGCAAGGAAGTGATCCAGCGCTACGACTTCAAGGGGTCGAAGGCGACCATCGAGTTCAGCCGCACCGAGAACACCGTCACGCTCGTGGCGGACGACGAGTTCAAGATGCAGGCGTTGTGGGAGATCGTCCAGGGGCGGATGGTCAAACGCGGCGTACCCGTCAAGAACCT
>CAZJRM010000248.1:1693-7459 GCA_964547975.1 uncultured Vicinamibacterales bacterium | reverse complement strand
ACCTGCGCGATTCGATTCCCGTCGAAGAAGAGAAGATGACCCACGGGCACGCCGACGAAAACAGCATCCCGCTCCTGATGTCGGGCGGCAGCATGCTCCTTCACGACGGCGGGTACCGCGACTACATGCCGAGCGGGCCGTTCGGCGCGTACCGGCAGGACTACTTCCATAACCGACTGGTCGTCCGGCCCGAGAAGATCTTCATGGGCCAGACGGCCGGCGGTCAGCGCTACAGCACCAAGGACGCGGTTCCGGCCCAGGGCGTGCTCGAGTTCATCCGCAACGCCGGTTCGTACCGGCCGATCCGCACCCGCAAGATCGATTTCCTGTCGCTGCCGGAATTCGACTACGCCCGCACGCGGATCCTGGACGACGGCTGGGGTTACGAATACGACCGCGTCGTCGCGTACATCAAGTCGCCGGAGATGTTCGTGGTCTTCGACATCTTCAAGTCCAGGACGGACGAGTACTTCACGCTCGCGAATCTCTGGCACACCCGGAAGATCCACGCGAAAGGCGATCACTGGTACGACACGGGGTACGACGCCATCGGCACGTTCACGTTCCCCGACACGAAACGCCTGCTCGTACTGTTCCCGGCCACGCACTTCCGGATGGAAGGTGTCGAGCCCATCAAGCGGCACTACCAGGACGAGTGGATGATTCACCAGACGACCGCGCATCACTTCGAACAGGGCCATACCGAGGGATTCGTGACGGTGCTCGTGCCGCACGACAGTACGGCCGATCCGGCCGCGCTCGCCGCAAGGGTGAAGATCCTCGAGACGGCGCCGGCGCGGGCGGGGCTGGCCGTGACCATCGAGGTGGACGGCCGGCGGATCACCGTGGCCGCGAAACAGGATCTCCGTCGGGACATCACCTACGACTACCGCCGGCCGCGGTACACCTTCGAGCAGGGGCGCATCGGCTACGGACCGCTCGTCACCGACGGCGACTTCCTGTTCGCGTCCGAACAGGCGGGGGAACTCACCTACACCAGCGTGAACATGACACGCGCGCAGTACGGCGCGCAGGTGCTCTTCCAGAACAAGACCTCGTACCACGGACTGCAGTTCGACGGCACGTCGGACCCCGGGGGCATCGACAAGGCCCGTTACTGGAGGGAGACGGTGAAGGTGACGCCCGATGGCCGCTGAGACCTGGATTCGTTCGGGGCGGCCGGCCATCGACGGGCTGTTCCCCCTCGTTCGGGGGTTCCTCGAGCAGGACGTCTTCGACCTGCGTATCGACGGGCAACACGTCCGCGGGTACAGGACGCCGGACGCGCCGTCGTTGTGGATTCGCGATCACGGCGACATGATGCGAGGTGTCCGCTACTTCGAGCGGGACATGACCTCGGCGGTGCAGCACTTCGCGGACACACAGGCCGCCTCCGGCCGGGTGTTCGACTACGTGACGACCTTTCCTGAGAAACTGCCCTGCGAACGCGAGAACTGGACGAAGTACGTGCGCGTGCCGGTCGAAGCGGACGTCGAGTACCGCTTCGTCAAGGCCGCCTTCCTCGCGTGGCAAGCCTCCGGAGACGATGAGTGGGCCGGGCGCATCCTGCCGAATCTCGAGAAGGCCCTCGCCTACATCATCGGCAATCCCCGCTACTGGGACGCCGAGCGCGGCCTGGTGAAGCGCGCCTACACGATCGACACGTGGGACTTCGCCTACACCGCCGGCAGACACGACTGGCTGCAGTTCCAGATCAACGACGACACGTTCTGGGGCCTGATGCACGGCGACAACAGCGGCTACTACGAGGCGTTCCGGCTGATGGCCGTGCTGCACCGCCACGTGGGCGACGCCTCCGTGGCTGAGGCGTGGGACGCGCGCGCCGAGGCTCTGCGCGAGGCGGCGAACCGGCTGTGCTGGAACGGCCGGTTCTACACGCACTTCGTGAAGCTCACGCCAGTCACGATTGTTGGCGTGGACGAGGCCGAACAGCTCAGCCTCAGCAACCCGATGGACATCAATCGCGGCCTGGCGGACCACGCGCAGGCCGCGTCCATCATCCGCGAGTACCAACGCCGCCGCGGCACCACTCGCGCGTTCGCCGAGTGGTTCTCGATCGATCCGCCCTTCCCGGACGGCATCTTCGGCGACGAACGACTCGTCGCCGGCGCGTACGTCAACGGCGGCATCCTGCCGCTCGTCGGCGGGGAACTCGCGCGAGCCGCCTTCGAACACGGCTTCGAAGCGTACGGTCTCGATATCCTCGAACGCTACTACGCGTTGGCCTCGGCCGGGCCGTCCACGTATCTCTGGTACCACCCCGACGGCACGCCCTGCAGCCTCGAAACCAGCACGAGTCCGGACGCGCAGCCCACAGACGGCTGGGGCTCGAGCGCCATGGGCTGGGCCCTCATCGAAGGCCTCGCCGGCATCGTCGATCTCGGCCGCTGTTTCGCGCGCCTCCGGGTGTCGCCACGCTGGGCCATCGCCGATGTCGACGCGGCCGACGTCGCGGTGGGGTACGCGTCGTCGGGCGCGCAGGTGCGCTACTCCTATCGCCGGACGCCGGATCGGATCACGATCGACGTCAACGCGCCGGCTCCCGAGGCGGCGTTCCACGTCCTGCTTCGGCCCGACACGTGCGCCACATCCGTCTCGGCCGGCGGACACGCGGTGTCCTTCACCGAGGTCAGTGTCGAGTCCAGTCCGTACGTGGACTTCGTGTCGCCGGGCACGTCGTCCATTGTCATCACCACGAGGACACGATGAAACGCCGCGGGTTTCTTCGGTCGGTCGGCGTACTGTCGGGCGGCTTCGCCGCTGGCGCGGCGCGCCTGACGGCGCAGGGCGCGACGGCGTTCCGGTTTCCCGCGCAGGACGACCCGGGCTACTGGAACGCCGTTCGATCGCAGTTCCCCTTCGCCCCGGGCTTCGCGTATCTGAACACCGCAGGGCTCGGCTCGTCGCCGCGCCCCGTGTCGGACGTCGTCAAAACGTGGATGGACCGTGAAGACGCCAATCCGGCCCCCGGTCACAGCGAAGAGGACTTCCGACGGATTCGGGCGACGTGCGCGGGCCTGCTCGGCCCGTCCTGTTCCGGCGACGAACTCGCTTTTCTCAGCACGGCCACGGAAGCCATCAACGCGATCCTCGACACGTTCCGCTGGGCGGCCGGCGACGAGGTGATCACGTCGACACACGAACACGCGTCGCTGGCCATCGCGCTCCTCCATCGCGCGAATACGCGCGGGATCGTCATCCGCACGTTCGAACCGGACGTCGACTCGACGGCGGGGAACGTGGCTCGCATCGAACGGCTCGTCTCGCCGAGGACGCGCCTCATCTTCGTGAGCCACGTGACCTGCACGACCGGCCAGGTGATGTCACCCGAAGCCATCGGCGCGATCGCGGCGAAGCACGGACTGGCCTTTGCCCTCGATGGCGCGCAGTCGTGGGCGCATGTGCCCTGCGATCTGGGCCGATCGGGCGCGCACTTCTACGCGGCGTCCGGTCACAAGTGGATCCTGGGCCCGAAACGGACCGGCATCCTGTGGATTCGGAAAGACCGCATTGTCGACGCGATGCCGTCCGTCGTCGGCGCGTATTCGGACGCGTCGAGTTCGCTGGCGGAGCGACGACTGGTGCTGCAACCCACGGCGCAGCGGTTCGAATACGGCACGCAGAACGACGCCCTCATCTATGGCCTCGAGGCCGGGGCGCAGTTCATCAACGCCATCGGCCTCGACCGCGCCTGGGCCTACGACCGGAGCCTCGCCGAGCGGTTCGTGGAAGGCCTGCGGCAGGTACGCGGCGCGCGGCTGTTGTCGCCGCGCGAACGCGCCGACCGGACGGCGATCATCTCCTTCGCTCTGGAAGGCCGGGATAACCGCCAGGTGGCGGCGGAACTTGGCCGGCGGCGGCTTCGGGTGCGCAGCGTGACCGAGGGCGGACTGGACGCCGTTCGCGCGTCGTTCCACGTGTGCAACGACGTGTCCGAGGTCGATCGATTGCTCGCCGCCCTGGGAAGTCTGTAGGCGGTGTGCCGGAGAGGGCTTGAACGCGTGGAACCTGGATCGAAACACATGGGAGCCGGCTTCAGCCGGCTCAGAGGATGCTCATGACCGTTCGAGAAGCGCTGTCCCGGGTTAGAGAGGTTCGTTTTGAGGCTGGTGCGCCACCGGTGATCGAGACCGTCGCCTGGCTCATCGCTGAGCACAGCGGGGCCACGATCGAAGTCGGGCCGACGCTGGCCCCCGCGGCGGGTGTGTTCGAAGTCGCGAGCACGCCTCGGGATGCGGGGCAGGGCTTTCCTGCCCCGAGCGAGGTCGAGGGGAGTCATGCCGAAGCCATCTCACTGCAACTCACCCGTGACGGCTCCGGCCGGCTCTCGTCGCCCGGCGGGCACCTGCTCTACTGGGCCGTGAGTCACCTGCTCGACACGCGCCTCGACGAAGACGTCGATGACCTGGCGGCGGGCACGACGTTCTCGCCAACGTTCGGCTGGAACCGCTCGACCTACGACATCTTCCTGACCCAGGAAGCGCGCGAGCAGCACGGCCTCGATCCCGAGACCTACGTCCGCGAACTCGCGCGCCTGGGGTTCACGCACGCCGAGGTGAACGCCCTGGCGTATCCCATGGGTATCGAGACCGGTCCGAAGGGCGAGGTCTACCCGATGTTCTACACGTACTGTCCCGCGATGGACCAGTTCGTGTATTCATCGCTCAACAAGGGCCTCTATCCCTTCTATTACCTTTCCGCGAACCTCGCCAGGCTGAAGCGGAACGCGGCGCTCGCCCGCAAGTACGGCATGGTGCCGGGCCTGCTGAGCTTCGAGCCGCGCAACGTGCCCGAAGAGTTCTTCGCCCGCTATCCGATGCTTCGCGGCCCCCGCGTCGATCACCCGTTCCGATCGTTCCGCCCGCGATACACGATGACGCTGACGCATCCGCTCGTGCGGCAGCACTACGCCGACATGATCCGGGCGCTCCTCCACGAAGTGCCCGACCTCGGCTACATCGCGGTGTGGAGCAACGACAGCGGGTCGGGATTCGAACACACCAAGTCGCTCTACGTCGGTCGCAACGGCGGGCCTTACATGATTCGCGAGTGGCGTGATGATGCGGCGATCGCGAGGACGGCGGGCAGCCACGTGGTCCAGTTCCTGGCGCTGCTGCGCGATGCGGCGCGCGAGATCAACCAGGACTTCCGCGTCATCACGCGTCTCGAGTCGTTCTACGGCGAACACGACACCGTGTGGGGCGGGCTCGGGAACGGCATCGACGTCGAAACCACGTCGCTCATCGCACGTGGCTGGGAAATGCCGTACCGCCATCCGCGCTACCCGGACAACAGCCAGATCAACGGCGGTTCCGTCTACCAGCAGGACTTCGCGCCGCGCGAACGCGAACTCGGTGCTGAATTGACGGCGCGCGGCGCGATGGCGCACTACTACTTCTCCGCCGGTCCGCACCAGATGTTCGCGCCGCTCCTCGGCGTCCCGTACCCGCGGTTGACGTGGCAGCGCCTCCACATGCTGCACACGAACGGCGTGGCGTCCCTCGCCGACGTCGGCGGCACCTGCCCGCCGGAACTCGTCCCGTTCAACGTCAACCACGAGGTGATGCGTCGCCTGCAGTTCGACGCCGGGTTGGACATCGACCGCACGATCGCCTCGATCGCTGACACCTGGGCCGGCCCGGAGTTCGGGCCGGTGCTGCGCGCGTCGTGGGCCGACGCCGAAGAGGCCGTCCTCGCCTTCCCCAACACGAGCACGCTCTACGCCACCATCGGGTTCACCTGGTA
>CAZJRM010000248.1:0-1593 GCA_964547975.1 uncultured Vicinamibacterales bacterium | reverse complement strand
CGTCAACGTCATCAGCGACCATCTCGTGCGGCTGAAGGCCCTGCGCTGCTGGATGATGACCCACCGCAACCTCGCGGCGTGGGTGGTCGGGGTCTACGGCTGGATGCAGGCCGCCACCGATGACGATCGGGCCAGGGCGCGCTCGATCCTGGATGACATGATCGTCAAGGAGATCGCCAACAGCACGGACCTCATGGCGCTCGTCGACTCGGGTGTCGAGTTCATGGCGACGACGGGCGAAGGCGAAACGCCGCTGATGCACGGCCGCAACCTGAAGACGCTGCTCGCCACGCGCATCGGTCTCATGCGCCGCCACGCCTCCGACACGCCGCACATCGACCCGGGCTACATGGAGCGGATGGCCGGGCGGCCTCTTGGATAGGGACGTGGGGCATGGGGGTGACGGTCGTGGGGCAGGGCTTCAGCCCTGCCTGGCACGAGATGTAGTTCGACAGCCTGTAAGGCCGTAAGCCGTGAGTCGCGAGCCGTGAGCCGTGAGCCGTGAGCCGTAAGCCGTAAGCCGTGAGCCGTGAGCCGTGAGCCTGTAACGTATGACCTCCCGTGAACGACTGTTGACCGCCCTCGACCGTGGCGTGCCGGACCGGCTGCCGGTGACGACGCATCACCTGATGCCGTCGTTCCTGCGGGAGTCCGGCCTCGCGTCGGACATGGCCTTCTTCGACCGCTACGGCCTCGACGCGATTCACTGGACGACGCCACTCGTGCCTGGAGCGGCAGGCGTCGTTTCCGATCCGGCAGTTGACCTGCACCGCGAGGGCTGGTGCTTCGTCTCCGACGACTGGCGCGTCGAACGCGAGACGATTCCGGATCCGGACTACGGCACGACCCGTTACCGCTGCGTCATGCCTGGCGGCACGCTGTCGATGGTCCTGCAGGACGATGGAAAGACCGTGTGGGTGGCCGAGCGCCTCGTCAAGAATCCCGGCGACATCGAACTCATCGCGCGCTTCGCCCCGGTCCCCTGCTGCGACGTCCCCGCGGTGCGGGCCGCGCACGGGGAGATCGGCGAACGCGGCATCGTCCGGGGTGCCGTCCCGGGGTTCATGCTCTACGGCCAGCCGGGGTGCTGGCAGGACGCGGCCGTGCTGTTCGGCATCGAGCCGCTCATCATGGCGACCTACGACGACCCCGAGTGGGTGCGGGCATTCCTCGCCATCCTGCGGGATCGGAAACTCGCGTTCCTGTCCTCGTCCACCGGGGCGCCGTTCGACGTCCTGGAACTCGGTGGAGGCGACGCCTCGTCCACGGTCATTTCGCCGAAGATCTTCGACCGGTTCGTGGCCCCGTTCGACGTGCCGCTTATCGAAGCCGCGCACGCCATGGGCCAGCGCATCGTGTATCACACGTGCGGCGGCATGATGCCGTTCCTGGAGCGCCTGGCGGACATGGGCCCGGACGCGATGGAGACCTTCACGCCGCCGGACATGGGTGGCGACACGCGGCTGGCCGAGGCGAAGGCCCGCATCGGCTCGCGCGTCTGCATGATTGGCGGTTTCGACCAGGGCCACCACTTCGTCCGCTGCACGCCCGACGAGACACGCACCGCCGTGCGCGCGTGTTTCGACGCTGCAG
>CAZJRM010000247.1:0-7471 GCA_964547975.1 uncultured Vicinamibacterales bacterium | reverse complement strand
CGAATCGGCGTCCCCACCTCGACTTTCGTCTCGGTCACCTTCCCCTCAGTCAACACCGCGAGCACCAGCGGCGCCAGCGAAGCCACGCCGGCCTTGTCGAGAACCGCCGTCACATCCGCCTGGGTCTTCTTGGCCGCGAAGGACTTCTTGAGCGCCGCCACGTTCTTGATCGGTGCGGTGAACCTGGTACCGGGGTTGCCGAGCCGCGTCATCTTCTTCTGGGCGTACGCCTCGGTGGTTCCGATGCATAGCATCGCCACGGCAGCCACGGCGAGCGTCGCGCCAACTCTCGTCTTGCCAAACAACATTGCCGAATCCCTCCACATATTCTCCAGATTGTTCCCTGACCGTCAGGCCCGGGACTATCCGCTCTGCGCCAACACGAGCGGTCTCTCCACGTTGCCGGACGGACGCGTTGCGCTCTGATGTCGAAAATGAGACTGAAATGAGAAAAGGGGCCTGACCCTCGGGTGCGCGCGGAGGGCGGGGCGGGGGCTGTGGTCTAATGGACGCCGGATGGAGTTCGACTCGATGCCGCGATCACGCCTGCTCTCTCCGGGAATCCTGTTGCTTGGGACGATGGCGCTGGCCGCCGCGGGGAACCGGGCCCCCGCCCTCGCTCAGGGCGGCTCGCAACCGGCGGCGCCGCTCAGCCGGACGCAGGTCCTCGACACCATGAAACGGGCGACGACGTTCATGGTCGAAAGGGTCGCGACCTCCGGCGGCTACGTCTGGAACTACCTGCCCGATCTCTCCCGCCGCTGGGGCGAGATCGAAGCACGCCGCTCGATGATCTGGCTGCAGCCACCGGGCACTCCCAGCATGGGGCACGCCTTCCTCGACGCGTATCACGCCACCGGAGACGCGTACTACCTGCGGGCAGCCGAAGGGGTCGCGCGCGCGCTCCTCGCCGCCCAGCATCCCGCCGGCGGGTGGAACTACGTCTTCGACACCGCAGGCGCGGCGTCGTTGCGCGAGTGGTACGCCACCGTCGGCCGCAACGCCTGGCGCCTGGAAGAGTTCCAGCACGACTGGGGCAACGCGACGTTTGACGACGGCGGCACGTCCCAGTCGACGCTGTTCCTGCTGCGCCTCTACCTCGAGCGCCGGGATCCGGCCATCAAGACGGCCCTCGACCGGGCCATCCAGTTCGTCCTCGACAGCCAGTACCCCATCGGCGCCTGGCCGCAGCGTTATCCGCTCAACCCCGAGTTCTCGCACCACGGAAGGCCGGACTACACGCCCTTCCTCACGTTCAACGACGACGTGGCCGCGGGAAACGTGACGCTGCTCATCACGTGTTTCCAGGCGCTTGGCGACCGCCGGTTGCTCGACCCGATCGCCCGCGGAATGCGTGCCTTCGTCCTCACGCAGCAACCAGCGCCGCAAGCCGGCTGGTCCCTGCAGTACACCCCGGATCTCAAGCCCGCCGGCGCGCGGACCTACGAACCCACGGGGCTCGCCACGCACGGCACCGCCGCCAACATCGGACATCTGATCGAGTTCTACAAGCTGACGGGCGACCGCTCGTTCCTTGTGCGGATCCCGGAGGCCCTCGACTGGCTGGAGGCCGTGAGACTGCCGCCCGACGTGGCCACCGTCGCCAACGGCCAGACCCACCCGACGTTCGTCGAGGTCGGCACCGACAGGCCGCTCTACGTGCACCGGCGCGGGTCGAACGTCGTCAACGGCGAGTACTACGTCGATCGCGACCCGCGCGGGACCATCGGACACTACAGTTCGTTCAGGACCATCGACACCGCGCGGCTGAGGCAGGAATACCTCGCCGCACTGGCCGAGCCGGCGGCTGGCCTGGCCGCGCGTTCACCGCTCCGGCCGGACGCGCCTCGTGTCCTGCCCCCGAAATACTTCACCGTCCGAGACGCTCCGGCGTTCGGACCCGCGGCCGCCCTGACTCCCGAGGCCCGCGCGGCCCGAGCCGTCGCCACACTCGACGCCGAAGGCCGCTGGATCGGTCCGCTCGGCTCCACGAGTCATCCCTATCAGGGCGACGGATCGGCGACGGCCGTGCCTGGCGACTTCTCGCGCACCCAGGTGGGTGACGACAGCGACACGTCACCATATCGCGCCGGCCCGGATGTCGTCGGCATCTCGACAGGCACGTACATCAGGAACATGGCGGACCTGATCCGCTGGCTCGACGCACGGCGCTGAGCGTCGGCGGACGGCGCTCAGAGCTGTTCGACCAGCTCGACGCGGCGGTTCTTCCGTTTTCCGTCTTCGGTGCGGTTCGTCTCGACGGGGCACGTCGAGCCCGCACCGTGAGGCTTCAACCGGCCCGCGGCGATGCCACGCTCGACCAGGGCGGTGACAACGGCACCGGCCCGCTCCGCCGACAGCTTCAGGTTCGCGTCAAACGCCCCGGTGGCGTCGGTGTGGCCCACGACCAGCACGCTCAGTCGCGGATTCTGCTGCAGCAGCTTGACGATCTGCGCGAGTGTCGGCTCCGACTCCGCCTTGAGCGTCGCCTTCCCGGAGTCGAAATAGATGCCGTAAACGGCCACCTTGCCTTCGGCGGCAATGCCCTGCCGGAGCGCCGCGGCGTCGGCCACGACTTCCTGGTTCATCGTGCCGGTTTCGACGATGATCAGCTCGTAGTTGGCGCCATCGTTGAACGCCGACGCCTGCACGTAGGTCTTCGCGCCCCCCTTCTCGATCCGCGCGCAGACGACGCGTCCATCCGTGTAGAGGATCTTGCCGCCGGCCTTGAGGATGGCGCCCTCGTAGTTCTTGCCGACCTGGTTCATCGAGACCTGCCGGCCGCCAGGTTGCACCGTGTAGGCCAGGCGAACGACGCGGCCTTCCCACTTCGCTTCGGCGCCGCTCAGGTACGCGACGTCGACGCTGTCGAACTCCTTGGTCTCGTAGCTCGAGATGTAGTAGCCCGCCATCCGGCTCAGCAGCGGATGGTCCTTGCTGCCCTTGACGTCCGTCTCCTGGGCCGCGGACACACTGGCGCACACGAACGACAAGAACAGCACGCTGACGACGTGTCGAAACATGACGATCTCCTTCGGGGCGGAACGACTGGGGGCGCCGAGGGGGCGTAATGGGCCGGATGTCAGAAGTGCGCGACGGTCACACCAGGGTTTCCTTCCTCGGGGACCGCGCAGACGACGCTGGGCACTCCGGAGAGACACTCGCGGACGGCCATCCGCAGCCGGCCTCCGCTGATCCCGTGGATGATCCGCACGTGGGTGAGACCGGCGCGAATCGCGCGATCGATGAACGGCGGCAACGCGGCCAGCGCCTCGGGAACGGTCATGCCGTGGAGGTCGATCGACTGGTAACGCGAGAGGTCAGGCGCGGTGGTGCCGGCTGCGGGCTGGGGTACCTCGGCCCGGCGCGCCGGCGCTTCCCGTTCGCGCCGCTGCTGCTTCTTCGAATGCGTGACGGTTTCCAACTGCCCCTCGGCGCAGATCATCGTCAGGCCGCCAACCGCGATGCGGTAGCGGCCGCCGGGGAGCACCTCGAGCACTCGCCCGTGGGTGTGGAGGCCTGCGACGGCCACGGCGGTGCCAGCAGAGAACGGCATACCCCATATTGGGGCAGCGGCTGGTTCGGGATCAACACGCGCGGGACGCCGCCCGGCGGCGTCAGTAGAAGATCTGCGTGTAGTACCAGGTCCCGCCGGCAGACTTCACCGCGCTGATGCCCGTGCGCGTCGCGTTGCTCTCGATGTTGGCACGGTGCCCCGAGCTGCCGAGCCAGCCGCTGACGACGGCCGAGGCCGACGTGAAGCCCATCGCGACATTCTCGGATCCGGAACCGCCGGATCCCAGCGCCGCGCGAATGGCCGCGATGCGCGCGTCGAATCCGGAGTGCCCGAACGCGACCGCCCCCGTTGCCATACCCTGGCTGTGCCCGTTGGCCTGAACCCAGATCACCTGGGTCATCACGAGCGCCGGTTTGCCGATGCTCCTCCGGTGGTCGTTCACGAGCGCCAGGATTTGTTCGTCGTATGCCGTCGCCGAGGATGGCGTCGTCGGGGGTGTGGTCGGCGGCGTCGTGGGTGTGGTCGGCGGCGTCGTGGGCGGCGTGGTCGGCGTCGTGGGCGAGGTCGGGGAACCGTTCTTCTCGAGGGCGTAGGTGAGCGCGAGGATCGCGCCAGGCACGAGGGTCACACGCTGATCGACGTCTGCGTATCCGTCCATCGAGGCGCGCACGGTCACTGTGCCCGGTTTCAACCCGGACAGCAGGAAGTTGCCGGCCGCGTCGGTTTCGACGTACTTGTCTTCGTCGGGGCCGTCCCGGACCTCGACGAACGCGCCCTTCAACGGCCCCGCGCCAACCGCATTGACGATGCCCTTGATGGACGCCGGCGTGTTGGGCTGCGCCGCGCCGGCACCGCTGACCGTGAGCGTATTCGTGCCGGAGGTCTGATCGCCGTTGACGGTCAACGTCCCGTCGTAGGCCTGCACGGCACTCGGCGCGAAACGCACCGTCACCGGCTGCGAACTGCCGGGAGGGATGATCCCGGTCTGCCAGTTCGTGGCGTACCCCCCGGGAACAGTGATGCCGGTGACCGTCAGGGTGCCCGTTCCGGTGTTCCCGACACTGATCGTCAACTCCGCGGACTTGCCGACCTCGATAGCGCCGAACGCCAGGGAACCGCCGACAGCCACGACGCGGGTGGCGGAGACGTTCGGCGGCGCGACGGCTGTCGGGGCCGTCGGACTCGTTCCCTTACATCCGAACGTGACGAGTGCGAGGAGCACGGCGAGGAGATGGGTCGAACGCATCCGGAGACACTCCAGCGCGATCCATCATTGCAAGTTCCGCGCCTCGGGCCTTGCGTGGCCGAGGTCGTGCAACCGTGGGCATTTCCGGGCTCTTTCGAGCAGGGAGCGGACGCCGGTCGCCCCCAGGGGAGGGCAGAAGTTGCCCGGCGATGCCCGATCTGTAACGGCGCGCGCCCCGTCCGCTACCGCTGCCCCGCCGTCCGTGCGTCGATGACCGCGTAGATTCGCGCGACCGCCAATGGCGTGAATCCCACCGTCGCCAGTGCGGGGAACTGGGCCGCGTGCGCCCGCAGGTCGACTCGCGCCGCGGCCTCGTTCGCCGGCGTCCCCGCACGCTTCATGGCCTCGGCCTGGCGCCACAGGTCCCGCAGGCACGCCTGGACGGGGGCAATTCGCTCCTTCCCCCTGAACGGCTGACCGTGGCCCGCGACGACGGTCTGGAAGTCGATCTGCGCGAGCCGACCGAGTGTCTCGGCCCACTCGTCGACGAACGCATCCCCCATGTACCCGATGTAGCCGTTGAACAGGTCACCCGTGCAGATGACCCGTTCGGCGGGCAGGTACACGACGGTGTCTCCTGCCGTGTGCCCGCGCCCGAGGTGCAGGATTCGTACTTCGCGCGTGCCGAGCCACACGGTGAGCCCGTCCGAGAACGTGAGATCGGAGGTCGAGGGCGCGAGCGCCGCGAGTGCCTTACCGTACGCGTCGGTGCTGGCGGCATCCCTCTCGAGCCCCTCGCGTTTCGCGCGGTCGCCTTCCGCCGCCGCCTGGGCGCGCAGTGTGCCCGCGCGGCCGGGCAAGGCGGCAATATTCGACGCCAGCGTCGGTTGGCGGACACCGAGCATGAGTCCTGCGCGTGTCTCGACGTGACCGATCGTCACCGCGCCGGGAAACGCCGCATGCCCGAGGGCGTGATCGAAGTGGAAGTGCGTGTCGACGACGTATCGAATCGGCCTGGGCGTGAGGGTACGAATGGCCTGCCGGAGGGTGGCGCCTTCGCCAGGGCCAGCGCTGCTGTCTACCAGCAGGACGTCGTCTCCGCCGATGATGACGACGGAGTTCGCGACGTAATACGGGACGCCGCGTGCGATCGCGACGTGCACGCCGGGCGCCACCTCGGTGAAATCGAACGTCAGCGCCGCGACGGCAGGGACGGGCGCCGTCGTTGTCTGGGAAGCGCCGACAGCGGGGACGAGGATCGCGATGAAGACGACGAGCAGGCGGTACATGGCGTCAGTCTACCGCAGGCCGACCACCGCCATCCCCTCGCCGGCCAACGACTCTCCAACGACTCCCCGGGTAGCATGCACCCGCGCTCCGTGCCATCATGGAGACGACAACCCACAACCCATCGGCCGGGCACGCGCGGAGGCGACGAGACATGATCAGCGACACCATCAAGAAGGGATTCGAACGCGCGCCGCATCGTTCACTGCTCAAGGCGTGCGGAGTGAAGGACGAGGACTTCAAGCGCCCCTTCATTGCCATCGCGAACTCGTACACGGACATCGTGCCCGGGCACATCCATCTCGACAAGATCGGCGTCGCCGTGAAGCAGGCCGTCTACGAGGCCGGCGGCATGCCGTTCGTCTTCAACACCATCGCCGTGGACGACGGGATTGCGATGGGTCACATGGGCATGCGGTACTCGTTGTCGAGCCGCGAGACGATTGCCGACGCCGTCGAGACCATGCTGCGCGCGCACTGCTTCGACGGGGTCATCTGCATCCCGAACTGCGACAAGGTCGTGCCGGGCATGATGATGGCCGCGATGCGCGTGAATATCCCGACGCTGTTCGTCTCCGGCGGGCCGATGCGCGCGGGCAAGCTGAAAGACGGGCGGCCGGTCGACCTGATCTCGGTGTTCGAGGGCGTGGGCGCGTTCAAGGACAAGAAGATCACCACGCTCCAGCTGCAGGAACTCGAGGACAACGCGTGCCCGGGCTGCGGGTCGTGCTCCGGCATGTTCACGGCCAACTCGATGAATTGCCTGTGCGAAGCGCTCGGTCTCGCGCTGCCGGGCAACGGCACCATCCTCGCGGAAGACCCGCGGCGCCAGGCGCTCTTCGCGCAGGCGGCGACGCGCATCGTGCAGATGGTAAAGGAAGACCTCAAGCCTCGCGACATCGTGACGCAGGCGTCGATCGACAACGCGATTGCCCTCGACATGGCGATGGGCGGTTCCACCAACACAGTGCTCCACACGCTGGCCGTCGCCTACGAAGCCGGCGTGAAGTACGACATGAAGCGGATGCACGCGATTGCCGCGAAGACGCCGAACATCTGCAAGGTGTCGCCGAGCAGCGACTATCACATCGAGGACGTCGATCGCGCGGGCGGGATTTCCGCGATCCTGCGCGAGATCGCGAAGAAGCCGGGCCTGCTCACGCTCGATTGCCCGACGGTGACGGGCAAGACGCTGGGGCAGAACATCAGGAAGGCCACCATCCGGAACAAGGATGTGATTCGGCCCATGGCCAAGGCGTACAGCCAGTCTGGCGGCCTTGCGATTCTCTACGGCAACCTCGCGCCGGCGGGCAGCGTGGTGAAGTTCGCGGGCGTGGCGGAGGCGATGCGGAGGTTCAAGGGCCCGGCCGTCATCTTCGACAGCCAGGAAGATGCCTGCGACGGCATCCTCGCCGGCAAGGTCAAGGCCGGCGACGTGGTCGTCATCCGCTACGAAGGGCCGAAGGGCGGCCCGGGCATGC
>CAZJRM010000246.1:0-7516 GCA_964547975.1 uncultured Vicinamibacterales bacterium | reverse complement strand
CCGCGGCGTCGAACGGCTCGCCCGGCCTCAGCTTGACGTGCCGCATGCGCCGGCCGGATCCCTGCAGGAGACCCGCGGGGTCCGCCAGTTCGGCGCCGTGGAAGAACCCGATGCTCACGTGCGCCGTGTAGACGCCGACGTACGCGAACGCCGCGTCCGCGACGCACGCCGTCGGACAGCCGTCGTGCATCACGTCGCGCACATCGTCGCCGCAGTCGCGGATGCGCCCGAACCAGTGGCGCGCCAGCGCGCCGAGTTCGGGCGGCCGCGCCGACAGCCACGCGTCGATCGCCGGGTCGAGCCGGATGGTGCCCGGCAGCAGGAACAGGGCGTCCATAGCCTACCGGCCGCTGGGCGGCTCCCAGAGTTCGAGCTTGTTGCCATCCGGGTCGATGACGTAGCCGAACTTCCCGTATTCGGATTCTTCGACCTTGTCCTGCACGTCGCAACCTTCGGCCCGCAGCGCCGCCAGCAGCCCGTGGAGGTCGGCCACCCTGAAGTTGATCATGAACGGCGCGGTGCCCGGCTCGAAGTAGGTGGTCTCCTGCTTGAACGGGCTCCAGATCGTCGTGCCCTTGCCCTCGGACGGGTCGTCGGCCCACGAGAACACGGCGCCGCCCCACTCCTCGACGTTCAGCCCGAGATGGGTTCGGTACCACTCACCGAGCGCCTTCGGATCCTTCGACTTGAAGAAGATCCCTCCGATTCCAGTCACGCGCTTCATCGGCATCCTCCGCTTCGAGGTGTTGTGGTGATCAATCTCTCACTTCAGGCGTTCCAGCCGGCCCTTCCGGCGGACGATGCTCTTGTAGTCCCACTGGATCTCGCGGGCTTCGGACAGCCACGCGCCCAGCGACGCGGGATCGATCTGGTCCGCCGATGTATAGCGCGCTTCGGCCGCCTTGAACGTGCCTTCCTTCTGGAGCCCCTTTGTGTGAAAGGACTGACCGCTCCAGAAGAGGAGTCGCACGCTGCCCTTGAGTTTGCTGTAACCGACCACCGGGTTCCCGTCCAGGAACCAGACCGGATGCCCATGCCAGATCTTGTTCTCGGCCTCGGGCAGGTTGCGCCCTATCTCCCTTGCCAGGCGGTCGCACACCTCCCGGTCGCCAGCGACCTGCGACGCGTTGTACTTCTCGGTGTCTGCATGAACCATCGCTCACGCTCCAACCGTCACATGACGTACGCACGCCCGGCGCCCGGGGCGCCCGCGGGTCGTCATTCAATGGGGTATGAGAGAAGGTTACCTCAAAGCGAGGGGTTCACGTCCAGTTCATCCGCTCGCAGAGCGCAGTGATGTGCCTCAGGTGATGTTCAGAGTGCCAGGCGTACATCCCCAGCACCTGCTCCATGGTGAACGTCCGCCCGTGCTCGGGGTGACGGTAGGTGCGCCGGAACGCCGGCTCGGACAGGGCGCGCCACAGGGCGGCCCACCGCGCGTGCAGCGCATCGAGCATGGCGAGTGAGACTTCCGGGGCAACGTCGCGCGTGTCGGGGAGTTCGGCCCAGGCGGCTTCGTCGTACGGTTTGATCGTGGGCTCGTCCTCGGTCAACGCCATCTTCACGCGGACGTAGGCGTTCACGTGGCTGTCGGGAATGTGGTGGACCACCTGGCGAACCGTCCAGCCTCCGGGCCGGTACGGCGTGTCCCAGCGCTCGGGCGTGAATCCCCGGACGGCCTGGCGCAGTTTCTTCGGCAATTCCTCGATCGTTCGGATCCACGCCTCCCGCTGTTGCGCGGTGATCTCATGGTCGAGGACCGGCATCCTGCCGATCGGGAAACGCAAGTCGTCTGATGCGTGCATAGAGGCTCCACTCAACGGCTACTTCCGCAGTTCATAGCGCAGCGCGACGGCGCCCGAGCCGAGTTCCAGTCGGTTCACCAGCTCCAAGTCGATCCACGTCGACAACCCGGCGAACAACGTCGGACCGTGGCCGGCGATCCTGGGATGCACGACGACCTCGTACTCGTCGATGAGGCCCAGTTCCGCCAGCGCGCGCGGGAGCGTCACACCACCGGTAAGCAGCCCCTGTCCCGGCTCCTGCTTGAGCCGCCGGACGGCCTCGCCCAGGTCCCCGCGCACGAGTTCCGCGTTCCAGTCGACGGACGGCAATGTGCTCGACACGACGTACTTCTTTGCCGCGTCGATCGTCTTCGCAAACGGCTCCATCCATGCCGGCCTTGCGCCAGGCGACGCGGGCGTCCGCCATCCCGCCTCCATCATTTCGTACGTGACCCGACCGTACAGCAGCGCGTCCGCCCACGAGATGGCCTCCATCGCATGACGATGAAGGTCTACGTCCGGAAGGCCGGCACGGTGATCGCAGCAGCCATCCAGGGTGACATTGATGAAGTAGCGCAGCGGTCGCATCGCGTCTCCTACCACCACGTCCGCGCGCGGTAGGTGCGATACGCGTCGCCGAACGCGGCCTCGAGCACCTTCGCCTCGCGGCGCGCCGCCCACGTGTGCGCCCCGACCAGCGCGAGCCACGCCAGCACGAGCCACGGGAGGCGCAGGGCGATGACCACGCCGATCAGCGCCACGTCCAGGAAGGCGTACAGCGGGTGCGGCACCTTCGCGTACACCCCGCTCGTCACGAGTTCCGTCGCCTTGGGAGCGATCGCGAACGCCCGCCCGAGATGGACGCGGGACAGGATCAGGAGAGGAATCCCGATCGCGATGAGTACACCGCCTGCGATGTGGCAGAACCGTGCACTGGCCTGGTCGATCACCACGACCGCGGCAATGGCGGTCGCGACGACCGTCAACGCGAGCAGTGCTTTGCGCATGATGGTACCTACGGCTTTCGTACAGGGTAGCGCAGGTGCGTCACGCCTGCGCCTGCAATAACCGTCGGGTTGCCGAGCACGATCGGCGCGCCCGCGAGCCCGTCGAAGAGCCGAATGCCCGAACCCAGCAGCAGCGCCGCGACGTCGACGTGGAGTTCGTCGAGGAGGCCGGCCTCGAGGCACTGGCGGACCGTGTCCGGACCATGCACGCCGACGGATTTCCCGCCGGCGGCGGCTTTGGCCTGCCGCACGGCGCTCTCGATGCCTTCGGTGACGAAATGGACGGTCGAACCGGGCCGTGGCCAGCCCTCCGGGACCTGGTGGGTCAGGACGAACGCCGGTCCCCACGCGTGGTTTCCGCCCCAGCCATGGGCGACTTCGAACGTGCGCCGGCCCGTGAGCACGGCACCGAGTTCGGAGAAGAGATCGCGGATGTGTCTGGCGCTCGGCTCGGAGACCCGGAACGTCATCGGATCCGAACCGCCGACCTCAACCTCGACGTCACCCGAGTTCATGTACCAGTCGAACACGTCGCCCACGCCATCGTCGGGATCGGCGACGAACCCGTCGAGCGACATGGTCATGATCGCGATGACCTTGGACATCACGCACGCTCCCTTGCCTGCCACACCAGGAAACCGAGGTACGCGCCCGTCACGTTCAGCATCACGTCGTCTATGTCCACGGCCCTGCGCGAAAGGCCGGCGACCAGCATCGCAAGTTGGACGAACTCGATACCGACGGACACGGCGAGGCCGACCGAGACAGTCGTCGCGAGGTGTCGGCAGCGCGCGCTGACCCACGGGAGGAAGAACCCGAGCGGCGCGAACAGCAAGACGTTGCCGAAGACCTGCCAGACAATCCGTTCCGGGAAGTCGCGGACGACGCCGACCATCGTGCGGCCAGGGACAAGGTTGATCGACGCCCACGTCGCGGAAATCTCCCTGGCCGGACCCACGGGAATGCCCATGAGGAAGACGGTGAAGAACAGCGCGCTGAGGTAGCCGGCGAAGAACGCTTCCGTGGCGGCCCGGCGAAACGGCACGCGCCAGTGCAGGCGAACTGCGAGCCACGAAAGCGCGCCGCTCAGCGCGACGACGGGCAGCGTCCAAACGCGAAACACTCGTCCTCCAGGTCAGCGGATCACACCTTGCGCACACCGGATTCGACCCGCGATCTGCCCGACGCTCATCTTCCGAGACCGCTCCACGCCCATTCGATTGAGGTCCGGATAGCTTCCTTCCAGCAGCAGCAGGTCCATTGGCGCACTGGCCGCGGGAACCTCCTGGATCAGTAGGGACATTCCCATTTGTTGCCGGACGTTACCGCATCAGCCGCGAGCGGCGAGTCTCAGTCCTTGCTCGACTCACACGGGCAGCCACTCGTCGGCTTGTGAGGCAGCAGCCTGCTATCGCGAAGGTCACCCGCCGTGCGACCAAGACGACGTCGGTACAACCACCGGAGAGCCACAAACATGACCGGAGCCGCCATACACACAACGCCGAGCCATCCAATTGCGGAGGTCGACTCCTCCCACGATTGCCGGGACCGCGTCCCGTAGCCGGCGAGGGCGGTGCCCAAACCGAATAGAACCAGCCGCAATGCCTCGCCCCGCCCGGCGGAGAACACCTTGAGAAAGCCGGTGATGCCAACAGCGATCATCGCGGCGCCCAACACGATTTGCACCGTGCCCATGACGACGAAGTTGAAGTGACTGGGACTCATGAAGTGCCTTCGTCGGGTCTCTCGTCCGCTAGCAGCCTGACGATTGCGGCTCACCCGCAGCCGCCCATGGCGCTTTCAACGGCGCGGCCGTCGGGTGCAGGCGATGTTAGGTCGAAGTCCTACAGTTTCTCCGTCCCGTCGACCCTACTCAGATCCCGATCGAACGTGCCGAGGGGCAGGTGGCCAGCTCGACGCGCGAGCTCCACGAGTAGACAGTCGGAAAACCCGAGTGCGGGCCGCCGCCGGAACGTCTCAAGGGCCGCCGCCACCGCCTCTGGTTCGTGCAGCGTCAGGCACTGGTGGTGCAAGAGCATTTCGACCGCCCGGGCGACTTGTGCCGCATCACGATTGTAGACGGCCCCGAGCACCCAGGTGGTCTCGGCCAGTGCCACGGTCGACACCCAGGCGCCTGATTGGACGAAGGCGTCGGCCACCGCGGTCTGCTTCGCGTCGTCGCGCGTCAGGAGCCGCACGAGGACATTCGTATCAACCGCGCGCATGGCGTTCCCGGACGTGCTTTCGAATGCCGTCCTTCAATTCGGCGACCGATCGTGGCCGCACGTCTTCGTGCCCGAATACCGCCCGGTGGATATCCAGGGACGTATACCGCCCGGACCGGCGGACGACGACCGCGTTTCCCTCTTCATTCCATTCCAGCAGGGAGCCCGGTCCGATACCCAGCTTTCGACGTACTGCCGCGGGGACCGACACCTGCCCCTGAGACGTAACCCGTGATCGTGCGATTGCCATACGCTTTATATTACCACGGTAATGCATCGATCGACAAGGCGTGGATCCCGTCGTCGGCCTAACGCCGGGTTTCAGCCGTGGCGCGCCCAGTATCAGGCCGCGCGCCGTCGGCTGCAGCGGCCTGCTAGCCAGCCGGCTTGATCTGCACTGATACGCGCCAGACCGCAATCCACGAGGCAATTGCCGCCAGTACGGTGCTCGCAAGTTCGACTCGGCCTGTCTGCTCGAAGGCGTACTCTGGCAGGTCCAGCACCTGCGTAACCGACTGTAGGAATACGACGGCCGTTACGAGACTCGCCCAGACCACCAAGCCCCAACGGCGCCTTCGGATCGTGGCGATCAGAACGACGACAATTCCAGATGGTCTCATCTTCCGGGTCTTGTCTGCCTAACGACTGGGGCTAGCGGCGGCCGCCCACTGAGAATCTACTCCTGTTCACCGCCCCGCGGCCGCCGTCGGATGCAGCCGCGGGTTCGGCAGCGTCCTGGGACCCGTGCTAGAGTAGCCGCATGAGCGTCAGCTTCCCGATCGAACTCGACCGCGAGGAAGATGGCCGCTGGATTGCCGAAATCCCCGATCTTCCCGGCGTCCTCTGCTATGGCGCCACTCGCGACGAAGCCATGGCCCGCGTTCAAGCGCTAGCCCTGCGCGTGCTGGCCGAGCGACTTGAGCAGGCCGAAGCGCCTGCCGAGTTCCTCGAAGTCTCCTTCCGCGCCGCGTGAGAAGCTGGCCATCGTCCAAGGCCCGCCGCGTTCTGGCGTCCCTGCTCCGTCTGGGCTGGTCCGTCAAGCGTCAGTCTGGGTCCCACCGCACGCTCGCCCACCCCACGATGCCGGACCTCGTGTTTGCCTTCCACGACGACGAGGAACTCGGGCCCAAGATGCTCAGCCGGATCGCCAAGCACACCGGCCTTCGTCCCGACGATCTTTAGTCTCCGTTAGCCTGCCGAACGTGTCGCGCTCACCCGCGGCCGCTGGGAGTCGCTTCGGCGGCCGTCGGGTGCAGCGCGTGGTTAGGCGCCTGCGTCAATGTCGCTCTGTCTTCCTTGCGAGCGTGCGCACGGTCTCGAGAATGGCGCTGTCTTCTCCCGGTCGCAAGAGGATCGCCGATTGGGGGCCGGCAGTCCGACGAAATCCAAGTGGCGTTTCCCTGAGAAAGACGACCATGTCCTGCCCGACCGCGTACGCGCGACCTTCACCCCGCCAGTTCTCCTGCCCGAACACAATGGTCTTGGCCGCCACTCGGCTGGCGCTGTTCTTGAACACCTCGGCGACCAGGGCCGTGTGTTCGAAGTCCTCCTCGGCACAACCCGTGCGGGACGTTCCGGTCGCGATGATGCGTACGCGGAACACGACCGTCGAGAGCCGCCATTGCTCCGGTACCGGGATGGTCGGATGGTCGATCTCCTCGAGCACGGGGCACAAGACGAAGTTCGCTTCCTCCGTACTTCCGTCCGTGACACGGACGTCCTTCGGTCGTGGAGGGGAGAAGCCAGTGAGCCGGGCGCTCACGGAGTGCACGCCAACCCCGAGATTGCGGAGTTCGTAGAGGCCCGCCAAGTCCGTCACCGCTCGTGCTGACGCTCCTCCGGTAGACACGGCAAGAACCTCGGCACCCGGTAGCGCGAAGCCGTGGCGATCCACGACGTAGCCCTTCACCGTGCCCGGCACTTCGACCCGTGCCACGAGCAAGATGAGAATCACGGCCGGTAGTCCAGACCGCATATGGGTTTCGTCGTCCTTCGCTATCGCAATCGCAGGAGCCTAACGTCTGCGGCTCACCCGCGACGGCCGCCCATCAAGAATCTACCTTCGTTCACCACTACCCGGCCGCCGTCGGGTGCAGCCGCGTGTTATGCCGCACCTTTCGAAGCCACCACCCATCGCATTGCGGGTTTCCGCCCGGCGTCCGCACATTCACGCAGATACGAGTTGATCAGCGTTTGATAGGGGATCCCGGTGTCGCCGGCCAGGGTCTTGAAGTAGGCCAAGGCCACCTCGTCCAAGCGGATCGTCACGCTCCGCTTGAGCCGTTTGGCGTACGGATTCGGCCGGGCTTTGCTGAAATCGTATTCCTTCTTCATCGTCGGAGTCTCTCGAAATAGGTCGCGCGTTCGGACATGGTCGCCTGCCGCGCCGAAATCAGGCGAATGGCCCCTCGTTCGGTCCGGAACACATGGACGACGACAAGCATCCGCAGCGAGGCACTCAGGCCGAGCAGAATGAACCGTGCCTCGTCGGCCGAGTGTT